>CAVBFA010000013.1:7501-38331 GCA_963594595.1 Oscillibacter sp. | reverse complement strand
GCTCATCTCTGGCTTGAGGTCGTAGGTGGCTACCTTTGGCGATGGCACGAGGATACGGTCCTCGCCCTCGAATGGAGTCTCGCGGCCGCCGTTGAAGAAGAATGTCACGTGAGCGTATTTCTCAGTCTCTGCAGTGTGCAGCTGCTTCTTGCCCTGCTTGCTGAGATACTCACCGAGAGTGTCCTGCACGTTCTCTTTCGGGAAGAGGATGTGTACGCCCTTGAACGAAGCGTCGTAAGGAGTCATGCAGTAATACTGCAGGTCCTTGATAGTGTGCATTCCCTCCTCAGGCATATCCTGCTGTGTGAGCACCTGAGTCAGCTCCTTGGCGCGGTCGTTGCGGTAGTTGATGAATATCACCACGTCGCCCTCCTGTATCGTTCCGTCAACGTTGGCGTTTGAGATAGGCTTCACGAACTCGTCGGTCACGTCGGCAGCATAGCTCTCCTCCATAGCCTTCACCATGTCGGCAGCCTTTGTTCCCTTGCCCTCTACGAGCAGGTCGTAAGCCTCTTTCACACGGTTCCAGCGCTTGTCGCGGTCCATGGCATAGAAACGTCCCACGATGCTTGCGATGTGGGCATCGTTCTTCTCGCAGTGGTCAGTCAGTTCCTTGATGAATCCCACGCCGCTCTTAGGGTCGGTGTCGCGTCCGTCCATGAAGCAGTGTACGAAAGTGTTCTTCAGACCATACTCCTTAGAGATTTCCACGAATTTGAACAGGTGGTCGAGAGAAGAGTGCACACCTCCGGTGGAAGTCAGTCCCATAAGGTGAAGGCGCTTGCCGGTCTTCTGTGCGTAAGAGAATGCGTTCACCACCTCAGGGTTCTTCAGGATAGAACCGTCTGCGCAGGCGCGGTTGATTTTCACGAGGTCCTGATATACGATGCGGCCCGCTCCGATGTTGAGGTGTCCCACCTCAGAGTTGCCCATCTGTCCGTCAGGCAGACCCACGTCCTCACCACAAGCCATGAGCTGTGAGTGGGCGCTTACTGCCGTAAGATAATCGAGATAAGGAGTAGGAGTGTTGTTGATCACGTCTCCCTTTCCATGTTTGCCGATACCCCATCCGTCGAGTATCATCAATAAAGCTTTCTTTGCCATGATAATTTTTATGTGTTATATTAAACAGTTTACAGTTGATGAGTTGACGGGTTGACCGGAAGGCTTGTCCTTGTCATCACCCCGTGTAACGGGTATAACAGAAATGCATGTCTTGTCGTCATCCCGTTTCTTTTGAGTGCAAAATTACAATATCTGTTTATATTTTCCAAGAAGTAGACTGCTAAATAGCTTTAACTGCCTAATGTCTTGACATATACCTATCCCCGTTGCCAATCGTAGTTGGCAAAAGTCCTTGAAAGCTTGCCCGTTCTCTGTTTTGACTGCTTCTCCTTGCACTGCTCCGGCTCCTGTTCTGTTCGCATCTTTCCTTCTTTCCGGTCCGTCAGTCCGTCCTCCTTTCCTTCTCCTTTCCTCCCGTCTAAATCAGCTCAAAGTCAAATAATTAGTAAGAAAATCGCTGAAAAGTAGGAGGGTAATTAAAAAAGCTGTAAATTTGTACCCAAACATTACCTTTTTTTTAGTATGAAGAAGATATACACACTATGCGCACTGGCATTTGCCGCTCTCACGGCATTTGCTTCTCCCGCAAGACCGGGACAATGGAAAACGGTACGTCTCGCTGACGGTACCGAAGTTAGAGTAGAGCTTAAGGGCGACGAATGGGGAAGCTATTGGCAGGCAGCCGACGGCAAGACATACGTGGAAGACGGTGAGACCGGCATCTTCAAGCCGGTTGATGTGGCTCGTATGCTGAAGGCAACAGAGCCGATGAGACTTCAGAGGGCACAAGACCGTGCCGCCCGTCTGAAGAAACTCTATAACCAGAACCAGCTCCAGGCCAGCACTTCTCACAAGAAGGCAATCGCCGTAGGCAAGAAGAAGGGACTCATCATCCTCGTCAACTATCCAGACGGAAAGTCTACACAGTTCCAGCCTGAGCACACCAGAGAACTCCTCCAGGAAGTTGCCAACGGCAAGAACTACACCAACAAGGAATTCGGCTTCACCGGTAGCGTGGCAGATTATTTCCGCTCTCAGAGTCTCGGCAAGCTCGATATCGAGTTCGACGTTGTAGGTCCATACATGCTTGGCCACAAGCGCTGGTATTACGGCACCAACAGCGGTGTTCTCCGCGACACCAAGGCAGGAGAGATGATAGCTGAGGCAGTATTGGCAGCAGATGCAGATGTAAATTATGCCGACTACGACTGGGACGGCGACGGAGAAGTAGACCAGGTGTTCGTGCTTTATGCCGGACTCGGTGAGCACGATGGCGGAGCAGCAACAACAGTATGGCCACATGAGTCTAAGCTCAGTGCTTCTGACTATCGCAAGGCAATCAACCTCGACGGCGTGAAGATCGACACCTATGCCTGCAGTAGCGAGTTGCAGAGAGGCGGTACCATCTGCGGTATCGGTACCATCTGCCACGAGTTCTCACACTGCCTCGGATTCCCTGATGCCTACGACCCTACCAAGACACGTTTCGGAATGGGCACTTGGGACCTCATGGATGTTGGTTCTTTCATCGACAACGGTTTCACACCTTCTTGCTACACAGGTCTGGAGCGTATGATTGCCGGATGGCAGAACGCCAAGGTGTTGGCAAACGACACCATTGTAAACAATATGGGTCCTATCTCAGAGGGCGGCGAGTTCTTCATCGTTTATAACGAGGGCTATAAGAACGAGTTCTATATCCTGGAAAACCACCAGAACGTGGGTTGGGATGCAAAGCGCAAGGGTACAGGTCTGCTCGTGAACTATGTAGACTACGATGAGAGAGTGTGGACCGGAATTGCTCCTAACGCCAACGGCGACTATGCGAGATACACCATCATCTGTGCCGACGGTTACAACTATGACGATTATCCAGACGACAACTGCTTCCCATACGGCAACGTGAACAGTTTGACAGACAAGTCAGACCCTGCCGCTACACTCAACCACGCCAACGTGAACGGTAAGAAACTCATGGGCAAGCCTATCACCGATATCCACAGAAATGCCGACGGCACAATGGGATTCACCTTCAAGCGTGAGGTGGAGCTGAGCAACACTCCAAATCCATGGGACAACCTCAAAACTGATGATGTTGATGGCATCACCGAAGTGAACGCCGCATCACAGGCTAAGGCAGACAACCGCATCTACACAATCGACGGCCGCTTCCTCGGCACCGACATGAAGGCGCTCAAGAGCGGTATGTATATCGTGAACGGAAAGAAAATCCTTAAATAACAGAAAATGAAAAGAATCCTATTATCCATATCAGCGGTTCTCGCCGCGCTCGCCATACAGGCGATGCCGGTGAAGCCGGGAATATGGCGCAACATCACTCTCGCCGACGGTTCTGTCGTAAGGGCAGAACTCGTGGGCGACGAGCATCTCACATATTGGCGCACTGCCGACGGTGCCTGCTACAGACAGGTTCCTGCAGCTGACGTGTTCTCTAAGGTGGAGCTTTCCGCTCTGCAGACTGAATACGACGCTGTGGTGGCGCAGAAGGCAGCCCGTGAGAAAGCCATCCTGGAGTCGGCACGCACATCAATGCCGGTGAAAAAGGCAGAGGGAAGCAAATTCCAGGGCAAGAAGAAATGTCTTGTCATCCTTGCCAACTTTGCTGACACCAAGTTCAAGCCAGAGCATACGCTCGACCTCTACAAGCAGATCATCAACGGAGAGAACTACTCCGACGAGACGCTCGGATCCAAGGGCAGCGTGCGCGACTACTTCAAGGCGCAAAGCGGCGGACAGTTCGAGATCGACTTCGACGTGGTTGGTCCGGTGGACTTGCCGAAGGGATATGCCGGATATGGCAAGAACGATGCCTCGGGCAGAGACCAGACGGCACTCGTATACCCTATGGTGGAGGATGCCGTGAACCTCGCCAAGGATATGGTGACAGACTGGAAGCAGTATGACTGGGACGGCGACGGCCTCGTTGAAGAGGTGTTCGTCCTATATGCCGGACACGGACAGGCAACATATCCTCAGGATCCGGACCTCGTATGGCCTCACAAGTCAGCCATCGACCCGCTTACCGTTGCCGACGGAGTGAAGGTCAGCGTCTATGCCTGCAGCTGTGAGCTGGGCGCTACAGAGGCAATCGACGGTATCGGTGCCTTCTGCCATGAGTTCTCACACTGTATGGGACTCAAAGACCACTACGACATCAACGGTAGGGGATATGGAACTGGATTCTGGGACATCATGTGTTTCGGATGCTACAACGGCAACTCTTTCCTTCCTGCTGAATACAACAGCTACGAGAAGATGTTCTGTGGATGGAAGGAGCCTATAGTGCTCAACGCCGAACCGCAGAAGATTGAAGGCATGAAGGCTCTCGCTGCCGGTGGCGATACATACATCTTCTATAACGACGGAAACGAGAACGAGTATTACATGCTCGAAAACCGTCAGAAGACCGGTTGGGACGCCGCACTGCCAGGAGAGGGACTCATCGTGCTCCATGTGGACTACAGCAAGGGCGTCTGGGAGGAAAATCAGGTGAACTACAACGCTGCCCGTCAGCGCATGACCGTGATTCCTGCCGACAACACCCTCGGTTCTACCGATGAGGACAAGGCGGGCGACGCATGGCCTTATCAGGGCAACAACAGTCTGACGAACTATTCCCGTCCGGCTTGCACCGTGTACAACGCCAATACCGACGGTACGGGCTACATGAACAAATATCTGCTCAACATCACACAGAACGCCGACGGCACAATCTCGTTTGAGTATACCACAAAGAGTGCCACAAAGCAGGACAAGCCGGAGGGAGCATTGCTCTATGAAACATTCGACAACTGCAGCGGCATCGGCGGTAACGACGGCATCTGGGATGGCGAAAATGTGGGACTGGCAGACTTCTTCCCTGACAATGACGGATGGTCGGGCACTCCTAAGACCGGTGCCAACAAGTGTGCGCTCCTCGGTAACGCCACACGTAAGGCAAACGCAGTCACACCATCGTTCAAGATCTCTGAACCGGTAGTGATTTCGTTCCTCGCTGCTCCATACACAGGCAGCTCAGACAACAAACTGACTCTGGCTGCAAACTATGGTTGTGACGCCGTGCTTGATGTCACTGAGTTCACTCTCGTTCCTGGTCAGTGGACAGAGGTGAAGGCTAATGTCACCGGTTCTGGTGATGCAGCCATTCGCTTCAAGACCAACGACAAGGGCGTGTTCATCGACAATGTGTGCGTGATGCCTGTGAGCCTTGCCGGTATCAGCTCTGCCACTGCCGACCAGTCGCCTAAGAACGGCGAGATATACTCTCTCGACGGTCGCTACATGGGTAAGTCTGTCAGCGCTCTGCGCCCTGGCATCTATGTGATGAACGGTAAGAAGCTCGTGAAGTAACATTCAGAAACATTCCATTCAGACCTCGCGTCTGCACATAAAAAACAAGGATTGGATAATTGGAGAAGCTGAGACTCTCCGGTTGTCCAATCCTTTTTTATTTGGTGTTGGTCAATATGATTAAAAGTTGTCCATAACACTGATTTTTAGTAAAATCAAGAATTTTCAAAAAAAACTGTCAGATTGTCTGGTTTTTCGTTGTAATATTCTGACTGACAGATAGTTGGCTGTCTGACAACTGTCAGCGAATTGTCTGGATGGTTTGCTGATGAAAAGAATTATCAGGTGAAGAGAATTATCAGATGTAGAGAATTCTCAGATGAAAAGGATTCTCAGGTGTGAGGAATTCAGACTACAGGAATTGCATACCTGCTTTGGCAGAATTCTGAAAACAGGAATATGGGTATTACAATATGAACTTATTGGGCAGATGTCTGAAAGCAAATCTGCCCAAGTGGGGCACGCTGCTTGCCCATGATGGGCAAGCACGTTGCCCCACTTGGGCAAGCAGCGTGCCCATTTCGTGCACTTTTTGGTTGAAAACAAGGGCCGACATAATAAAGAAATGTCAGCCCTTGTATCTTTTGACCGTTTTGGGTTAAATCACTCCGAACTGGTGTAGGAACACGAGCAGGATGCAGATGGGACAAAGGAATTTCACGCAGAACATATACACGCTGAAATACCTGCCCGGCATCGTGCCCCAGTTGGTGTATTGGTCTTTCACAATCTTCTTGGGGACATACCATCCCAATAACAGACAGGTGAAGAATCCGCCCAACGGCAACAATATCTGACTTGTGATGGAGTCGAGCCAGTCGAACAGTGATTTGCCGCCCATGCAGAGAATATCCAGATTGCTCAACGACAGAGAGCACAAGGTGGCAATCACCATGCTGACAGCCGTCACGATGGTAGCAGAACGGTTGCGCGACACATTGAACTCCTCTTCTACGAATGCCGTGCTCACCTCATGGATGGAAATCAGTGATGTAAGAGCCGCCAGCGACAGGAGGATATAGAAAGACAGTGCCACCAGATATCCCACTACAGGAATGCCACCGAAAGCCTCCTGGAAAACGTTTGGCAGAGTGATGAATATTAGCGACGGACCGCTGTCTGGGCTTACACCCACGCTGAATGCGGCAGGAAAGATAATCAGTCCTGCGAGAATCGCTATCACCGTGTCTATAATGCCTATCTGCACCGCAGAACTCGTAAGGTTTGTTTCTTTCGAAAAGTAAGAGGCGAAGGTGCACAGACACCCCATGCCGATGCTCAATGAGAAGAATGCCTGGCCCAGTGCACCGAGGAACATCTCCTTTGTCATCTTGCTGAAGTCCGGCTTGAACAGATATTCCACTCCTGCCCATGCGTTTGGCAGCATGCAGGATGCCACGACAAGTATGATAAGCAGCACAAACAGTGCCGGCATCATCATCTTTGAAGCCTTCTCAATACCGTCTTTCACTCCTCTTATGATGATAAGATGTGTGGTGAGCAGGAATATTATAGCCCAGAACACCGGTTTGATGGGATCTTTCTCGAAGGTATTGAAGAAGTCGGCAAAAAACTGTGGGTCGCCGTTCAGCTGTCCAGCCGCCGATGCGTAGATATATTCGAAACACCATCCCGACACCACGGCATAGTAGCCGTTGATGAGGAGTCCTGTCAGCACTCCCATATATCCTACCAGTCCCCACGGCGTCTTGCCGGCAAGTTTGCAGTAAGCCCTCGCCGTGTTTGAGGCGGAATGTCTGCCGATGATGAATTCGCTCACTATACACGGTATACCCAGTGCGAGCACACACGCCACATAGATGATGATGAATAGCGCACCGCCGTTCTGTCCCGCCATATACGGGAAGCGCCACACGTTGCCGAGACCCACTGCCGAACCCGCCGTGGCGAGTATCAAGCCAAGTTTACTACCGAAATTAGCTCTGTTCCCTTTTTCCATAACTGTGCTTTCTTTTGGTTTTTTAAATGAATATGCTATCCTATTGTAATATAGATTTGGTTAATGGTCGCAAATTTATCAAATATTTTTTACTTTTGCATTAAAATATCAATGAAAATGAGACGAATACCACAATTACTGCGTTTTTACCCCTTGTCGTGGCTCTGCATAGCCGTAATATGGGTGGCTTGCTTCTGCACTCCGCCACATACATCGCTCGACGATGTGCCGCTTATCGACAAGTGGACGCATATCCTGATGTATTGCGGCACGTGTAGCGTGATATGGGTGGAACACCTGCGCCGCTACCGCTCCTCAGCCAGTCCGCGCCGCCTGTTTCTCTGGGCTTGGTTCGCTCCGGTGATGATGAGCGGACTGATAGAGATTCTCCAGGCATACTGCACGGGAGGCAGGCGAAGTGGCGATTGGCTCGATTTCCTTGCCAACGCCATTGGAGCTACCCTGGGGTATCTCTTGGGGTATCTGGTGTATAGGGTGAAGTACAACAGATGAGTGGGGCAACTTGAAATCTTAACCCCGATATTTTGTTATTAGCATTATTTGTAGTACATTTGCACGTATATTAATCAGCTAAAACCACTTATGAAGAAAACGATATCATCTTTCGCAATACTTATGGCAGTGATATTCCTCGCATCATGCGGAGGAAAGAAATTCCATGTGAACGGAAATATAACGGAAGCTAAAGACTCAATGCTCTATTTCGAGAATATGAGTCTCGACGGACCGGTTGCCATAGACTCGGTGAAGCTCTCTGCCGACGGCTCTTTCAGCTTTAGCGACGATGCACCGTCAGCACCTGAATTCTATCGCCTGCGCATAGCAAACCAGATCATAAACCTCAGCGTAGACTCCACCGAGACCATCACCGTGAAGGCATCCTATCCCAAGATGTCCACAGGATATACCGTGAGCGGAAGTGAGGAGTGTGCCACTATCAAAGACCTGGCTATCAAGCAGATAAACCTCCAGTCGTTTGTCATCGGCATCGAGAACAACCCTGCCATCGGATACGACGCCGCCGAGGATACCATCCGTAAGGTGATAGAGCAGTATAAGGATTTCATCAAGCGCAACTATATCTACAAGCAGCCGATGAAGGCATCCTCATATTTCGCCCTGTTCCAGGCTCTGGGACAGCGACTCATCTTCAATCCCCGTGAGAGCAAGGAAGACATCAAGGCGTTCGCTGCCGTTGCCACAAGCTGGGATGCATACTATCCCGGTTCGCTTCGTGGCGAGAACCTTCACAACATTGCCATAGAGGGAATGAAGAACGTGAGAATAATGCAGAACAAGCTCGCCGAAAGCCAGCAGGGCATCGACCCGTCGAAGGTGCACACCTCTAATATCATAGAGATTGCCCTGCCCGACAACCGTGGCAATATGCGCCGTCTCACCGACCTGGCAGGCAAGGCGGTGTTGCTCGATTTCCATGTCTTCGCATCCGAAGGTTCCACACAGCGCATCATGAAGCTAAGAGAACTTTACAACAAATACCACTCCCGTGGACTGGAGATTTTCCAGGTGTCGCTCGATCCAGAGGAGCATTTCTGGAAGACACAGACCGCAGCGTTGCCATGGATATCCGTACGCGATGCCGACGGAGTGGACTCCAAGCTCCTTATGCTCTACAATATCCAGAAGTTGCCTACCTTCTTCCTTGTAGACAAGACAAACACCCTCTATAAGCGTGACGAGCAGATCAAAGACCTCGACGCTGAAATCCAGAAGATACTCTGATAGTATCTTCGTTGGCGGGGAGCTGCGGCGAATGCGCCCGCTCCCAATCAAAATGACAGACATTTTAACTGACAATATATATAAGGTATGCGCGCGCATACCTTATATTATATGCACAAACTACCTGCCGTCATCAAACTGTCCAGACAATCGCAAACAATAATTTTGTCGCTAACTGTCTGTATGTCAACACGCTACACCCGAAAACCAGATGGTCTGACAATTTTTTTGTTTTTTGCAAATATCACATTTTTCCACATCAGGCATTAGGGTTTGCTTGGATTTTGATGTTTTAACCCAAATGTTAGATTGGTGTCAAACGTTCTGATGCTGGATTTGAATAAACGTTCTTATGGTTGATTTGTGATTATGCAATCTTCTTCCTGTCATCATCTTTTCTCCTGTTTGTCGCAGCGTCTTCTTCTGTTTGTAAATCAGGATTAGTTTGTCTGTGGCACCGCAAAATCAATTGTTTCACACCCCTTACAGCCGTGTAACATCCGTTATCTTAATAAGTGTATATATTCCGTCATCGTTGTACACTTATTACTAACAGTGTGTAAGAAATAGGGCTATAATGTGAATAATTATGATTGTAAATATACGCTTATACCTCTATTTTAGTTAAAATTTTGGGGAAAAGTTCTTTTTATTACCTTTAGTTTTGTTTGGAAAGGAAATAATATATAAATTTGCAAAAACGTAACAATAATTTATTCATTCATTAATTTAGGGAAGAGAGTATTTATGGAAAAAAGACTAACAATGCTGTTGGCCTCCCTGTTCCTCTTCGTAGGAATGGCGCTGGCTCAAACAGAAGTCTCGGGTACCGTGATATCTCACGATGATGGTCAACCCGTTATTGGTGCTACAATCATGTTGAAGGGCACTAAGACTGGTACCGTTACGGATATCGACGGTAAATTCTCGCTGACATCAACCCAAAGTAATCCAACCATCATAGTGACTTATGTCGGTATGAAGGATGTAACCATGAAGGGCAAGAAAAACATGAAAATTGTTTTGGAGTCTAATGCACAAGAGATCGGCGAGGTCGTAGTTACAGGTATGCAGAAGATGGACAAGCGTCTGTTTACTGGTGCCACAACTAAGATCGATGCAAACAAGGCAAAACTTGACGGTGTGGCTGATATCAGCCGCTCACTCGAAGGCCGTGCAGCCGGTGTATCTGTGCAGAACGTATCCGGAACGTTCGGTACCGCGCCAAAGATCCGCGTGCGTGGTGCTACCTCTATTTACGGTTCGTCAAAGCCGCTGTGGGTGGTTGACGGAGTCATCATGGAGGACGTGACGGAAGTAGACGCCGACGCTCTCTCTTCTGGTGATGCAGCAACACTTATTTCAAGCGCCATCGCTGGTCTGAACTCTGACGATATCGAAAGCTTCCAGATCTTGAAGGACGGTTCCGCTACATCTATCTATGGTGCTCGCGCCATGGCTGGTGTGATCGTTGTTACCACGAAGCGTGGTAAGGCAGGTACCTCTAAGATCAGCTATACCGGTGAGTTCTCTTATCGCCTGAAGCCAAGCTACAAGGAGTTCAATATCATGAACTCTCAGGAGCAGATGGGTATCTTCAAGGAGATGCAGAACAACGGTTTCTTCTCGTTCGTTAGCTCATACCGCGCAAGCAACTCGGGTGTGTTCGGTAATATGTACCACCTCATGAACCAGTACGACCCTGCAACTGGCAAGTTCGGTCTCGACAACACTACAGAGGCTATGAACGCTTACCTCCAGCAGGCTGAGTATCGCAACACTGACTGGTTCGACCTGTTGTTCAACAACTCTATCTCTATGAACCACTCTATCAGTATGAGTTCTGGTACAGAGAAGGCTCAGTACTATGCTTCATTCAGCTTCATGGATGATCCAGGTTGGTACAAGAAGAGCAACGTTAAGCGTTATACTTCTAACATCAACGCTCTGTATAACATCAGCAAGAAGGTTTCGTTGAACATGATCGGTAATGCAGCTTATCGTAAGCAGCAGGCTCCTGGTACCACAAACTCAAGCGGTATCAACGGTGTGACCGGTGACGTGTCACGTAACTTCGACATCAACCCATATTCTTACGCTTTGAACAGCTCTCGTACTCTCGATCCAAACGCTGAGTATCAGAGAAACTACGCTCCGTTCAACATCTTCCACGAGCTCGACAACAACTACCTCAACTTCGACGTTGTTGACATCAAGCTCCAGGCTGAGCTCAAGTACAAGCCAATACGTACTGTGGAACTCTCTGTTTTGGGTGCTTACAAGTTCTCTACCACCACACAGGTGCAGACAATCACAGAGAACTCTAACCAGGCACTTGCATTCCGTGCTATGGACGACGCTACAATCCGTGACAACAACTCATGGTTGTACAAAGACCCGGACAGTGCAAACTCACTGCCTATCACAGTATTGCCATCTGGTGGTTTCTACCAGGAGACAAAGTATAAGATGAACAGCTGGGACTTCCGTGCTACAGCATCTTATAACGACGTTATCAAGGACGACCACATCATCAACGTATATGGTGGTATGGAGATCAACAACGTTGACCGTAACAGCACATACTTCAACGGCGTTGGTATGAACTTCGGCAACGGTATGCTCGGAAGCTATGACTACCGCTACTTCAAGCAGGCAAGCGAGGTGAACTCAATGTACTATTCTGTAGGCAACGGCTACAGCCGTGAGGTTTCTTTCTTCGGTACTGCTACATATTCTTGGAAGGGCCGTTACACAATCAACGGTACTGTACGCTACGAGGGTTCTAACCGTCTGGGTAAGGCTACAAGCGCACGCTGGTTGCCAACATGGAACATCTCTGGAGCATGGAACGCTCATGAGGAGACATGGTTCGAGAAACTGAACAAGGTTCTCTCTCACGCTACTGTTAAGGCAAGTTACTCTCTGACCGGTGACAAGCCAGCCATCACCAACGCTAACGTAATCATCGGTAGCTACAACGTATGGCGTCCTTACACTGTTGACAAGGAGTCTGGTCTGCAGATCAACAGCTTCGCTAACCCTGACCTGACTTACGAGAAGAAACACGAGCTCAACCTCGGTATCGACCTCGGTTTCCTCAACAACAGAATCAACTTCTCGTTCGACTGGTATACTCGTAACAACTACGACCTCATCGGTCCGAAGCGTACAACTGGTGTAGAGGGTTCTATCCTCAACTATGCCAACGTAGCATCCATGAAGTCTCACGGTGAGGAGTTCACACTCTCTACACGTAACATCGTGACCAAGGACTTCACATGGTCTACTGACTTCATCTTCTCTCACACTAAGAGCCGTGTGACTGACCTCGACGCTCAGACACGTATCTATGACCTTATCTACGGTAACGGATTTACAATGAAGGGCTATCCTTACAGAGCTTTGTTCTCTATGGACTTCAAGGGTCTGAACAACTCAGGTCTCCCAACATTCGTAAACGAGAAGGGCGAGATCACTACAAGCGACATCGACTTCCAGTCTTACGACCTCTCTCATCTGAAGTATGAGGGTCCTACAGATCCTACAATCACCGGATCTCTCGGTAACGTGTTCTCTTACAAGAACTGGCACCTGAACATCTTCATGACTTACTCGTTCGGTAACGTTACACGTCTTGACCCATCATTCGCTTACTCATATTCTGACCTCTCGGCTATGCCTAAGGAGTTCAAGAACAGATGGGTGGTTCCTGGAGACGAGCTGAAGACTACTATCCCGGCTATCGCCGACCTCAGAACAATCCAGAGCGATACATATCTGAACAGAGCTTACAACGCATACAACCTCTCTACAGAGCGCGTTGCAAAGGGTGACTTCATCCGTATGAAGGAGATTTCTCTCGCATACGACTTCCCTCTCAAGTGGATTAGCAAGATCGGTCTTACAAGCGCAAGCGCTAAGCTGCAGGCTACAAACCTCTTCTTGATCTATTGCGACGACAAACTGAACGGTCAGGACCCAGAGTTCTTCAATGCCGGTGGTGTTGCAGCTCCTATGTCTAAGCAGTTCACATTCACATTGCGTCTTGGTATCTAATCAATTAGTATACATTAATAAGATTATAATATGAAATATATAAAGTATTTAGCGGTGTCGGCGCTTTGCGCAATGTCACTTACTTCTTGTAATGACTATCTCGACAGACTGCCGGACGACCGCGCAGAGGTGAAGACGGTAAGCCAAGTTAAAGAGCTGCTTACGTCGGCATACCCTCAGGGAAACAACAATACCATTATGGAGCTTATGTCGGACAACGTTTCTGACAACGGTACTTCTTATGCTTCTACTCCATTGAAGGACGAGCTGTATCGCTTCGAGGACGTTGACGATACCGGTAACGACTCTCCATATTTTGTATGGAACCAGCTCTACAAATCGGTAGCTACTGCCAACCAGGCGCTTGAGTATCTCGGACAGGTTACTCCTACTGAGGAGTCTGCAGCTGTAGAGGCTGAGGCTAAGATGATCCGTGCTTACTCTATGTTCCAGCTCGCCACTACTTTCTGTATGGCTTGGGACGAGTCTAAGGCTGATGAGTATATGGGTCTTCCTTATCCGACAGAGCCAGCCAAGTTCATCGGCGGCCAGTATGACCGCGGAACTCTCCGCCAGCTCTATGCTAACATCGACAAGGATATCGAGGAAGCACTTCCAAAGATTGACGAGTCTATCTACACTGTTCCTAAGTATCACTTCAACAGAAAGGCTGCTTACGCATTCGCCGCTCGCTTCAACCTGTATTACAACAACATGGACAAGTGTATCGCGTATGCCAACGAGGTTCTTGGTTCTGACCCACGCTCTTACCTGCGTGATTTCGAGCAGTACACTCAGTTCGGTGCTCAGGATATCGGTAACAAGTATATCCAGTCTGGCGAGAAGGCTAACTTCATGCTGTTGGCTTCTTACTCAGCAGAGGGTTACATGGTGATCTACCCTGTATATCCACGTTTCCAGCACAACCAGAGCGTTTGCTCTTATGGCACATTCTGGGCTAAGGCTCCTTGGGGCCAGGGTGCAGGTTCAGAAGCACAGAAGGCACTGCTCTACTATGCTAACATGATGTACGGTAGCAACACTGCTGTTCAGTTCCCTAAGATGTTGCCGCAGATGGAAATCACCGACAAGATCAACCAGACAGGTTATCTCCACATTGTTGACCCGATCTTCACAGGTGACGAGACTCTTCTCTGCCGTGCAGAGGCTTATGCCCGCAAGAAGATGTACACTGAGGCTGTAGCCGACATCAATCTCTGGATCGAGAACCACTGCCGTGCTCAGAGCGGTGACGAGGTTCGTCCTGTAATGACTGAAGAGTTGATCAACGAGTTCATGGAGCAGCTCGACTATACTCCTGTAACATTGGAGTATTGGAGTGACCTCACAATCCGCAAGGAGCTTCACCCACAGGGATTCGAAGTTGAGGCAGGAACTCAGGAGAACATCATCAACCTCATCCTCCACATGCGTCGTCTGGAGACTATCTTCCAGGGACTCCGCTTCCCTGACCTGAAGCGTTACGGTATCGCATACTCTCACCTCGTACAGCGTGAGGACCCACTCGTATTCAAGACTGGTGACCTGAGAGGTGCCGTTCAGTTGCCAAGCGATGTTATTAAGGCTGGTCTGCCAGCAAACCCACGTTGATTAAAATAATTAATTGGAAATATGAAAAAGATTAAATATTTAGGAATGCTGCTGATGATGTTCGCTGCGACTGCATCTTTCGTGGGATGTAGTGAGGACGACCTCGACTCAAAGAGCATCTTCGATACAAATCCTATCCAGCGTTCCGAATTCGATAACTGGTTGCTCAAGAACTATGTTCAGGAGTTCAACATCAACTTCCTCTATCACTACAACGACAAGGAGGCTGACCAGAACTATAACGTTACTCCTGCACAGACAGACAAGGCCATCGCTATCGCAAAGCTCATGCAGCACATGTGGCTCGGAGCTTATGTAGAGGCTGCCGGTGCTGACTTCTTGAAGACCTACACTCCACGAGTTATCCAGCTTTCTGGTTCTTATAAGTATGACACCAACGGTCAGATCGTGCTCGGTACAGCAGAGCAGGGTATGAAGGTGATGTTCTACGGCGTTAACGAGCTTGATATCGACAACGTTCGTGTGAACTCTACCGATCCATACGAGTCAAAGGACACAAAGCCACTTGACCTGAACTACTGGTTCTTCCACACTATGCACCATGAGTTCTGCCATATCCTTACTCAGACCAAGAACTACTCAACTGAATTCCAGACTATCAGTGCCGGTGGTTACCACTCTACTGACTGGGTGAACGTAAAGGATAAGGATGCTGCTACAGAGGGATTCGTTTCTGGATATGCAAGCCAGGAGTACAACGAGGACTTCGCCGAGATTTATGCTTACTATGTAACACTGTCTGAAGAGGGTTGGAACAAGATCATCGAACAGGCTGGTGAGAACGGAGCGGCGATCATCAACAAGAAGCTTGATATTGTAAGAAGTTATTTCCTCAACAGCTGGAATATCGACCTGGATACGATGCGTTCTATCGTTCTCCGTCGTTCAAGCGAGGTAACTTCTCTTGATTTACGTAAACTTGATTAATGGAGGAGGATAAAAATATGAAGAAGATTTTAAGTCTTTTGGCTTTCATCATGGGAGTGTTCGCGTTCTCTTCATGTGTGTCTGATGTAGACGACGTGTTCAGCGACAGCGCTGCTAACCGTGCACAGAAAGCTATTACTGAGACAAAGACTCTTTTGGAGTCGGCTCCAAACGGATGGAGAGTTGAATATTATGGTGATGTTACATACGGTGGATACAATGTATTCATGAAGTTCGAGGGTGACAGCGTGACTGTTGCAAGCGAGAAGGTCGGCAAGGGCCAGGCTGCCGGTTATGATGCAATCGGAAATGCACTGACTTGCAAGTCTCACTTCAAGCTGGAGCAGAGTATGGGTGTCGTTCTTTCTCTCGACGACTATAACACCATCTTCCATTACTTCGCAGAGCCTAAGAATGATGACTTCGGTACTGCAGGTACCGGTTTCGAGGGCGACTTCGAGTTCCGCATCGTTTCAGCTTCTGCTGAGAAGATTGAATTGCAGGGCAAGAAGCATGGCGACCGCATCTATATGTATCCTATGGCTGCTGACATGTCATGGGGTGAGTATATGAAGCAGGTTGACGAGACTGAGGAGTACATGACATCACGTACATACACTCTGCAGTGGGGTGAAGATACAGAAAACACTATCTACACCCAGTCTACTTATCGTTGTCTGAACTTCTACACAACTGACGACGAGGGCAAGGTTCAGGTTGTTGCTGCTCCTTACATCGTAACTCCAGAGGGATACAAGTTCTACAAGGAGGTTACTGTAAAGGATACCAAACTGAACGGTTTCACCAAGGGTGACACTCAGGATTTCTTCGTAGCTACAGGTGTTGAGAACGTGAAGCTCTTCACAGAGGTTCCTACATTGTTCGATACATTCAAGCGTGGTCTCTGGTATCTCACATACGATGACATGGGAACATACGGTCAGAGCAAGTGGGAGACTCTCTTCGAGAAGCTCGGCAAGGCTGACAATGACAAGAAACGTGCACGCCTCTACTATGCTGCTGTAGGTTATGTTTCTGACAAGTATCCCGCTGGATTACTTATGGCTACAGCCACTGAGTCTCAGGTTATCATCGGTATGACAATCAATGCCGTTTCTGATGGCAACGGTGGTTACTATGGCGACCGTGTTGAGTTGAAGTCAAATGTCGGTAAGAGTAACAACCCAGGTAAGAAGTACTACAAGAATGACAAGTATGGTGGTATGTCGGCTGTCGACCCATTCTGCGGTGGCTTTGGCCACACATTCCAGATCACTACTGACAACGTTCGCCATCCGTCTTACCTCATCCTGACAGACTTGAACGATCCTACCAACGTGATTAAGGTTTGGGCTCAGTCTAAGGGCTACCCATTCGGCGACCGCGACAAGGAAGAGAAAGAATAATCAGTGTATAAACGATAGGGTGGGCGAGACCCGTGTTTCGCTCACTCTATTCAAAAAGCAACAAAACATTTAAATTAATTTTTAGTATTATGAGAAAATTTTTACTATCTGCTTGCGCAGCAGTTGTTTCACTCGCAGCAAGCGCACAGGTTTTGCAGACACCTCTCTGTAAAACAGTGTTGAATAACAACGTTAAGTTTGATAACATGACTTCTGTCAAGGCTATCAAGAACGTTAAGTCTAACGCTAAGAAGGCAGCTCCTGCCCGCATCGCTCACGACGGTATCTATGGTCTTTATATTTCAGGTTACACTGAACTCGATGACAAGTGGAGCTGCGACAGCGTTCTCGTAGAGAAGGCTAATGTTACAGACGAGGAGTCTGGTGCAACTTACAACACTAAGTTCACATTCTGCTCTGAGAATGCTCCTACATCATTCTATGGTCAGTATGATGCAGCTGCTGGTACAATTACTTGTCCTTCTCAGCGCAGCGGTGGATACGCAGGCAATACTACTCAGGGTGCTGTAGACTATAAGTTCACTGTTGGTACTCTCCTTCCTTCTGGTGACCAATACTTATTCTCTCAGGATCCATTCGTATTCAAAGTTGATGAGGATGGTTCTCTCCTGCTCGAAGTTGAGGAAGGCGGTGCTCTCGCAAATGTCATTGAGGGTAAGCAAACACTCTGGAACTTCTTCTTCAGCCTCGAGTTGAAGCCAGCCAATGCTGTTATCTCTTATAGAAGACAGGGTCGTCAGGAGGGAACTTACGATGATTTCGTTCACGCTGCATACGTAGATGACTATGGCACAAACGTTTCTGTATACGGTTACGCATGGTTCCAGCCTTCAAGCGGTATGGGTCTGAGCACTATTACTTCTCTTGACATTGACAAGGATTTGAGTGTTCTCTTCACAGGTCCACAGAATGCATTCCCTGTATCAGTATTCGGCATCACGGATGAGGAAGCTGGTAAATATTTCAAGATTTTGGGAACTAAGCCTGGAGCAGAGGAAGGCTATATAGAGGCTGATACTAGTGATCCTTCTTACGTTAAGGGTAAGCTCTCTGGTAACAAGATCGTTATGAACACATTCCCGGTATTATCAAACCTCTGGAAAGACCCAGTAACACAGGAGCAGAGGGGTTATGGTTTCTGGTACGAGGACTATGTTATCACTCTCGACGAGGGAGTATTCAAGGCTGATCCAAGTTATGCCGGAATCAACGGTGTTACAGAGACTTCTGTAAAGAACGTGAAGACTTACAACCTCTTCGGTCAGGAGGTTCCAGCTACTACTAAGGGCTTGGTAATCCGTGACGGCAAGAAGTTCTTCAACAAGTAATAAATCTTGCTGATATTTGCCTTTAATGGCAAAAGTATATTGCCCGTGGCGTCTGCCACGGGCTTTTTTGTGCTCTTTTCCTTCTTCTTTGTTATTTTTGCTTAAAATTATTTTGACGTATCTCATTTCTTGCTATCTTTGTAAATTGAAATGAAGAACATGTTATATTGCCGAGTAATTTATTTTCGCAATCTATAATAATTTGCAATTAAAAATATGAAAAAGTCATTTGCTTTGACCATTGTGTCGCTTGCTCTTGCATTGTCGGCACAGGCAATCCGCCCTATCCACAAGGCGTTTCCAGTAAAACAAAGCGATGGTACCACCGTGATGCTCTACAAGAACGGTGACGGTCATCTCGCTTTCTACACCACAGAAGACCATCAGGTCGTTGTACGCAATGCCGACGGCACACTCTGCTATGCCAAGCTCGTGGGTACAGACCTCGTTGCTACCGACGTTGTAGTTCACGACATCACCAGCCGCACAGCTGATGAGATTGCTTTCGTACAGTCGAACACGCTGAAGCCTACAGACCAGGCACTCGCCAAGCTTGCTTCCGCAAGACCAAGACTCGCCGGTGCACAGAAGGTAGGAGGTTCGTCTACTTCTGACGGTCTCGGAAAATACGGAACCAGCGCCACTGGTCCTGTTCCTACAATCGGCAACATCAAGATTCCTGTGATTATGGTTGAGTACACCGACACCAAGTTCCAGCCGGAGATGACAAAGGAGAAGCTCGACAAGATGCTCAATGCCGAGGGATATGCTGAAGACAACAAGTGGGAGAAGGGCTCCGTTCGTGATTATTTCAAGGCACAGAGCCGCGGAATGTTCACTCCGGAATTCGTCGTACTGGACAAGGTTCAGCTCTCTCAAGGATACGCATACTATGGCAAGAACTCAGGCGGTGGCCGCGGAACCGGCGATGTCAACGCACTCGCAATGGTAAAAGAGGCTGTTTCGCTGGCAGCAGCAAACGGAGCAAATTTCGACCAGTTCAAGGTAAATGGAAAGATTCCTAACGTAATCGTATATTATGCAGGTTGCGGTGAGGCAACAGGTGGCGACGACAACACCATCTGGCCACACGAGCTCGACCTCCCGTTGTCATACGGTAACATGAGCGGACATATCTTCAGCTCATATTTCGTGGGCAACGAACTTTACGGAACTACAGAGCAGTACCAGCCTATGGGTATCGGAGTGCTCGTTCATGAGTTCGGTCATGCCATGGGTCTGCCAGACTTCTACGATCCGACATATTCTTACCAGGGCGATTCACCTTTCGGCTATTGGTCAGTGATGGACGGCGGAGCATACGTAGACTATGCTTACGCTCCAATCGGATACAATGCCTATGAGCGCAGCTTTATGGGATGGCTCGACATCAAGGAAGTTCCGGAGTCAGGTCTCGTAACTCTCGCTAACCCTAATTCAGCAGAGGGTGACATGGCGGTAATGTTCCGCAATCCTAAAAACACTATGGAGTATTTCATCTTCGAGAACCGTCAGCCGGGCACATGGTATCCGGAAAGTTTTGGTTCAGGAGTCCTCCTTACCCGTATCTCTTACAATCCGTCAGCATGGATGTATAACTCGGTGAACACCAACCAGACAAAGAAGCGTGCAATGGTGGTTCCTGCCGATGGCGCATTGCTCGCTGATGATCTGGGTAGTGAGTACACACTCTTCGGCAATGGCGTGAACTACAAGACAGAATACAGATACTTTGATGGAGGCACAGAGAACGACCGTCCTGCATACGGCATCATGAAACAGCCGGACGGAAGCATCGTGATCAGCTTCAAGGACCAGAACGCCAAGCCGGAGCCTATAGCAGATGGTGGTACCTATGAGAAGATTACCGATGTGAGCCAGCTCCAGACAGACGATGTGGTGGTATTTGCAAATGAGGCAGCAGGCGTTGCAACCGCAGATGCCAAGAAGACACTCTTCACTGCCGTTTACACCAAGTTCGAGGACGGTAAGCTCTATGGCAACAGTATGGTTCAGGAGTTCAAGCTCACCAAGAACTCTTCAGACTGGTATATCCGTTACAACACTACCGGCAACAAATATCTCAGCGCCACATCTACCGGCGTTGGATATTCAACGAAGATAGACAAGAACGTATTCGCTTCTATCAACATTGAAGGCGGTGATGCCACTATCCAGTTCACCAAGACAAGATATGACAACAACAACTTCGCTTTCAGTCCAACCGGCCTCTTCTTCTCAACCAATAACGGTTTGCAGGGAGACTTCCAGATCTACCGTCTGATTAAAGGAACCAACGGTATCGGCAATGCTATCGTTGACGAGAAGCCAGCAGACAACCGCATGTTCAACCTCGCCGGTCAGCAGGTTGGCGACGACTACAAGGGTATCGTTATCCAGAACGGTAAGAAGTTCATGAAGAAGTAATCCCGTGATATTATTATGCCGCAGCCACCTTCATGGTGTAGGGCATATAATGACATAATCCAGCTCCCGCCTTGATTCCGAATCTGGAATTAAAGGCGGGAGCTTTCGGATATATATCCTCCGACCATTGCGCCTTCAGAAATTTCTATGCCGAAAAACGCTTGCGTATGTCGGATATAATTTGTAGATTTGCAAAATCATCGGCTTTATCACCGCCAATGATTATTTATTCACCTATGATAAACGAAATAGACCACATTTCCGTAGAGTCAGCCATGCAGGTTTACAACGGACCCTCCATCGACCACGACCTGCTGATATTCGACGACTTTGAAGAACTTCCAGTCCTCGGCATTCCCAAGCGCATGGACTGCATCTTCCTCGCCGTATGTCTTGGCGGAGAAGCTCATTATACAGTAGACACGGAGGAACGCACCGTCAAGGCAAACGATGTGATCATCATCAGCGAAGGACAGGTGCTCAACAACAGCTGGTTCAGCGACGACCTTTCAGGCATCGCCATCATGATGTCGGAAGACTTCTTCAATGAAGTGATAAAAGGCGTTCACGACCTCTCCTCACTCTTCCTCTTCTCCCGCAGCCATCCGGTTTTCCAACTTTCAGCCGAAGAAGTGGAAACCCTCATGACATATCTCCGTATCATAAAGGCAAAAGTGGAGACCACCGACCACCACTTCCGCAGAGACGTGGTGCGCTCCCTCATGGCAGCCATGATCTACGACATCAGCCATGTGATGTATGGAGTGCAGCAGGGCGACAAGCGCAAGCAGACCCGTGCCGAGTCTATCTTCACAGAGTTCATCCGTCTGGTGGAGCAGAACTTCAGAGCCGAGCGCCGTGTGTCGTGGTATGCCGAGCGACTCTGCATCACACCCAAATACCTCTCCGAGACCGTGAAGACCATCAGCCGCCGTACGCCAAACGACTGGATAGACAAATATGTGACCCTCGAATTGCGAGTGCAGCTCAAGAACACGTCGAAGAGCATAAAGGAAATCGCCAAAGACCTCAATTTCCCAAACCAGTCGTTCCTCGGCAAATATTTCAAGGAGCATGTAGGCATGTCTCCTTCAGCATATCGCAAGAGTTGACAAACCCCATAAATGCCTCTGATACAGCGAATATTTCGCTTTTCAGAGGCTTAATGTCATAAAAAAAGGTAATAAATCAGACAATTGTCCCGATTATTGTAAGTAATTCGCTAACTTTGCCAAGATTTATGTGATGTGATTATCAAGTATATAGGATATTATATAACAGATGTTGTTAAAACAATAAGTTTTTTTAGATGAACGTAATTACGAAAACAGTTCAATTGCCTGATGGCAGAACCATCAGCATTGAAACCGGGAAAGTGGCAAAACAGGCTGACGGCTCTTGTGTGCTCCGTATGGGCAACACCGTTTTGCTCGCCACCGTTTGTGCCGCAAAAGATGCAGTTCCCGGAACAGATTTCATGCCTTTGCAGGTAGAGTACAGAGAACAGTATGCCGCAGCAGGACGTTTCCCTGGCGGTTTTACAAAGCGCGAAGGCAAAGCAAGCGACAATGAGATTCTTACATGCCGACTGGTAGACCGCGCATTGCGCCCACTATTCCCAGCAGATTTCCACGCTGAAGTTTATGTCAACGTGATACTTTTCTCTGCCGACGGAGTAGACCAGCCAGACGCTCTGGCAGGTTTCGCTGCATCATGCGCCTTGGCATGTTCAGATATTCCTTTCGAGTGCCCAATCTCTGAAGTACGTGTGGCACGCATCAACGGCGAATATGTCATCAACCCAACCTTCGCACAGATGGAAGAGGCAGACATGGACCTCATGGTAGGTGCTTCTGCTGAGAACATCATGATGGTAGAGGGTGAGATGAAGGAAGTGTCGGAGCAGGATCTGCTCGGCGCTCTGAAGGCAGCCCAGGAGGCTATCCGTCCTATGTGCGAGCTTCAGACAGAACTGTCAAAGGAACTCGGCACCGACGTGAAGCGTGAATACTGCCATGAGGTGAACGACGAAGACCTGCGCAAGCAGATCAACGATGAGCTTTATCCTAAGGCATATGACGTTACGAAGCAGGCTCTCGACAAGCAGGCACGTCAGGACGCTTTCGACAAGATCATCGCTGACTTCCAGGAGGCTTACACTGCCGCTCATGCAGACCTCACCGAAGAGGAGCTTGAGGAGAAGGTGGCACTCATGGAGAAATACTACCACGATGTGATGCGTGACGCAATGCGCCGCTGCATCCTCGACGAGGGCATCCGTCTCGATGGCCGTAAGACCAACGAGATCCGTCCTATCTGGTGTGAGGTCAGCCCACTGCCAATGCCACACGGAAGTTCTATCTTCACACGTGGCGAGACACAGTCGCTCACCACATGTACCCTCGGAACAAAGCTCGACGAGAAGATGGTTGACGATGTGCTCGACAAGAGCTACATGCGTTTCCTCCTCCACTATAACTTCCCTCCATTCTGTACAGGTGAAGCCAAGGCTCAGCGCGGCGTAGGCCGTCGTGAGATCGGTCACGGACATCTGGCATGGCGTGCGCTGAAGGGACAGATTCCTACAGACTATCCATACACAGTGCGTCTCGTTTCTCAGATCCTTGAGTCAAACGGTTCTTCATCAATGGCTACAGTATGTGCCGGCACATTGGCACTCATGGATGCCGGTGTTCCTATGAAGAAGCCTGTATCTGGTATCGCCATGGGACTCATCAAGAACCCGGGAGAAGACAAGTATGCTGTGCTGAGCGATATCCTCGGCGACGAGGACCACTTGGGCGATATGGACTTCAAGACCACCGGTACAAAGGACGGTCTTACAGCCACACAGATGGATATCAAGTGTGACGGTCTGAGCTTCGACATCCTTGAGAAGGCACTTATGCAGGCTAAGGAAGGTCGTGAGTATATCCTCGGCAAGCTCACCGATACCATCGCTGAGCCACGTGCAGAGCTCAAACCACAGGTTCCACGTATCGAGGCTTTCGATATTCCGAAGGAGTTCATCGGTGCCGTTATCGGTCCTGGTGGCAAGATTATCCAGCAGATTCAGGAAGAGTCGGGTGCTACAGTAACCATCGACGAGACAGACGGCAAGGGCAAGGTTCAGGTCAGCGCTCCCAACAAGGAAAGCATCGACAAGGCAATCTCAAAGATCCGTGCCATCGTTGCCATCCCAGAGGTTGGCGAGGTTTACGAGGGAACTATCCGCTCTATCATGCCTTATGGCTGCTTCGTAGAGATCATGCCAGGCAAGGACGGACTTCTCCATATCTCAGAAATCGACTGGAAGCGTCTGGAGACAGTAGAGGAGGCAGGTCTGAAAGAAGGCGACAAGATTCAGGTGAAACTGATGGAGATCGATCCTAAGACAGGCAAGTATAAGCTCTCACACCGTGTACTCGTTCCGAAACCAGAGGGATACGTAGAGCGTGAGCGCCGTCCACGTCCAGAGCGTGGTGAGCGTCGTCCTCGTCAGGAGCGCGGTGAGCGTCGTCCACGTGGCGACCGTTTCAACAATGGCGAGCCACGTCGTTTCGAGCACAAGAGCAACGAGTCTAACGACTTCCACGATCCCATGGCGGAGCGTGAGCCAAAAGACTTCAACGACTCTCTCGACCACCTCGACTAAGAGAAAATCCATAATTTAGCATAAAGAAAATCCCCACGATGTCCGTAACGGATAATCGTGGGGATTTTCTTTGATGGTAGTGACTGATTCAAACAGTTCAAAGGCAGAATTATCTTATATTCTGATTCCTTTTATATTCTGATTTCTTTTGATTGTCAGAACATCCTGGATTGTGTCAGAACATCCTGGATTGTCAGAACATCCTGCTCACACGCTTTATGCCTTCAACAAGCGTGTCAACCTCTTCTTGTGTGTTGTAGAGGCCGAACGACGCCCTTACTGTGCCTTGTATGCCCAAGCGTATCATAAGCGGCTCAGCGCAATGATGGCCCGTTCTGACGGCAATTCCCAGACGGTCGAGCAGCGTTCCCATGTCCAGATGATGGATGTCGCCGACGAGGAACGACACCACGGCGTCTTTGTGGTCAGCCTCTCCGAAGAAACGCATGCCCTCAATCTCCCTCATCCGTTTCATCGCATACTCCGTAAGGTCAGTCTCATGGCGCTGTATCTCATCCATTCCTATGCCCTGCAGATAGTCGATTGCCGTGGCAAGACCATGTGTCGCCACATAGTCAGGAGTGCCAGCCTCAAATTTGAACGGCAGTTTCTCAAACACCGTCTTCTCGAAGCTCACGCTCTCTATCATCTCTCCGCCACCCTGATATGGCGGCATGCGGTCGAGCCAGTCCTCCTTGCCGTAGAGCACTCCCACTCCGGTAGGACCATACATCTTGTGTCCGCTGAACGCCATGAAGTCGCAGTCCAGATCCTGAACGTCCACCTTGAAGTGAGGAACGCTCTGCGCACCGTCAAGCATGAACGGCACGCCATGTTCGTGGGCGATGCTTATCATCTCCTTCACCGGGTTTATCGTTCCCAGCACGTTGCTCACATGCGCCACGCTCACTATCCTGGTGCGTTCACTGAAGAGCTTCTTGTATTCGTCCATCAGGATTTCACCTTTGTCGTTCATCGGTATCACCTTCAGACAGATGCCCTTCTTTGCCGCCTGCAGCTGCCACGGCACGATGTTGGAGTGATGCTCCATGGTGGAAACTATCACCTCGTCGCCCTCGCCCATAAACTCATCGGCAAACGACGACACCACGAGGTTCAGCGCCTCGGTAGTTCCTCTGGTGAATATCACCTCGTTGGTAGACTTTGCGTTGATGAAGGCTCTCACCTTCTCTCGTGCCGCCTCATGCAGGTCGGTGGCCTGTTGCGACAGGTAGTGGACGCCACGGTGAACATTGGCGTTCACGTTGAGATATTCATCTCGCATCGCATCGAGCACACAGAGCGGCTTCTGTGTCGTTGCGCCGTTGTCCAGGTATACCAGCGGCTTGCCGTACACCTCGCGGCCCAGTATAGGGAAATCCTGACGTATCTTGTTAATGTCGTACATTGTCGTTTATAGTTTTATTTCATTTGTTGACGGGCAGTCTCGTCTACTTACACAACTTGCAGCCCACGCATTTGTTCAGTTCGCCTCTGAAGCGCTTTTCCACGAGATAGTGCAGACGGTCGCGCAGCGGCTCCAGTTTCATGTGGTCTATCACCTCGTTGATGAAGGCGAATTCCAGCAGCAGCTTTGCCTCCTTCTTGCTTATTCCGCGCTGCTGCATATAGAAGAGGGCAGCGTCGTTGAGCTGTCCCACGGTGCTGCCGTGAGCACATTTCACGTCGTCGGCATATATCTCCAGCATAGGCTGAGTGAACATGCGTGCCGTCCTTGTGGTACACAGGTTCTGGTTCGTCTCCTGCGATGTGGTGTGTTGGGCACCGTGGCGCACGAGCACCTTTCCGGCGAAGGCTCCCACGGCATTCTCGTCGAGCACATATTTGTATAGCTCGTTGCTCGTGCAGTGGCCCACCTTGTGGTCAATCAGCGTGTTGTTGTCCACGTGCTGGTCCTTGTCGGCAATCACGCATCCGGCAAGGTTGCATTCAGCGCCCTCACCCTCGAATACGAGGTCGGTGCGGTTGCGGGTCGTACCGTTGTGCAGCGTTATCACGTTGTGGTTCACCCTGCTGTTGGCCTGCTGGCTGATGAACACGTTGCTCACCCTCACGTTCTTGGCATGAGTCTCCTCCAGACAGTAGAGGTCCAGTCCGGCATTCTCTCCCACATAAGCCTCTATCACCTGTGTGGCGAGGAAGCGGCGGTCGTCGGCGGCATGGTCGCAGAAGAGCAGCTTTATTTCAGCACGGTCTTCCACGATGATCAGCACCCTGCGGTTTACCATCAGGTCAACGTCAGACCTCAGTATGTTTATCACCTGTATCGCCCTGTCCACCACAGTGCCCTTCGGCACGTATATCAGCAGACCGTCCTGTGCCAGCATGGTGTTGAGCGCCGTGATGCCGTCCTCCTCCGTCTTCGCTATCTTGGCGTAGTATCTGCTTATCAGCTCCGGCTTCTCGGCGGCGATTCTTGCCAGAGAGTCCACAATCACACCCTCTGGCAGTTCCTTCTTAGGCAGCGCCTTGTCGTAGAAGCTGTCGTTCACCACGAAGTATAGCGAAGTGCTAAGGTTCGGCACGTCGCATTTGAAAGCCTTGTAAGGGTCAACCGGGATTTCCAGACGGTTGATGTTCAGACCATAGTCCGGTTCAAACAGCGATGGAATGTCGGTGTATTTGTATCTTTCCACCTTCTTCGTAGGAAATCCGAGACGCTTGAAGTTCTCGAAAGCCTCGTCTCTCACGGCATTCATTACCTCGCAGCTGTGTTTCCGCAGCATGTCGCGGCATTCGCCGTAGAGATCGATATATTGTTTTTCGCTTTGCATATCTTACAGTTCTCCTATTTCTTCCTTTATCCAGTCGTATCCTCGGGTCTCAATCTCCTTGGCGAGCTCCGGTCCTTCAGTCTTCACGATGCGTCCCTTGTAGAGCACGTGTACAACGCTTGGCTTTATCATGTCGAGCAGTCGCTCGTAGTGTGTGATGACGATGGTGGAAGTCTCCGGTGTGTGCATCTTGTTCACGCCCTCTGCCACGATGCGCATTGCGTCAACGTCGAGTCCCGAGTCAGTCTCGTCCAGGATGCTCAGCTTCGGTTCGAGCATAGCCATCTGGAAAATCTCGTTGCGTTTCTTTTCTCCGCCGCTGAATCCCTCGTTCACAGAGCGGCTTGCCAGTTTGCTGTCCAGCTCCACCACCTTGCGCTTCTCTTTCATCAGCTTGAGGAATTCGCCCGCTGTCAGCGGCTCCTTGCCCTCATATTTGCGCTTTTCGTTGATGGCAGCCTTCATGAAGTTGTTCATCGACACTCCCGGAATTTCCACCGGATACTGGAATGAGAGGAACAGTCCCTCGTGTGCACGGTCTTCAGGCGACATCTCCAGCAGGTTCTTGCCGTTGAAAATCACTTCGCCTTCAGTAACCTCATAGAGAGGATTGCCCACGAGCACGGCGCTCAGCGTACTCTTTCCCGAACCGTTAGGTCCCATTATGGCGTGGGTCTCACCGTCCTTCACCGTAAGGTTGATGCCTTTAAGTATCTCTTTGTCGCCGATCTTGGCGTGCAGGTTTTTTATCTCTAACATATTATCGTTCTTTCTTTTTGTTTCCTTATGTTTTTTTGCAAGTCATTATCCCACGGTGCCTTCGAGCGATACGCTCAGCAGCTTCTGTGCCTCCACGGCAAACTCCATCGGGAGCTTGTTGAGCACCTCCTTGGCATATCCGTTCACTATCAGTCCTACAGCCTGTTCCGTCGGTATGCCGCGCTGGTTGCAGTAGAAGAGCTGCTCCTCGCTAATCTTGCTCGTCGTTGCCTCATGTTCCACCACTGCCGAGTCGTTGTGGATGTCCATATACGGGAACGTGTGCGCTCCGCAGTCGCTGCCCAGCAGCAGTGAGTCGCACGATGAGTAGTTGCGGGCGTTTTCGGCGTTCGCCGTGGCGCGCACCAGTCCGCGGTATGAGTTCTGGCTGTGTCCGGCAGATATACCCTTGCTGATGATGGTGCTCTTGGTGTTCTTTCCGATGTGTATCATCTTGGTGCCCGTGTCAGCCTCCTGATAGTTGTTCGTCACGGCAACACTGTAGAACTCAGCCTGCGAGTTGTCGCCGCGCAATACGCACGACGGATATTTCCATGTTATGGCCGAACCCGTCTCCACCTGTGTCCAGGAGAGTTTGGAGTTCACTCCGCGCAGGTCGCCGCGCTTCGTCACGAGGTTCAACACACCGCCCTTTCCGTTCTCGTCGCCCGGATACCAGTTCTGCACGGTAGAGTATTTCACCTCTGCATTGTCCTTCACGATTATCTCCACGATGGCGGCATGCAGCTGGTTCTCGTCTCTCATCGGTGCCGTGCAGCCCTCCAGATACGACACGTAGGCATCGTCTTCGGCGATTATCAGCGTGCGCTCAAACTGTCCTGTGTTTCTCGCATTGATTCTGAAATAAGAGCTCAGCTCCATCGGACATCTCACGCCCTTGGGGATGAAGACGAACGAACCGTCGCTGAACACGGCACTGTTGAGGGCGGCGAAATAGTTGTCGCGGTATGGCACCACGCTTCCCAGATATTCCTTCACCAGGTCGGGGTGCTCCTTTATAGCCTCGCCGATAGAACTGAATATTATTCCCTTTTCGGCGAGTTTCGCCTTATAGGTGGTCTTCACCGACACGGAGTCCATGATGGCATCCACTGCCACTCCGCTCAGTGCCAGACGCTCTTCGAGAGGAATACCCAGTTTGTCGAAGGTCTTCATCAGCTCCGGGTCAATCTCCTTGTTCACCGGTTTCTTTGCCAGCGGGTCGGCATAGTATGATATTGCCTGGTAGTCAATCTCCGGCAATTTCACGTGTCCCCATGTAGGCTGTTCGAGCGTCTTCCAGTAGTTGTATGCCCGCAGTCTGAATTCGAGCATCCATTCCGGTTCGCCCTTCTTCTTTGAGATGAGTCTCACGATGTCCTCGTTCAGACCGTTCTCGATGACGTCTGTGTGCACGTCGGTGGTGAAGCCGAACTCATATTTCTGCTCCGCCACCTGCTTTACAAACTCGTTTTTTGTATCTTTAGTTTCCATACTTCTTTTGATGTTCACACATTATTATATGTTGAATTTGCAAAGTTACTAATTATTGCCTCTTTATTTGCAGCGTTTGATGATTTTTTACCACTTTGCCGACACACTTTCTGATATCCGGTGCTTTTTCCCTCTTTTCCAATAGCACTTTAGCTATAATGACGGGTCTGGACTGATTTCTTAATGACCGATTTGGGGCTGGATGAGGCAATGGATTTGCAGGTTGGTATCAGAGATAGAAATAAGGGTAGGGTAGAGTAAGTTCCGGAAGAATAAAATGATATATCTATGCTGACCGGCTCGCCAGCTATAGAAAAGCAGAATAATATTGCAAAATGAAAAAGTTTCCTTATCCCATACCAATCAGCATGGGATAAGGAAACGGTATGCAGTGTTATCTCAACCAAGCCTCTGGGTTGAGCTTTGTAAATCCTTTGTGTAGCTGGAACTGCAACACGCCGTTGCCGTCCACCGCTCCAATCGACTGTCCGGTGGATACGCTCTGACCGACGTGTACGTTGACTGAAGAAAGGTTGCAATATACCGAGATATACTGTCCGTGGCGTATCATTACGCCCTTCACGCCCATCACGGTGAAGATCTTGCTCACCTCGCCGTTGAATATCGACCTCACTCCGGCGCCGGCGCCACATTTTATGTTGATGCCCTTGCTGTCGAGTCTCACGTTGCTGAGACCCTCCACGTTATACTGTCCGTAATGCGTGATGATGCGACCCGATGCCGGCATCGGCAGACGACCGCGGTTGCTCTCGAAATTATGGTTCAGCGCACGGTCAGCACTGCTCACCGATGCAGCCACCCTGCTCTCCTCGTTAGCTTTTGCCACTTCAGAGTCGTGTCTCCTCTTGTCGGCAGCCGCCTTGCGCTCAGCCGCCTCACGGTCAGCTTCCGCCCTGCGTGCAGCCGCCTCCGCCTTGGCACGCGCCTCGGCATCCCTCTTCTCGGCAGCCGCCTTTGCAGCCTCCGCCTTGAGACGAGCCTCACGCTCCTTTGCCTCCTTGATGCGGCGGGCATTCTCTCTGGCAGCCGCCTCCGCTTCCGCTTTCTTGCGTGCCAGTTCAGCCTCACGTTTGCGCTTCGCCTCTGCGGCAGCGGCAGCCTTGCGTCTTGCTTCCGCTTCGGCACGCGCCTTCGCCTTCGCCACCT
>CAVBFA010000013.1:3306-7491 GCA_963594595.1 Oscillibacter sp. | reverse complement strand
GACGGTCAATCTGTGAGTTCAGTGCGGCGTCCTTCTTGCGCTGTTCGTTGATTATAGCTTGTATCGTCTTCTGCTGTTTCTGCAGCGAGTTCACCATCTGCTGCTGCTCCGTCTGCTTTCCTTGCAGGGCAGTCTTCTCCTGCTGTCCCTTATAGAGCATGGTGTTCTTCTCGCCCTTCACAGTCTCCAGCTGCTTGTGCTTGTTGGTTATCTGGTTCTGCTTGCTCTTCACCATCTCGCCCTGGGCACGCTGGTATGCGGCGTATTCCCTTACGAATCTCAGTCGGCGATACATCTGTGTGAGACTGTTGGCGCTGAAGATGAACATCAGCTTGTCTTGTATCGTACGGGTTCTTGCCAGGTAGCGCATCGACTTGATGTATTTCGCCTTGCGGTCGTCGAGCTGCTGCTCCAGGGTAGACAGCTGTGCTTTCAGCATAGAGATGTTGCCCTCGATATGGGTGATGTCCTTCTGTATGCCGTCGATTGTCTTCTGGTGCTGGTCAATCTCGCCGTTGATGGTCATGAGGTCGTCGAGTCGTTTCTTCACGTCCGCCTTGTTGGCACGCAGCTTCTTCTCCTGTTCGCGAATCTGCTTCTGAACGGCCGCACGCTGGTTCTGCAGTCCTCGAATCGATGCATTTGTGTATGTGGTTTTCTGTTTTCCCTTGGCAGTGCGTTTCTTTCCGCCTTTTGCCGCGGTTCTTTTCCCGCCTTTAGCCGCAGTTGAGGCTTTGCGTACGGGCTTCTTCTTGGCCACGGCAGTCGTCGTGGTCTTCTTCTTCGTCTGTGCGTCAGAGGTGGCAAACGGCATGTTCGCCACGGTGAGAGCCAATATTAAAATGATGAAACGATACATTTTTCTTTGGTATATCTTATGTTTTTTTGTTTGTCCAATCCTCTTACAGTCCGCTCAGCTGGTTCATGATATCCTCAACGCTCACCTGCTTGTATTTCGATGAAACCGTTGTTTTTGCTTCCCATTTGTCGTCGGTGTCCAGAGAGTTGAGTTGCAGACGGAGCGACATCTTGTTGGCGTTGCGCACCGCCTTGGTGCTCATCGTCAGAAGAATGTCAGTAGGAAATTTCTTCGAGCCGAGCGCCTTGAAGTTGGAATATCTGCATGTCACCGATGCCGCATCGCTTTTGTTGGCGTTATAATTTGCCTTCACCGAATTAATCAGAGCCGTGTTCGGGTCGGCAGTCCATTCGTATGACATCTTGTTGTAGGCGAGCGCCACGTGGTTGCCGTCGGAAGCCCCGGTATTGAGCGTCACGTTGAAGTTTTTCAGCGATGAATCCGTTGTTTTTTGCGTTCCCGGCACGAAAAGCTGGTTCCAGAACAATGCCTGCAGCGCATAGAAGTCGAGTCCGTTGCGCTGTAGGAAATCCACGCTGTCATAAGATGTCTTCACGTATTCCTTGTGTATTCTGTCCACGAGAAGCACGTAGTCTTTGGTGAATTCCAGTCTTCCTGCCTCCATGATGCCGAATGGAGTGAGCTGTATTCTTATCACCTCGTCCTTTCTCATGTGTAGCGATCCTGCCACGGAGATGTCCTTGCTGCCCGTGTTCATGGTGAACTTTATCTTCGACACGATGTTTCTGGCGTATGCCGCATTGTCGGTCACCTTTCTCAGGAAGTCCATCTTAGCCGTTTCCATCGCCCTTTCGCTCTTGGCGTTCTTGCCGTGGGAGTTGTCGGCGACGGTTGTCGTAGTGTTCCTTATATCAGCGCCGTCATTGGTGACAGCCTTCTTCGTTCCGCATGATGTGGTGAGTGCGGCTATTGCCAATGCCGCACCGAGGATTGTGAATTTACCGTATTTTCTCATTTTTCCGTTGGGATATATTTCTTGTATCTTATCTTTTGTTCTATCGCTTGCGCATCGCCTCCGGCACTTATTGCCTTTTTCCACATTTCTATAGCCTTGTCCGTCTCGCCGAGCTTTATATATATGTCGCCGGCGTGGTCGAGCAGCACGTCGCTGTTTGTGGTGTCGTTGGCAATCGCCTGTTCGATGTATATCTGCGCTTCGGCATATCTCTCCATGCAGAAGAGCACCCAGGCATAGGTGTCGAGGAACGTACTGTTTGTAGGTTCCGCCTTCACCGTCTTGTAGCTCATATGCTCCGCCTTTGAGAGGTCGCCTCCGCTCACGCTGATGTAATAGGCATAGTTGTTGAGGCATTCCACATTGTCCTCCTTCCATTGCAGACAACTGTCGAAGGCGGCATAGGCACCGTCGGTGTCACCCTTCTCGTGCAGGATGTTTCCTATATATTCATACATGTCAGACACGATTGACGGTTCGCTTGTGTCGGTGGCTTGTGCCACACCCTTTCTGAATATGTCGAGAGCCTTTTCGTCCTCCTCCTTCTGTATGTATGCGAAGCCGAGGAAATAATAAAACACCATTTCATCGGGACAATATTCCACTGCCGGTTTGCAGATCTTTATCAGTTCGTCCTTGTCCTCCTTGTCCCACAACGTGCGTATGAGCTCTATTCTCGCCCCCTTGTTGTCGGGCTCGATTTCAAGAATCCTGTTCAACGCAGACACCAGACTGTCTTGTGGCATTTTCTTCAGCGACACGTAGGCAGCATAGATTTCCGCTATTTTCGTGTCTTTCTGTTTCTGGGAGAGCAGTCTGCTGAAGATGTTCAGAATCTTCGTACTGTCGTCTCCGGCCTCCTCGTTCTTTGATATTATATTCCTCAGTATCGTAACCTTCGTGTCTGTGGCGGTCTGTGGAGAAACGAGCAGTTGCTCTTCTGTGATATTTGCGATGGAATCGAGCTTTTCAGCCCTGTAGTAGTCCACCATCGATAGCTTTGCCAGTTCGTTTTCCGGTTCTTCTTTCAATACCTTTTCCAGTATCGAGAGAGCCTGCTTCTTCTTGTCGTGCTGCAGTAGCCAGTTGGCGGTCATCACCTGATACGACAAGTCGTTAGGGTATCGGTCCACGAATTTGCGCAGCGTGTTGTATTCCTCCTTCGTCTTTCCCTGCATTGAATAGATGTGCATCTTGGTGAGCACCGTCTTCTCGCTCTCGCCGTCGGCAAGTTCCATCCTCTCCATCGTGTTTATCATCTTGGAGTAGTTCTTCTTTTCGTTATAGAGCTTGAGGAGGATTTCGAGCACCTCCGTGCGGTCAGGGTTGGCGGCATACAGTTTTTCGTACGACTTTATAGCGTTGTCGTAGTCCTTGGTGCTAATGTATGTCATGGCGAGCCTCTCCAGATATGTGTTGTTGTCGGGGTTCAGTTCAGCCGCCCTTTTGATGTCGGCGATAGCCATCTCCTTGGAGTTCAGCGACTCGTCGTAGTTAGACAGTGCGTAATGCACCTCTGCCGCATTGGGGTCTATCCTCTTGCAGTGGAGCAGCAGCATGTATGCATCGTCGTAGTTTCCGAGTGCCTGCTGCTTTGCCGCTTCCTCATAGAAGTAGCGCAGTCGCAGTTTCCTGTTGAGACAAGTGTCGGCATACGGTGTGTTTGTCTCCTTGTCGTTTGTCCTGTTTTCAGCGGCAATAGCCTTGCTGCCCGAGGCAGTACGCCCCGTGCCGCAGCCTATGAGCGTAGCAACGCCCAGCAATGCCGCCATCGTAATCAATGTGGTATGTTTTGATATTGTCATTTTACTCCCGTGTGTCCGTATCCGCCGGTTCCCCTTTCAGTGTCGTCCAGTTCCTTCACTTCGATGAAATCAGCGTTTTCGTGCTTTGCGATAATCATCTGTGCGATTCTCTCGCCATCGTTCACGATGAAGTCGGTGTCGGAGAAGTTCACGAGCAGCACCTTCAGTTCGCCGCGGTAGTCCGCGTCGATTGTTCCCGGAGTGTTGAGCACCGTGATGCCATGCTTCAGAGCCAGTCCGCTTCTCGGTCTTATCTGTGCCTCGTAGCCAGCCGGCAGCGCCATATATAGCGCCGTAGGAATCAGCATCCGCTGCATCGGCTTCAGCGTTATCGGTTCGTCGATGTTTGCTCTCAGGTCCATGCCGGCGCTCAGAGGCGTGGCATATTCGGGCAGTGGGTGATGTCCCTTGTTTATTATCTTAATTTTAATCATAACTGCAAAAATAACCATTTCCTCATAAATAAGCGCCATATAAGTCAATAATTTAGCGTTTTTCAACTAATATCCAATCTTTGCCGTGTCGAAACGATGCGTAATTCGCAA
>CAVBFA010000013.1:0-3289 GCA_963594595.1 Oscillibacter sp. | reverse complement strand
CGAATTCCAAAGGGCTGCCACATTTTGGGCAAGCCAAATCATAAATACGTATTTAATTTGAAGACATTTGAAGAACTTGGTGTCAGCGAAGAGATTCGCCGCGCCATCGCAGAACTGGGCTTTGAATCGCCCATGCCAGTACAGGAAGAAGTAATCCCCTATTTGCTTGGATACAAAAACGACGTCGTCGCCCTCGCCCAGACCGGAACGGGCAAGACGGCAGCATACGGTATACCTGTGTTGCAGAAGATAGATCCATCCGACCGTTCCACACAGGCACTCATCCTGTCGCCGACACGCGAACTATGCCTGCAGATTTCCGACGACCTGAATGACTTCGGCAAATATATCGGCGGACTCAACGTGGTGCCGGTGTATGGCGGCACGTCGATACAAAACCAGATACACTCGCTCAGACACGGCGCACAGGTGATCGTTGCCACACCGGGACGACTCATCGACCTGATGAACCGCGGTGCGGCGAAGCTCGACAATGTGAAAAACGTGGTGCTCGACGAGGCAGACGAGATGTTGAACATGGGATTCTCTGAGAGCATAAATGAAATCTTCGACGGCATGGAGTCGGGCGACCGCAACACTCTGCTCTTCTCCGCCACCATGAGCAAGGAGATTGAGAAGATAGCCCAGAACTATCTCCACGACGCCAAGGAAATCGTGGTGGGAAGCCGCAACGAGGGAGCCGAACATGTGAACCACATATACTATATGGTAAACGCCAAGGACAAATATCTCGCCCTGAAGCGTATCGTGGACTACTATCCCAAAATCTACGCCATCATCTTCTGCCGCACGAAGAAAGAGACCCAGGAGATTGCCGACAAACTGATACACGACGGATACAACGCCGAGTCGCTGCATGGCGACCTGTCGCAGCAGCAGCGCGACCTTACGATGCAGAAGTTCCGTCAGCACCTCACGCAGTTGCTCGTGGCTACCGACGTGGCAGCCCGCGGACTCGACGTCGACGACCTGACACACGTCATAAACTACGGACTGCCCGATGATATCGAGAGCTATACCCACCGCAGCGGACGAACGGGAAGAGCCGGCAAGAACGGCACTTCGATTGCCATCGTCCACACCCGTGAGCGCGGAAAGATGCGTGCCATAGAGAAGGTGATACAGAAAGACTTTGTGGAGGGAAAGATTCCTACAGCCGAGGAGATATGCAAGAAGCAGCTCTATAAGGTGATGGACCAGATAGTGAAGGCCGACGTGAATGAGGAGGAGATCGAACCGTTCATGGCAGACATCAACCGCTACTTTGAATATGTCGACAAGGAGGATATAATAAAGAAGATCGTCAGCATGGAGTTCGGCAAGTTCCTTGCCTATTATGCAGATGCTCCGGAGATTCTTCCGCCGTCGGCATCATCCCGTGGCGACCGCAAGGAACGCTCTACCCGCAAACGTGGCGAAGGCGGCAAGCGCGAGCCCCACAAGGCGGAGCCGGGATTCCAGAAACTCTTCATCAATCTCGGCAAGACCGACGGCTTCTATCCTGGAGAGATAATGCAGTTCCTCAACCGCAATATCAAGGGCCGTCAGGAAGTGGGACATATCGACCTGCTCGACCGCATCTGCTATATCGAGGTGCCTGAGAAGGATGCCAACAAGGTGATGCGTGCCATCGACGGCACTACATACAAGGGACGCAGCGTGCGCTGTAATGACGCTGACGATACCGGACGCCCTGCCGGCAAGCAGTCGGGCCGCGGCTCGCGAGGACAGGCAGGGAAATCATCCGACCGTCCTGCAAGAGGCAGGAAAAAACGCGATGAAAACGATGATTTCGGTAGGTTTGAGAAGAAATCGAAGCGTAAGAGCAACAAGGCGGACAACGGTGGCTTCAATGACAACGGCAATGAAAGTGACTGGCGCCAGTTCTTCCGTCAAGACGGCGTGAAGCTCGTAGGCGAAGAGCCGGACTTCTCAGAAGAGGGATGGGCACGTCGTCGTCCGAAGAAGAGCTGATATCCTCTCTCTCCGTATTACAATATGTTGCGGAGCTTGATTTAGTTCCCAATCGACCAAATGACCGTTTGGAGCTTAATTGATACAATTCGCCCCATCTTGTATAGGTCCTCGTCTTACCGAAGGCCATTCAAGATGGGGCGATTTGTATTCAGTCAGCCGAACAGTCCGGCAATGGTAGGCTTCTTGGCTATCGTGGTCGATATCCTTATCGTCCAAGCACCACATTTCTGCCTAATGTTCTGAGGCAGGATGTTGGAGTCGCGCAGTTTGCGAAGCCATTCTCTGAGCGGTCTTCCCGGGTGAGCCTGTTCGTCGGCAAGCAGTCCGGCTTTGGCAAGTTCGCGGTTAGCCTCCATTTCATTAATCTCTTCCTTTCCTGAGCGAATCATGTATTCATCCAATACCTTGATCACTCCACTGATATTTTCCCTGGTAGTAGTCATAACATCATATATTTTTAAGTTGATAAGAAAACTACTACAAAAATAGGCATTTTAAATGATAAGTTGTTTGAAAAACTTGTGAATTAATGACTATTTAACACTAATGTAAACATTATTGCTTTCAAAACGAATATTTATTTAGAGAATAAACAGAAAATTTCTATTCTTTCCTCATTCGCCTGTGATGATCAGTAATGTTCACGCAGATTATCATTCGTCAATATTGAGTCGCCCACGATGAAGGTTTTCACCTCTCCGTTCGGCTTCTTTATGATGCACATGCTTTCTCGCATGTACTGGTTGCGGCCGTTGGTGGTGGGAATTTCGGTACTACGGAAGAACTCTATGGAATTGTTATTCGAGACGAAGTCATCAATCGTGGATTGAATGAAAACAATCTTACCGCCTATATGACAATGCAAAAGTGGATATCTCCTTGGCGCCACTTTGTTTTTTACCACAACTTCATAGGCTTCCGCATAATCGTCAGGTAATGCGAATTTCCTTTTTATGCCGGTTGAATCTATCAGTCCGTAGTAATTGGGGCCAATCAGAAAGATGTCATAAAACTTTTTGTTAAGCGTTTCACTGTCTAAATCAAAGTATGTTGATGAAAACAAGACAAAAGCATCATTTGAGGAGTTGTTCGCAATATATCTCTTCACGGTGGCATAAACAGTATCATTAAGCTGGCTTTTATCCACACAATATTCATCAGCGCCACATTTGAAAGATGCACATGCTATGTTGGCGCATACGAGACACAGCAAAATTATTCTATATATATTACTCATAATCGTTTATTTCATTAATCTTCCAAAATTCTTCTGCATGTATGCGGGATTTCT
>CAVBFA010000012.1:20218-39442 GCA_963594595.1 Oscillibacter sp. | reverse complement strand
TGCAGACGGTTTAGTACAAGGTGAAATCATAGTTCATTCAGTTTCAGCATCTTTCAAAAAAGCCGTTAGTATAATTAAAGATGGAAGAGATTCAACAGCCCATAAAGGCGCGACATCAGGAACCTCTACACCGAGCGGCATCATCTCTTGCAATCCAAATCACATACACGATGTTAAAATAAATCCTTCAACGGGCTGCATGGCGGACAGTGTAGGAATATTGCATAACGCCATAATATCAGGCGCGATAAGCAACCATCCATCAATGTATTTTTGGGAAGGGCTTACCAAAGAACAGTTCGTTGACACTCTTTGCGAAGAAACTAAAAAAGTTTTAGGAGATCCAAGCAAGCCAATTTTGACAGAAGCACAAAGAATCGACGTGATAAACTCTTTAGACAACTATACATCTAATGAAACGCCAGAAGAAACAATAAACCGAATAACCAGTAACAACCCGAAACTTGGCGGCACATTGGATGTTGTATTAGAATATATAAATCAATTATACAAATCCGACAGTTTCGAGGAAGGCAAAAAATACAGCGAAGAAGTAATAGGAATTATAGAAAATTCCGATTTAAGCGAAGACGACAAAGCTTCACTAAGATTAGGAGTTTCTGTTGCGTTTGCCAGTGCCAATCTTTGGAATAAAGAATAAAAAAAGAAATGAATACAATATGAGAAAGTTAGTTTTATTCATTTTATTGTTGTTTAGCTGCCATAGCTTTGCAGCTGAACAGCAGGACTCCGTAGCGAAAAGCAGACATAGGGTGACATTATATGGAGATTCGGAAGAAAGTGTATCACCAAGACAGCATGGCCTAATGCCATGCATGTCATTCACCACGATAGGTATAGAGCCCGTAAGAAGACTGACTATCGGCGTGTCATATATCGGATACCTTGGGCTATACAAGGATAGCGAGAGGAAGACATACTACCAGACGCAAGGCATAGGAGGTGAATGCGGCTGGCAACTCTTCAAGGCAAAGAAAGACGGCACATTCTGGGACAAAGGCGACGAAATAGACTTAAGAGCGAGATATGGCCACAGCATCGGTGGTGGCGACCTGAAATTTGACCTGTACGACGCAGCCATAATATACAGGTATATGCGCTCGGTAATAGACTTATCCTTCGGCGTCGGCTATAGGTTTATCAATTCTCACAGCTCTGAAGTAAGAAACCACAGTAACGTATACCTTGGTATAGGAATTGGAATATAAATCAACAATGCTCATGCCTAGCGTACAGATATGCGGGCGACACGGAAGACAATTCCATGTCGCCCGTTTTTTGACGACTATTATTTTGATGATTATTTTCCCCCTAACGTGGGGAATGAAACCCCACATTAGGGGGTTCTGTTCCCCACGCCGTGGGGGAATTTCATGCTATATTTTTGACTCCGTAATTATTATTGTGCCGATTCATTTAACCCAAACAAAATCCACTCTTCTAAAAAACAAAATCCAGGCAAAAAGCCCTAACTGACCGATTTGGGTTTGACAGAGTCACCATTCACCGTCAACAGGTATCTCCGCCGATGGTGATGTCGTTTATCGCCTCAATGACCATAGCTTTGCTCTTGACAAAGAATAATTATCCAGCAACTGCTGAATGACAAAAAAAAGAAGTACATTTGCAGAAGATTAATAATATACATAACAAGAAAAATCAATGGCACTTATAAAATCAATAAAGGGTCTCACTCCCAAATGGGGCAAAGACTGCTATTTCAGTGAGAACGCCGCAATTGTCGGCGAAGTGACGATGGGCGACGAATGTTCGATATGGTTCAATGCCGTGGTGCGCGGCGACGTGGCACCGATAACAATCGGCAACAGAGTGAACGTGCAGGACGGAGCCTGCGTACACGTGACCAACCAGACAGGACCTACGATAATCGAGGACGATGTGTCAATAGGCCACAATGCCACAGTACATGCATGCACAGTGCGCCGAGGCGCCCTGATAGGCATGGGAGCGACGGTGCTCGACAACGCCGAAGTGGGCGAAGGAGCTGTAGTTGCCGCCGGAGCACTCGTTCTGGGAGGCACTAAAATCGGCGAACATGAAATCTGGGGAGGTGTACCGGCAAAGTTCATAAAGAAGACAAGACCGAACCAGGCGGAGAGCTTCGCACAACACTACGTGGAATATTCAAAGTGGTATCTTGAGGAACAAGACTGAAAACGACATCCTCACAATCCAAAAGCATCACAACCATATATCATCCAATGACAGAAAGACAGACGACATACGTTGACATCATATTGCCGCTGCCCCTCAACAGTCTCTTCACCTACTCCATTCCGGAGCCGCTGACAGAGGCGGTGAAGAGCGGCGTGAGGGTTATCGTGCCGTTCGGCAAACAGAAGATGATGGTGGGACTGGCGGTGCGCATCCACGACAAGGAACCGGAATTCAAGGTGAAGGACATCACGAAGGTGCTCGACACGACACCTATCGTGACAGAAGGACAGCTGCGGATGTGGAATTGGATTGCAGATTATTATATGTCTCCCATCGGCGAGGTCTTCAACGCCGCATTGCCTGCCGGACTGAAGGCAGAGGACGGGTTCAGACCGAAGACGGAGACATACGTCACACTGCCAGAGAACCTGCGCCACGAACAGGCGCTGCACATCGCTTTCGGCATGCTGAAGAGAGCACTGGCACAGCTCAAGACATTCAACACATATCTGACACTCTCACACTGGGACACCATTGTGGGCGACTGCACCGACGAACCGGTGGTGGAAGTGACGAAAGACGAGCTGATAAACGAATCGCATGCCACTGCCGGAGTAATGAAGCAACTGTTAGACAAGAAGATGCTCGTGACCTACGAGAAGGAGGTGGGGCGTCTGAACTGTGGCGGAGTGCCACAGCTCGACAACGTGAAACGGTTGTCGGCAGCCCAGCAGGAGGCATACAACAACATACTGTTCCAGTTTCTGAAAAAGAACGTGGTGCTGCTGCGCGGCGTGACATCGAGCGGCAAGACTGAGATATACATCCATCTCATAAAACAGGCACTGGAGCGCCACGAGCAGGTGCTATATCTCCTGCCGGAAATCGCCCTGACGGTACAGATAAGACAAAGGCTTCAGAAGGTGTTTGGCGACAGACTCGGTATCTACCACTCCAAATACAGCGATGCTGAGAGGGTGGAGATATGGAAGAAGCAACTCTCCGACTCGCCATACGACGTGATTCTGGGAGCACGCTCCGCCGTGTTGCTGCCGTTCTCCAAACTCGGTCTCGTGATAATCGACGAGGAACATGAAACGTCTTTCAAACAGCAGGACCCTGCACCGCGCTACCATGCCCGCAGCGTGGCGATAATGCTCGCCCACCAGCATGGAGCGAAGACTCTGTTGGGCTCCGCCACACCGTCGGCAGAGAGCTGGCAGAACGCCGAGACCGGCAAGTACGGTCTTGTGGAACTCGACGAGAGATACAAGGGCATCGAGATGCCGGAGATAAAGGTAGTGGACGTGAAGGACATGCAACGCCGCAAGATGATGTACGGTCCTATATCACCTCTGCTGCTCGAAACGATGAAAAAGGCATTGGAAAACGGGGAGCAGGTGATACTGTTCCAGAACAGGCGCGGCTTTGCACCGATGGTGGAATGCCGCACCTGCGGATGGGTGCCGAAATGCGAAAACTGCGATGTCTCCCTCACCTTCCACAAGAACATGAACATGCTGACGTGTCACTACTGCGGTTTCACCTACAGCGTGCCGAAGAAATGTCCGAACTGCGAGGGGGAGGACCTGAGACCCTATGGGTATGGAACGGAGAAGATTGAGGAGAAGATAATGGAACTGTTCCCCAACGTGCCCGTTGCCAGGATGGACCTCGACACTACCCGTTCCCGCAACGCATACGAGAGGATAATCAACGATTTCTCTGCCGGGCGTACGAAGATTCTCATCGGAACGCAGATGGTGAGCAAGGGACTCGACTTCGACCACGTACGTGTGGTGGGAATACTGAATGCCGACTCCATGCTCAACGTGCCCGACTTCAGGGCATACGAACATGCCTTCACCATGATGTCGCAGGTGGCGGGAAGAGCAGGAAGGAAAGGCGACCGCGGACTGGTGATACTGCAGACGAAAGACGTGGAGCAGCCCATCATAGAACAAGTGGTGACAAACAACTGGCGGGCATTCTATTCACAGCTGATGGCAGAGAGACGATTGTTCCACTACCCTCCCTTCTATCGGCTCATATATGTCTACCTGAAGCACAAAGACGATGACCGCGTGAACACGGCGGCGATAGAGATGGGCGGCAGACTGAGACAATGGCTTGGAGCGAGGGTGCTCGGTCCTGACAAGCCTGCGGTATCGAAGGTGCGCACATTCTTCATCCGCAAGATAATGCTGAAGCTGGAACCGGGTATCGACATGAAGAGGGTGCGCCAATGCCTGTTGCTCGCCCAGCGCCAGATGGAACAGGACAAGCGATACTCCTCCCTGCAGATTTACTACGACGTGGACCCAAGCTGACCACTGGCTTTATCCCCAAACGGACATCAGAGCACAAAAGTAGTACTACGAATAATCCCCAGTCCTCTCATTACGAGACAACTGGGGATTCATCATTTATGTGTGTTATTTCAAAGAGTAGTTTCTTATCAGAAATCGATGTCAAGACCAACACCAAGCACATCATTGTCACGAGTGTAGTCTGCTGTATATGTCAGCTTGTCTGACACCTGCTCCGAAGTCTTCTTGTGCTTGTAGAAGGTATGGAAATAAGCCACAGAGAGTGACATCTTGCTTGTCAGGTTCACTTTCGCACCGAAACCGACAGAGTTTGAACTTACTACAAACGACTTGTCGTCCATAGAGGCATCCGACAGACCGTAGTTTGTGCTCTGCCATCCTGCACTCACGGTGAGCATCTTGTTCACGTCATACTCAGCACCGGCATTATACTCCAGCGTACCGCGCTTGAGCTTCTTGTGACGGTCCACACGCTCCTGTGTAACGCCGTCAGCCTTGGTCCAATTGTAGCCAGACGTTGCCTCCTTGTCGTCAAACCAGTGGAAGCCCACATTGATGCGGAGAGCGTCGATAGGACTATAGCCCACTCCGAGGGTGAGCAATGCAGGAATGTCACCTGCGTCCTTGTAGTTCTGCTCCGGATCATACTCAGCAATAAGCTCGTTGATGTTCTCCTTTGCCTGCTGGATTGCCGGACTGATGCCCTGGAGCACCTGCAATGGAACACCGGCGGCAGCAAGGTTCTCACCGATAGCGTTCAGCTTCTTCACAGGAGTGATGACGGCGCCCTGGTTCTTAAGACACAGATGGGTCTTGAACTCATACTTTGCAGAGAAGTTCCAACGGCCGGTCTTGTAGTCGATGCCGATGATTGGAGTGAAGCCATAACCGGTCTGGTCGGTGTTCAGCTCAATGTCTGAACTCTCCGGATCGTTTCTGTCCACCATAGTAGAGAGTGGCAGTTTGGCTCCGTTGTTACCCACGAAAGCGATGTTCTTCACATATCCGTAGTAGTTACATGTAGCGTAGACTCCTCTCAAACCTCCGAATACAGACAGGTGGTCGTTGATTCTGTAGGCAGCACCGACAGAAAGTCCATAGTAATACTGACGGCCGCGCATGAAGCTGTCGTAGGTATATCCATATCCTCCCATCGTTCCCGTTGCAGGGTTTGCGATATTTGGATTTACCGGCAATATGCCGTTAAGATATGGAGCGAGGGAGTTGCCGAGGAAACCGATGTTTGCAACAACCTTCTCGAAAGAACCGAGTCCGTTGTCAAACTTACATTTTCCGCCGCCTCCAGTAAGGGCGAAGTTTGCCTGGAACGACCATCTGTTCTTGTTGTATGCATACTGGAACGAAGGAATTACAGGAGCAAAAGCCTTACCCTGGAATTTCCTTGGCGTAGTAGGATTCTTTACGTTGTAGTTGAAGAGAGCGTAGTCGTTCTCGATAGTACGTGTCTGCCATGCAGTCTGCAGATTGATGCTCAGGTGATGGCCGTCTCTCATAAATGCCACACCGGCAGGGTTGTAATACACTCCGTCAATGCCGATAGATGCCTCACGGCTCATCATACGGTTGAAAGCAATGTTCTGGTTGGTGTTAGTGAGCAGACCGCCTGCAGTGGCGGTTACTGCGGATGCCGACAACAGGGCTGCCAAGCAAACATTTTTTAAATTAATCATCTTTACCTAAAATACTTTTTAAAACAAATTGGCTGCAAAGGTATCTTATTTGTTCTTTATTTCCGTACAAAGACTCATTTGTTTAACATTGCTTAACCACAAAACACCTGTATTTTGCGCAAAACAAAAGGTTTGTGCAGGAATTATAGCACAAACCTTCCATATTTAGTAATATCCGACTGTTGTCTAAGCGATACAAGCAGAATGGCAATACGAGTATATATCAGACAATGGCAACAACAGTCACACACCCCACTGTCATCAAAGATTATGCCACCCACCTATTCCTCGTCGTCTCTCTTCAGAGCCGGCTTCTTCAATTCAGGATAGCTCACTCTCGTATGATAAATGGACTTGAGCCTTTCTATCAACACCTGCTTGGCCATCGCGATGTCGTGGAATGTAATCGGGCAATACTCAAAGTATCCCTCCTTCAGCTGTCCGTCCACGATCTTGTTCACTATATTGCTGATGCTGAATTCCGTATATTCCGGAAGCGAGCGTGCGGCAGCCTCAACGCTGTCTGCCATCATCAGGATAGCCTGTTCGCGGGTAAACGGATTAGGGCCGGGATAGGTGAAGAGCGAATCGTCGATAGGCTCATCGGGATGCTCGTTGCGATACGACACATAGAAAAACTTCGTCATTCCCGCACCATGGTGAGTGCTGATGAAGTCCTTTATCACTCCCGGCAGATTATACTTCTCCGCCAGTTTCAGTCCGTCTGTCACATGGTTTATCACAATATGTGCGGCATCAATCCTCGACATGTTGTCGAGAGGGTTCACGCCATTCTGGTTCTCAGTGAAGAATGCCGGATTCTGCATCTTGCCGATGTCGTGATACAAGGCTCCTGTTCGCACCAGCTGCGCCTTTGCCCCAATCTTCTCGGCGATGGCAGAGGCAAGGTTGCTCACCATTATAGAATGCTGGAACGTTCCCGGCGCCACCTCGCTCAACCGGCGCAGCAGGTCCTTGCTGGTATTCGACAGCTCGATGAGCGTAACGTTGGATATGAACCCGAATGTCTTCTCGATGATGAGCATGAGCGGATACACGAAGAGCAGCATTATACCGTTTATCACGAAATACTTATACATGCTGTTGTCCACGGTAGTGAACGTATTGTCTGTCATCAGCTGCAGGGCGAAGTAGATGGCACAGCTCGCCAACGTCACGAAGAGCGCCGTCTTGAAGAGCTGCCCTCGCTGCGAGAGTTCCCTCAGCGAGTATATCGCCACGAGTCCCGCCACGAGCTGCACTATGATGAACTCATACTGATATTTCACCGCCGCCGCACACAACATCACCATCACGACGTGTGTAAGGAATGCCGTACGCGAATCCATGAACACACGGATGAATATGGGCGCCATGGCAAAAGGCAGGATGTAGACGCTGAACACATTGTGTTCTATCATCAGCGACACGAGGATAGGGAAGACGGTTATCATCGCATAGAGCATGGCTATGCTGCGCGGCTTGCTGAAATAGTCGCGGCGGAACATGCCGAGATACATGGTGAAGAGGATTATGAAGAGCGAAACGAATATCACCTGTCCGGCAATGGTGGAAGGCACGGCGGTTGTGCTGGCACTCCGGCGCTGGGTCTCCTTTTCAAAGGAACTGAGCACACGGAAGGTGTAGTCGTCAACGATTTCTCCCCTGTCCACGATTTTCTGTCCGGCAAGCACCATACCGCTGGCCAGCGGTATCTGTCCGAGCAGGTCGTTCTTCTCTGCCTCGCTCCTCTCCTTGTCGTATATCAGGTTCGGCTCTATGTATTCGTTGAGATTGCAACGCTGCAGCTGCGCACGGTAGGGTGCGAGCCTCTCGTCAAGGTATATCTGCTCATAGGCGGTCATTGTTGACAACACCCTGGATATGCGCACGCTGTATGCCGTCTTGCCGTCAATGATCCTTATCATCTTGGTGGTGTCCTGGGCTATCGACGAAAATTCCGTCGCCCCCATGATTCCCGACTTGTACAGCTGGTGCAGCTTATCTGCCACGATATTGGTGTATGTAGCCGGCATACCTGGCAGTCCGCCGGTGAAGTCTTCGAAGAAGCGTGTCATCTGGGCGCTCTCCATATTGTCCTTGAAGTTGAAGTAAGGCTCGAAGTTGCGCAGCAGACTGTCGCGCTCCTGCTTTATCGCCTCGTCGGTCTTGTATATCGGGAAGTCGAACTTGGCAATCAGCGAACCATACATCCACGGCTTTCCCACGTCGTAGCGGAACTGCGGTCCGCTGTTGCGGGGAATAAACAATACGATGATGACCACGGAAATCAGGACCAGCGCTATACGGCTGAGGATCTTCTTCCATTGGTTGCGTTCAGACATGTCGTACTTATTCATATTCTCATTCGTTTATAAGTCCGGCGCAACGACAAACCAGTGTAGCTGGCGCCAGCGTTAATTACAGTGTATTATCTCAGTTTTAGCCTTCGAAAAGTACCTATTATATATATAAGGGCACGTTTCAACTGCGAAAATACAAAAAATAATACAACAATTGATAAAAAAGTTGTATTTTTGCACGGTTTAGCATATATCTCTTGCCCAAATGCGGCATTACGAGGTTATAAAATCAATAAATTCACATATACACATAGCAATGTCAGAAAGAAAAGTTAGGGTGCGTTTCGCACCAAGTCCCACGGGCGCCTTACACATCGGCGGCGTGCGCACAGCATTATACAACTATCTCTTCGCCAAGCAGCACGGCGGCGATCTCGTGTTCCGCATCGAGGATACCGACTCCAACCGTTTCGTACCCGGTGCTGAAGAATATATCATCGAGTCGTTCAAGTGGCTCGGCATCAAGTTCGACGAGGGTGTGAGCTTCGGCGGAAACTATGGTCCTTACCGTCAGAGCGAGCGCCGCGACATCTACAAGAAGTATGTTGACCAGCTGCTCGATGCCGGCAAGGCATACATTGCCTTCGACACTCCTGAGGAGCTCGACGCAAAACGTGCTGAGATAAAGAACTTCCAGTATGACGCCCACACCCGCATGCAGATGCGCAACTCGCTTGCCATGCCAAAGGAGGAGGTTGAAGCCCTCATCGCCGACGGCAAGCAGTATGTAGTGCGTTTCCTCATCCAGCCGGGAGAGGAGATCCATGTCAACGACATGATCCGCGGCGACGTGGTGATAAAGAGCGACATCCTCGACGACAAGGTGCTCTACAAGAGTGCCGACGAACTGCCTACTTATCATCTCGCCAATATCGTTGACGACCATCTGATGGAGATCAGCCATGTGATACGCGGCGAGGAATGGTTGCCAAGCGCCCCACTCCACGTCCTTCTGTACCGTGCTTTCGGATGGGAAGACACAATGCCACGCTTCGCCCACCTGCCTCTGCTGCTGAAGCCAGACGGCAAGGGAAAACTGAGCAAGCGCGACGGCGACCGTCTCGGATTCCCGGTGTTCCCGCTGGAGTGGCACGACCCAAAGACCGGCGACGTGAGCAACGGTTTCCGTGAGAGCGGATATTTCCCGGAGGCTGTAATTAACTTCCTTGCTCTGCTCGGATGGAATCCCGGCACAGAACAGGAGCTGTTCTCTCTGCAGGAGCTCGTGGAGCAGTTCGACATCACAAAATGCAGCAAGGCTGGAGCACGCTTCGACTATCAGAAGGGCATCTGGTTCAACCATGAATATATCCTGCGCAAGAGCAACGAGGAGATTGCAGCACTCTTCGCTCCGATCGTTGCCGGCAACGGCGTGGACGAGTCGATGGAGCGCATCACCAAGGTGGTGTCGATGATGAAAGACCGCGTAAGCTTCGTAAAGGAGCTGTGGCCTCTCTGCTCATTCTTCTTCATCGCTCCTACGGAATACGACGAGAAGACGGTACGCAAGCGTTGGAAGGCTGACTCTGCCATGGTAATGGGCGAACTTGCCGACGTGATAGAAGGCATCGACGACTTCTCTCTCGAAAACCAGGAGAAAGTGGTTCTCGCATGGGTGGAGAGCAAGGGTTACAAGCTCGGCGACGTGATGAACGCATTCCGTCTGGCTCTCGTCGGCATCGGCAAGGGTCCCGGCATGTTCGACATCACTGCCTTCCTCGGCAAGGAGGAGACGCTGAAGAGACTCAGAAAAGCCATTGAAGTGCTGAAATAACAATCCGCACCATATACGCGCCCACACGCTCTCCCTTCCACCGGGGGAGAGCGGCAAGGGCGACAGAGAAACTGGAATAAAGAACTAAAAGCAACAAAGAAGCAGGCGTGTACAACATCATTATATATATATACCTTCTTGGTGTGGCGATAGCCAGCCGTTGGGACAGCAAGATACGCAAGATGTGGCGAGGGGAAAGAGAAACTTTCGACATACTGAGGCAGGAGGTAGACCCGAATGCGAAATACCTGTGGTTCCATGCAGCATCGCTCGGAGAGTTTGAACAGGGACGTCCCATAATGGAGCGTCTGCGCAAGAGCCATCCCGAATACAAGATTCTGCTCACGTTCTTCTCCCCTTCGGGATACGAAGTGAGGAAGAACTATGAGGGTGCCGACATCATCTGCTACCTGCCGCTCGACACTCCACTCAACGTCAGACGCTTCTTCAAGATAATACACCCGGAAATGGCGTTCTTCATCAAGTATGAGTTCTGGTGGAACTACATGACATACATGAAGAAACACGACATCCCAGTATACAGCGTGAGCAGCATCTTCCGTCCGCAGCAGGTGTTCTTCCGCTGGTATGGCAACAGCTATCGCCGCGTGCTGAACTGCATCACCCGGTTCTTCGTGCAGAACGAGAAGAGCCGCGAACTGCTCGCCACGCTCGGCATAACGAATGTGGAGATTACGGGCGACACGCGCTTCGACCGCGTGCTGGAGATCAAGCAGAGCGCAAGCGAGAAGCAGATGCCTATCGTGGATGCCTTCGCCAAGGGCTACAAGGTGTTCGTTGCCGGAAGCAGCTGGCCGCCAGACGAGGATATCTTCATCAGATATTTCAATGAGCACAAGGACTGGCGCATCGTCATCGCCCCTCACGTAATAGGCGAAGGCCATCTGCAGCAGATTCTCTCGAAGCTCAACCGCACCGCCGTGCGCTACACCAAGACAACGCCCGAAGAGGCTGCCAAGGCAGACTGCCTGATAATTGACTGCTTCGGACTCCTGTCGAGCATATACTCTTGTGCAAAGGTAACATACGTTGGTGGCGGATTCGGAGTGGGAATCCACAATGTGCTGGAGGCTGCCGTATGGAACGTGCCGGTGATCTTCGGTCCTAACAACAAGCGTTTTCAGGAGGCTCAGGAACTGCTCGCCACAAAGGGCGGAATGGAGATAAACAGCTACGAGGACTTTGAGAGAATCATGGACCGCTTCGACTCTGACGCCGAATATCTCAGCATTTCGTCTGACTTGGCAGGCGCCTATGTGAAGACGAAAGCCGGTGCCGCCGACAAGGTAATCGAGGGTGTGGGACTATAATGGAATAATCACGACCGATTTCCTATCAGCAGGACAACAACAAACAATATGACAATCCCCGACATTCATCACAGACCGTATAGTCTGATGAGAATGCCGGGGATTGCCGTATTTATTCATTCATGTATTTCTATGGGGCAGACTTCTTCCATTGCAAGAACCAACATCATCATTTGCCCTGGAGCTTGGTTCCGGAGATTTTCTTCAGACTGTTGGTCGCCACAGTAAATATCCCCTTGATATATTTGTCGGGAGTACGCTCCTGCAGTTCTTTCATACCGTCGATACACAGTGTGCGCTCGTCCATAGTCATCACTGCTCCCTTCTGCTTGCAGAGGTCGAGGATGGAATTTGCGAGTCCGGTGAGCAGGTTGGTATTGTCGATATTGTCTCTCAGATTATTGAGATAAGCGGCACGCAGGTTGCCGAACTGCTGGATGGGGTCGGTGTTGCTGCCCACGAGAGGTTTGGAAGCGGACTGCTGCATTCCCTTTACATTGCCGTCGGCTCCGATTTTCATGACGTTTCCCTCACCATCGTCAATAGTCATCGAACCGTCTTTCTCTATCACTATCCGCTGCCTGTTCGACTTGAGGATGGTCTTGCCTTCTTTCGTCTCTATAGTATCGGTGCCGTCAACGATTTTTCCGCCGAATGCCTTTGCCAGTTTTCCCAAATCGCCCAGACCTGACAGTACTGAGAGATCGCCAAGGTCGAACGAGTCATCATCATCATCGTCGTCATCAATGCTGTCGAGCTTGTCTGAGAGGTCATCAAGATTCTTCAACACTCCGTCGAGGTTCTGTGCGGAGCGTTTCTGCTTGGCAGACATCTTCTTGGGGTTCATACTGTAAAGCTTATACACCTTGCCTTCAATGTTCTTCCCGCGTTTCTGCCATTCCAGTCCGTAGACATAGCGATAGAGTGAGTCGGCGGTATCATCAACACACATAGTGAGATAGTTGCGCCCCGACTTGCAGTAGGGCCATCCCAAATGCATTAGTTTTTCCAGATGGTCGCCATAGGCAATCAGCCTGTTCGACCTCACCGCATCCGTCTCTTTCTTCATGAACACGTCGTATGCCGCCGACATATCCCGATAGAAAGCCTTCTTCAGCGGTTCCAGATTCTTCTCCTGCTTCTTGGGCAGCGAGAATTCGTATATCTTGGCGTATGCCTTGGTGTTTCCCTTGTCGACGGTAGAAGACTTTATGCCGTTTTTCTCCACTGCCGTGCCAAAGGCATCAATCGCCTTGCTCACATGTTCCTGCGCCGAAGCGCCTAAGGGCAGCATCACGATGGATGCGAGTGCCACGATGTAAAATAGTCTTTTCATTGTCATATTCCTTTCCGTTTTGGGTTCAATACACATCCTCTTCGTCACACACGGCTGCTATCTGCGCAGAGTTCAATAAACTGGCAGCCTTGACGAGATTCAGCATATATTGTTGTTCACATTCCACTTTCATCAATTCTATGTCGGCAAGCTGCTTCGCCACCACATTCACGGAGTCTGTCACCGACATCGCCTCTGCATCGGCAAGCAACACCTCTGGCGGTGCTGGCTTGAAGCGGTATTTCCTCATCACCCGCCTTTTTGCCGGCATTTCGTCTGCCTGTCTCTCCTTGTCGGAGATGGTATCGGGCCTGGCGATGGCGCTGTCTGTGGGTTGTGCCTGTGCTACCTGGCTTTTGGAAGTCTGCATGACAGGCGTTTCATCCGTTCCGCCGGGCACAAACTGATAGGCTGCCACAAATATCACAGCCACTGCTGCTGCAATGCCTGCTATCCATCTGAGGCTCCTGACTGGAGCGGCATGGCTGACAGGCTTGTCTGATGGTTCGCCGGTCATCCCATTGTCGAAATATGCGAACATATCCCGATAGGGTTCCAGTTCGGCAGGCAGGTGCTCAGTCTGGCGGAAGAAGTCTCCCAACGCCTTTTCCTCATCCAGAGTGGTTGTGCCGCTCATGAACTTGTCAATCAATATTTTCAAATCCTCCTGTTTCATCTTCTTCGTTTTATCTCGTCAAACAATTTCTTTCTCGCCCTCGCCAGCATCGTTGGCACGGAGATGGCGCTGACTCCCACTATGGCGGCAATCTCTTCGGTGGTTTTGTGTTCCACCTGCCGGAGATGCAGCACAGCGTGTTCCTTGGTAGGCAATTTGTCGAGCTGCGATTTCAGCCACCTGTCGTCTTCTACCGTCTGTAGCAGCGAGTCGGGCTGACGGTAACTGCTGTCTGGAGCGGCTGTCATATCGAGGGCTATCGTCTTGCTCCTTCGCAGCATGTCTATAGACAGATGCCTGGCTATTGTAGTGGCCATCGCCGCGGCAGACGGTTTGCCGTCTATCTTCTCTCTGATGGTCCAGAGCTTGAGCATCGTGTCTTGAGCCACGTCCTCAGCCGAGTCTGCATCGAGCCGGTATCCCCTCGCCAGCGTCACTATGCGCCGGCGCAGGTCTGCAGCCATGTCTTCAAACTCTTTCTGAACCATACTCATACATTTATATATATATACATGACGCCGTTTCCTCTTGCCGTCACTCTATTAACGCACGATAAGCCGGATTATGAACAGACATTAATATTGTTTAACAATCAAACAATAAACTTGTATACTGAAAAATGCAAACAATGTGTCGAAAATGTGTATATTTGCACAAAACAAGTACCAAAAATGTGTAAGACTTCACATTTTTAGCACATCAACGATAAATCAGCATGTTTAACAGGACTATCATAAAAGAGCTTGAAGCTTGGAAAAACAAAGAAGGAAGAAAGCCATTGATGATGCTTGGCGCAAGGCAGGTCGGCAAGACTTCCGTATTGAAAAGATTCGGTAAGGAGCAGTTTGAACACTGCGCCTATTTCAGTCTGGATGAGGAGAAAGGCGTGTGCGACATCTTCCGCACGACAAAGAATCCAGTACAGATCATAGAGCAACTGTCTTTTCTTACAGACGAACCGATTTTGCCACAAAAGACGCTATTGATTCTTGACGAGATCCAGGATTGTCCCGAAGCAATCAGCTCCATGAAGTATTTCTGCGAAAAGGTTCCGGAATATGCCGTGGTATGTGCTGGTTCTCTATTAGGATTAGCGTTCGGGCATGAAGGTTTCTCTTTTCCCGTAGGCAAGGTTGACCACATAAACATGTATCCTGTCACTTTCTCTGAGTTCCTGGAGCAGAAAGACGCCGGACTGTATCGTTATTACCAGTCTATAAGCAGTCTTGACCCATTGCCACAAGTGTTCTTCGACAGACTTTCACAGGCTTTTACCGCTTATCGCATATGTGGCGGAATGCCGGAAGCTGCAATGAGGATGGTAGAAGCAGACATGAAAGGTGTCGAGAAGACTTTGCAGGATATTCTGCAAGACTATTCCCTGGACTTCGTGAAGCATGCCTCACCATTGCTCGCCAACAGAATATCGCATGTATGGAACTCACTGCCATCACAACTGGCCAAAGAAAACAGGAAGTTCGTCTATCAGCTTGTACGCCCTGGGGCAAGAGCCAGAGAGTATGAGGACGCTATCACATGGTTGCAAAATGCAGGACTTATACACAAGGTGAGTCTCTGCCAGACTCCACAGATTCCGCTGAAGTCATACGAAGACTTGAGCGTTTTCAAGATTTATTGTCTTGACATAGGCTTGCTGAGAGTTCTTTCGGAACTTGGTCCGGAAGCGTATCTCAGCGATTCACCGGTTTTCAAAGAATACAAGGGGGCGCTTGCAGAGAACTACATACTGCAAAGTCTGCTTGCAAACGGAATAAAATGCTCACGCTATTGGGCTTCCGGCTACAAGGCCGAAGTGGAGTTTGTCGTGCAGCAAGGTATGGAAGTGATACCGATAGAAGTGAAGTCAGGAACGAGTGTCACAGGAAAAAGTCTTACAGAATACAATAAAAAGTATTCGCCAAGCAAGCGTGTCAGGTTCTCCATGCTCAATCTGAAACGTGATGACACATTGCTGAACATTCCCCTGTTCTTGGCAGACCGGGCTAAAGACTTGAGTAATATGATGTAAGGCATCCGCAACAACTCGCTATTACTCATTAGACCCGGATACCTCCTAAAAAAACCGCAACGTCGTCGAATTGACACGCTGCGGTTTTTTGATTATTTTCTAAGGATTATCGTCATTTTATCTGCACCTTGCCCGTCTTGATGCCGTTGGCAGAAACGGTCTTGAGGATATACATGCCCTTGGCGAGTCCGCCGACCACCTGACCCGGTGTGGCGTCAGCCATTTCTGCCACCTTGTTGCCGGCGAGATCGTAGACTGAAACACAGGCTTTCTCTGTCATATCGAGAGTGGAGATGCCGGAAGTCTCGCGTCCGTAGGTCACGTCGTCGATATAATATGTCGCTGCGTTGTCGCATCCACGGGTGCCTGTGAAACGGAACGCCATGAAGAACACGTCGGCAAGCTGCTGACCGGTGAGGTCTACGGTATATGGATACCAGTTACCGCTCTCGTCCTTGGTGCAAGGCATGCGGCATTCTGTCAGAGGCTGGATATACGGTTCGCCCTCGGTGATGTCGACATAGCAGAGTTCGAGCTTGTCTGTCTGGTTGTTCTGCAGATAGTCGCCGCGCACTCTGAAAGTGAAGATGTTGTTCTTGGCATTCTTGAAGTCGAGCGGAGGAGTGACGAGCATCATCTGCACCGGTTCGCCCATGCCGCTCTCCATCTTGGAGTCGTATGGAGTGACCTTGGCAACCTTCTCGTTCGGACTCTCCTGGTCGTAGTCTGGGAATGAATATCCCCACCATGCCCGTGTTCCGACGATGGCGGAGTTGGTCCAGCGGTCGAGAGTGAGCGGTTTGTTGCGGTCGATGTTGTCGAAGGTCTCGGTGAGCTCCGTCAACGGGTTCTCGTCGCTGAGCACGAAGTCTACGCCCTCCTTAGGTTCTTCCTGTGTCTCGCCTGTGGCTACGCCAGAAATAGGAACTTCCACGTCTTCCATGCCGAGGGCTGAGAATACGAGTGCTGTGGAGTATGTGCCCTCCGCCTTGGGCTGGAAGGTTATCTTCACGGTGTTCGCCATGTTGCGCAGGAGCATCGTGTTGCTGAGAATGAACTGTCCGGCGTCCTTCACCTTCACGTAGGTATAGTCTGGCATGTTTGCCGTTGTCACCTCGATGGTCTGCTCGCTGGTCTCGTTCACCTTTGCCGTGAACGGCTCCAGAGCTGTCGGGTTGAGGGTTATGGTTGGCGGATTCTGCTCGTCGATGGCGTATGCGCTGAAGTTTATGGTCTTGTAGTAGTCCTCAATGCTCGGACAGTTTACCATCAGGTATGCCTTGTGTACGGCAACCTCTGTCGGAGTGTAAGAAATCACGATGTCGGTCTCTGTAGAGCCTTTCTCGACAGTAGACTGCGAGATGGAGAACTGGTCGGCGTTCTTGCCGGCGAGTTCGAAGGTGGTGGCATATTTCATGTTCTGTGCCGACACATGGATGGTTGCCACTTCAACGGTCTTGCCCAATGCTCCTGCCGCCTGGGTAATCTTCTCCGGCGTTATCGTGATGGCAGGTTCGCCCTGTGGCTGCTGCTCCACGATGTCTTCAGCTCCACGCGGACCGATGATGAGCATTTTCTTGGATGTGAAGAGTCCGGTGAGCGTCACGTCGGCTATAGGGATTGCCGTGCCGATGAGCGATGTGCCCTTGAAGATGCGCACATTCGCCTCTTCAGTTCCGTCGGTGACTACCGGCTGCGTCATGCCTTCAGCGAACGTAGCGCCTTCGGCAACGTCTTTGAACTTGAGGTCTTTCACCCTTACCACCTGCTGCAGATAGTCGGCTGGCGAAGCCTTGAGCTGAGAGAGAGTAGCCTCAACGGGAACCACCACATTGCCAGTGGAGAGCACCTTACCTATTTTGTTGTTATACGGCATCGCACCTATCGTGCCTCCCACATCATACAAGCCGATGATAATGCCCGTGAGCTTGTCGCCAACGTTATAGTTGATGTTATTGGCGAGAACACTCCATTCGTCTGACAGAGTGATGGCACCGGTCTCGTCTTGCAGATAAAACACCGGCTTGTTGCCGCCACGATCCACAAACGAGACTACCGCCTCGCCGGTATATCTATATACGAGTCCCTGCTCCGGGTCTTCGCTATAGAGGGCTTTCAGGGTCTTTATCTCCGGTATGGTGTATCCCGTCCATGAAATCTTTATCTGGGCGTCGGCGGCTCCCTCGCTCTTCAGCGTGAGCACGGCGTTCTGTGCGCCTTCGGTACACGCCACGTTGATCTTCAGCTGTGCTCCATCGCCACTCATCACATCGGCGGCAGAGAGGGTGGCTGGCGACACGGTGACTGCCGGAGAGGATGACTCCACGGTGACGTCACCGGTGAGGTTTTCACCACTGACAGTGACTGTCTCGCTGTATTCATCGCCTGCATACACTTCGCCCAGGATGAAATTCTTCTTCGAGATGCCTAACCTTGGTGTCTTATCCTCGCTTTTCTCTCCGAAGAGACCGGCGAAGGTGTCGGAAATGCGCACTGAGGCGACATACAGATCAGGAGAGGTGACGGTGGCGTTGGTGCCCTGGCGCAACTCGAAGCCCTGCAGACCATAGTTGCCCAATCCGCTGCCTGAATGGTTCACACCGTCGATGACTGCGTTTGGCGTCGTCGGCTCGCTCTTGAAACTCGCCGGGTTGACATAGAGATATACGTTGTCCTTGCCCTTCTCCGTTGAGTTTATCTCATATCTCAACACCACGAGGTATGTCTGGTTGAGCTTCAGCGGGGTGTCTGAGAATACGGGATTAGCTGCGCCGCGCTCAACACCGATCTTCACTTCGTCGTCGTTACTGCCTTCACCGATGTATACTCGGCCAAGCTCCACAGGATTGATGCCTGCGATGATTACCGACTTCTTGGTTCTTGGCACAAACGCCATAACGTAGACATTGCCCTGGGGCTGGCTCTCCACATTGATGAGGGCTGAGAAATACAGGTTGCCTGATTTCACGCCATCGTCATCGTCGGTGAACCTCGCCATAATGTCTTCGCCAGACTTCGTAGAAGTTAGCTTCACACACTTTGCCGGAGCGTCGTCGTTATATCCGGGATAGGAGAGCTGCTTGTCGAGCACCTGGATCGGGGCTTCGGCATTACTGCCATAACGCACCCAGTCTCCCTGCGAAAGCAGGTCGCCAACGGAATAATTGAAATCTTCTTGGTAAAAGATTTGTGCCGCGACTCTTTCTGGCAGAGCACAAACGGCGACGAGAAGCATGACGATCCATGCTGCCATCGTCTTTGATTGGAATAAGTGTTTCATATCAAAAGGGGTTTATAATGTTGATACTCGTGTCACAAATCACATATTTTGCAAATATAGACATTTTTAAACACTGCACAAACATATTGCGCCATAAAACTACATTTTTGCAAAATTCTTATAATATTTGTGACAGAAAGGATAGAAGGCGAATCTGTCATAACGGAAATAATATAAAGAAAAATGTCATATAACAAAAAAACGGCCGAAACTGT
>CAVBFA010000012.1:0-20208 GCA_963594595.1 Oscillibacter sp. | reverse complement strand
AACAGATAGTTGACTGTCTGACAACTGTCAGTCGATTGTCTGGATGGTTTGCAGATGAGAGGAAGTGTCAGATGGCAGGAATTCAGGCGACAGGAATTGCTTGTGTTGGCAGAATCCTGAAAACAGGAATATGGATATTACAACATTAACTTATTGGGCAGCCGCCTGGCATCAATTCTGCCCATCCGGGGCAAGCAGCGTGCCCATGTGGGGCAAGCACCTTGCCCTTGTTGGGCAAGCAGCGTGCCCATCTTACCCCAGAATCGGTCATAAGATGTAAGTCTGCACTATATCTATTCCCCCAACGTGTTATTCCTTATTTATAACCCGTTGGCGGAATTAATTTAGTCCACACTTAATCCTAATGGCAGTTGTATTAAAACATGGGCATGGTGCTTGTGACAATACCTTTCATCAGCAAACCATCCAGACAGTTGGCTGACAGTTGCCAGGCAGTCAACTACCTGTTTATCAGAGTATTATAACGAAAAACCAGATAATCTGACAGTTTTTTTGAAATTCTTGATTTTACTGAAAATCAGCGTTATGGGCAACTTTTACTCATATCGGCACTCGCTATTACTCATCAAAAGCCAAACAAAATCCACTCTTCTAAAAATCCAAATCCAAGCAAGCCCTAATGACCGATTTGTGTTAAATTAATTCCGCCAACCGGCAAGGTATGTATATCCTTGCAATGTGATGACATTTATAAACCATAAAAAACAATTAGGGTCTTCTGAATTAACACCCAAAGCGGAATTGCAAGTTCAAAAGTTTGCGATTCCGCTTTGTTTATTTTCTTGATGATGTAAAGGGTGCAACAGCAAAATGTATGGTCATAATGTCATTCCGGCTGATACTTCAACACGTCGTCAGGATAAAGGACAGAGCAGTCTGCCTCGGAAAGAGGGCGCTCTTTAAGGAAGAGCACATACACGATATTCTTGCCTTGCGAGAACGGAGCCTTTTCTGTCTTTGCCTTCAGCTTGGCAAGTAGACGGTCTGCATAGTCTGCTGATTTCCATTTGCATTCTCCTACAAGGATTGTGTTCTTGTCGCCGATGGCTTCTGCCACGACATCAAACTCCAGGTCTTCATAGCCCACAGGTGTTTTGCGCCCGTCTTCAAAAACAGGAGCCTTTCCCCACCAGCGGCGAGCCATCCCCCATGTATGTCCGAAAAGCTCATTCCCCGAAACAGCCATCTGGCACAGCCGCTCCCATACATTCCCTACGAATGCAGGGAAACCGCTTTCTATTTTCTGCATAACAAAAGATGTTCTTCCGAGGGCAAGCATCGAACGGTGAGGCTCGATAAACGTATAGTAGAACGCCATGAAGTTATCATCGATGATATACAATGTCTTCTTTGTCTTTTCCTCACTTTCACCGAAAGGAATGTCTTTACTGATATACGACATCTCCGTCAAGGCATTCAACGGCTTGGATATTTCCGTCGTCTTCTTTCCTATGGCTGATGCCACGGCAGAATATCGTGTGTTGCCATGTCCGAGGGCTGTCATGATAGACTGGAATGGAGCTATGTCGTTAGCCTCATCAATAAAGAGCGCACTTGGCTCACCATACAGGATGCCGTGCTCGTCGAGTATCAGTTCGTTTATTGCTTCGCGCAATGACGGATATTCCTCACGCAGAGTCCAATAACGGGGCACACCGCCCCACACGCTGTATTCTTCTATCGTACTGACAGCGTCTAAGTGCATGGCTTCCTGCCAATGCTGCGGACGAATCGGACGAAGGTTCATCTTTTCGTGCGCCCTGCCGTATAGAGGGTCTGCACTGTCAAGTACAAAATGCTGCATCATACGCTGTGACGAACCGCAGATTACAAGATTATACCGCAGTTCACCACTATCAAGGATATGCTGCAAGACGGAAGGCAAAGAGGAATCCTTCTCCACCATATATGGGAACTCATCAAGTATGAGCACGATATTTTCCCTGCATACCTTATTGAATGCCGTAAGCACAGACTCCCATGTAGGATAAAGAGGCATGTCAAATCCGCTGTACGAATTGGCTATCGTACCAGCCAGGAGCGAAATCTGCACCTGTGTCTCTTGGCGCCCTGCTTCAAAATACACGTCTTCGTCACTTATCACCCTCTTCAGCAATGTTGACTTGCCAAGACGTCTGCGCCCGTATATCACGACGAATTTCTTCGTCTCGGATTCAAAAGCCCTTTTAAGACGCTTCTGTTCCTTGCCTCTGTCTACAAATTCCATAGAATATGATTTTTCCGAAAATGATTTTTCAAAATATGTTTTTGCAAAAATAATGTTTTTATGAATGCGCTGCAAGTGGAAACATATATTTTATGTATACCTGATCTTGATTTTTCTCCTTTCCCCGAAGGGTTATACCGACTGTTCGTCCAATAGGAAATCAAGAACATTCATTATTACGATACCGTCGTCGTTCTGGTATTTCTTTATGCGGTCGCCGGTTATGACGTATTTCATGAAACTGTCGTCGATGCGGAGCAATGAGGCTGACTCCTGCTGCATCTTCTCTCTGTCTGGCAGACTGAGTGCCGACTGTATGTAGCAGCGCTTGTAACCACGGTTGCACACGAAATCCACCTCAAGCATTCGCCTTACCTTGGTTCCTTTCTCGTCTACGGTATTCACTTCCACATTGCCGACATCAACACTATAGCCTCTGGCACAAAGTTCATTGTATACAGCATTCTCCATAAGATGGGTCTTCTCCTGCTGACGGAAACCGAGCAGGGCATTGCGGATGCCCAAATCAGAGAAATAATACTTCAACGGAGTGCCGATGTATTTCCTTCCCTTCACGTCATAGCGGTTGCAAGACTCCAGAAGGAATGCATCAGAAAGGCATTCGATGTACTTCTTTATCGTTGCCGGACTTATGGATACATTCTTCACAGACTGGAAGGTATTTGAAAGACGCTGCGGATTTGTCAGTCCGCCTATCCCCGAGGCAAGAATCTTGAAGAGGTCATTCAGCTCTGAATCGTTTTTTATCTTGTTTCTGTTCACTACATCTATTATATATGTCTCAGCCAGCAGACTGTCAAGGAGCTTCACTTTCTCCTCTTCCGTTTTCAGAAGCACTACAGGGGGCAGTCCGCCATAAAGCAGATATTCGTTCCAGCCATCCTCGCGGTCGCCCTCATAAACGCTCATGAACTCTGCAAAGCTCAATGGCGACACATGTATCTGATAGCCCCTGCCGCGAAATTCGGTTATGATGTCCTTCGAAAGGAACTTGGCATTGCTGCCCGTCACATACACGTCGGCATTGGGGATATGCAACAGTCCGTTGAGCACATCCTCAAACTCATTGAGCATCTGCACCTCATCAAGCAATATATAATAAGGTTGGTCGTCGATAATCCTGCCCTTCACGTAGGCATAGAACTTGTCGGGATTGCGGAATTCCTTGAAAGCGTAATCATCGAAAGCCATTTCCACGATATGGTCGTTTGCCACTCCATTATCCTCAAGAAACCTTCGGAACAGTCTGAACAGCAGGAACGACTTGCCGCAACGCCTCATTCCTGTGATAATCTTCACCAGTCCGTTATGCCGACAACTGACCAGCTCTTGCAGATATTTATTTCTCTCTATAACCATAGTCTACAAAAGATTTTTGCGGATATCCGCAGTTTTCTTCTGCAAATATAGTCATTTTATCAATTCCATGAAAGATTTTTGCGGATATCCGCAGTTTTCTTAAATAGAAAAGGTCTTGTAATATATATGTAAGTATATGATAAAGCCTTTGAAATAAGGCTGTAACACAAGCCCCATACCTTTGCACCGGATTCAGAATTAATGATGAATAAATGATTCTAAAGAGAAAGAACATGATTGTAAAGAAGGTAAACAAGATTGTGGCAACTGCCATGTTGCTTGCAGTTCCGGCGGCAAACGGTTTCGCTGCCGACATCATCGGCAAAGTGACCGACGCGAAGTCGAAGGAGACTCTCATAGGAGCTACGGTGCAGGTGGACGGCACCGACATCATCGCTGCCACAGACATTGACGGCAACTTCCGACTTACAGGATTGGATTCAAATGCCAAGTATTCGCTGACGATAAAGTACGTGGCATACGAGAATAAGAAAATTGACGGGGTTCTGGCGAGTGACCAGCCACAGATGATTAGCGTAGCGCTGACGCCCGAAGAACAGACGCTGGGTGAAGTCACCGTAACCGGGATAGCACGGAGAAACACGGAAACGGCTATGGTGCAAGTAGCGAAAAACAGTCCCGTCATAGTGAACAACGTTTCGGCACAGGAGATAGGAAAGACACAGGACTCCAACGCAGGAGAGGTGATCCGACGTGTGCCGGGCGTAAGCCTGATAGACGACAAGTTCGTGATGGTGCGCGGCTTGTCGCAGAGATACAACAACGTATGGATAAACGGTGGAGCGGCACCAAGCTCAGAGGCAGATTCGAGGGCTTTCTCCTTCGACCTCATACCGAGCGCCCAGATCGACAACATGCAGATCGTGAAAACGCCGTCACCGGAATATCCTGCCGACTACACTGGTGGATTCATCGTGGTGAACACCAAAGACATACCGGCGGAGAACATCACGCAGGTGCAGGTGGGCGGCAACTGGAACACTACATCGGTGTTCCGCAACTTCGCACACGCCAAGGGATCGGCAACTGATTTCCTCGGTTTCGACAACGGCATGAGAAGCCTCAACGGGGGATTCAATGCCTCATTACGCCCTATCGGCAACGGAGGAACGGACCTGACGGGGAACGGACTGAACAATGATTGGACGACAAAGAGCATGAAGCCTTTCGGCGACCTGAAGCTGTCGGCTAACATCGGCAGAAGATGGGAACTGGGCAAAAACCAGCTTGGAATGATCGCCGCACTGAACTACACAAACGAATACCGCACATTCGCCGACATGCAGAACAACCAGTTCGGCGTGTACGACGAGCGCAACGACCGTTCCATATACCTGAGCAACTCTCTCGACAACCAGTATAACAACAACACGCGTCTCGGAGCAATGCTCAACCTGACACTGCTGACTGCCGGTGGCAACAGCAAGTTGCAGATGAAAAACATCTTCAATCAGCTAGGCAACGACCGCTACACATTCAGGCAGGGCGTGGACGAACAGAACAACGACACCCGCTCGGCGGAATATTACTACCGCAGCCGCACGACATACAACGGACAGTTCACTGGCAAACATACACTGAACGACGATGAACTGGACTGGAGTCTCAGCTACTCTTATGCCAACCGCAACGTGCCTGACCGCCGACGCTATCTGAAGAACGACGCTCTGGAGACGGGAACGATACAGCTGACCACAGGAAACGACATTTCGAGGGAATGGACAAAACTCGATGAGCATATCCTCTCGGCTGCCGTGAACGACAAGCACGACTTCGACCTGAACGGATGGAGACCATCAATAAAGGTCGGTGCATACGGTGAATACCGCACCCGTGAATACAAGACTCGCGAGTTCATATACAACTGGGAGCCGGAGAACAACACCCTGCCAGCCGACTTCCGCAAAAGCGATTTACCTACACTGCTAAGCAACAGTGACAACTTCGGACAGGACAAACTGTATCTGCTGGAAGAGCCGAACATGCGAGACAACTACAAGGGACACAACACTATGGGAGCGGGATATCTCGCCGCCACCCTACCCCTTGGCAAACTGAACGTATATGCCGGCGTGCGCTATGAATACGACAGAATGGAACTGGTGACAAACACCCGCGACGACCGTCCGAGCCCGTTGAGCCACTTCTATAAATACAGCGACCTCTTCCCCTCACTCAACACCACATACAAATTCTCCGACAAACACCAGCTGCGCCTCTCATACGGCAAGACGGTTAACCGACCGGAGTTCCGCGAGGTATCGCCATCGGTGTTCTACGACTTCGACCTCGCCGCCGACGTGAAGGGAAATACAGAACTGACACCATGCTACGTGCAGAACCTCGACCTGCGCTACGAGTTCTACCCATCAAGAGGTGAACTGATCTCCGTGGCACTGTTCTACAAATATTTCGACGCTCCGATAGAATGGACATATACCCTCTCTGGCGGCAACAGACTGATATACTCATACACAAATGCCGACCACGCCAACAACTACGGCATTGAGGTGGACATAAAGAAAGACCTGTCGTTCATCGGACTGCCAAACTTCAGTTGGTCGTTCAACGGAGCGCTGATAAAGAGCAGAGTGAATTTCAGCGGCAATGCACTGATGGAAAACCGTCCTATGCAGGGACAGTCGCCATATCTCGTGAACACAGGTATCTTCTATAAGAACGACAAGCAGCAACTCGACATCGCCCTGCTCTACAACCGCATCGGAAAACGAATCATCGGTGTGGGACGCAGTGAAGGAACGACAAGCGGCAACGAGGCGCTCCGTGTGCCAGACAGCTACGAGATGCCTCGCGACGTGCTCGACCTGTCGGTATCAAAGAAATTCGGTTCACACTGGGAAGTGAAAGCAAACATACGCGACATCCTCGCCCAAAGGGTTTACTACAAGGAATTCGTGACGGCAACTCTCAACGACGGCACCACAAAGAAGGTGGAGCAGATAACGAGAAGTTTCAAGCCTGGCCGCAACATCGGCCTGAGCATCACCTATAAACTCTAAGAGCATACCCCTTCTATATAATCCAGAAGACCTAGAAAGTCTAGAATTTCTAGAAGGCCTAGAATAGACTAGAAAGTCTAGATTGTCTAGATTGTCTAGATTGTCTAGATTGTCTAGAATATCTAGAAAATCTAGCCTCAACAAAAAGAACTATTATTCTAAATAATACATTATGAACAAGACAAAATTTTACGGATGCCTCGGCATCCTCGCACTTGCAGGAACAATGTTTACTGCGTGCAGCGACGATGATGACAACAACGGAAAGAACAATGCCGCCACTGCCGTATGGACAGTAAACGGCGGCATCAACGCCTGCGACCACGTGCTCTTCACTGAGAGCGACAAGGCTGGCAGCAAAGACGTTAACGACAAAGGAACCCAGATCGGAAACGGAGACCAGGAGTTCGTATTTACAGGAAAGCAGACTCTGAAGAAAGGTACATATATTCTGAAAGGCTGGGTGTACATCGCCGACGGCGCTGAACTGACCATCGAACCGGGAACCGTTATCAAGGGCGACAAGGACACCAAGGCTGCCCTCATAGCAGAGCGTGGCGGAAAGCTCATAGCCCAGGGTTCTGAGACTCAGCCTATCGTATTCACTTCTGAGCAGGCTACCGGCAGCCGTCGTCCTGGCGACTGGGGCGGCATCATAATCTGCGGAAAGGCTCACACAAACGCCACTGAGCAGCAGATTGAAGGCGGTCCGCGCACAAAGCACGGCGGCAACGATGACAATGACAACTCCGGAGTATTGAGCTACGTGCGCATCGAGTTCGCCGGCTATCCTTTCGCAACGGACCAGGAAATCAACGGACTGACACTCGGTTCTGTGGGTAAGGGCACAAAAATCGACCATGTGCAGGTGTCTTACTCTAACGATGACTCCTACGAGTGGTTCGGCGGCACAGTAGACTGTAAATATCTCATCGCCTACAAGGGTTGGGACGACGACTTCGATACAGACAACGGATTCAGCGGTCACGTACAGTATGGTCTCTCTATCCGCGACCCGAAGATTGCCGACAAGTCTATGAGCAACGGATTCGAAAGTGACAACAACGCCAAAGGAACAAACGCTGACCCTCACACCTCTGCCGTATTCTCGAACATCACCTTCGTTGGTCCTAAGGCTGGTGCAGCAGACTTCGTCAACGATGCTTCGTATATCACAGCAGGCAGCATGAACCCTAACAATGGTTCCGGCCTCGGACGCTTCCAGAGCGGTATGCAGATCCGCCGTGACTCTCATCTGAGCTGCTTCAACTCAGTGATAGTAGGCTGGCCTGTAGGTCTTATTCTCGACAACGACCTGGGTGACACCCAGGGTGCAGCTACATCCGGTCTGCTCAAACTGCAGAACATCTACATGGCCAACGTTGACGCCATCGGAACAGACAAGAACAAGGTACTCAGCAATCCTGAAAACGATTCTTTCTCAGCGAAGTTCTTCCTCGCACAGGCTGGCAACGTATACTCTCAGACTGCAACAGGATGGTTTGACATGACTGGCTACCGTCCTCTCGCTGGCAGCCCGCTGCTCACTGGAGCTTCATTCACAGATGCTCTGCTCGCAGGATTCGAGAAGGTGGCATACGTGGGAGCATTCGGAGGAAACGATTGGACAGCAAACTGGACCAACTTCGACCCGCAGAACACAAACTACTAAATCTTAATAACCTGTAATATTGATGAGGGTGTGTCGTTTTTTGACATGCCCTCATTTTTTATCCCAATCAGTCAGTAATCCATTTACCCCAATCAGTCAGTAGACCGTTTGGGGGAAGGTAAACTTAAATACACTCCTTCCAAACTATAGTATAGAACATCTCCATAGGTTAAAATCCACCTGGAATAATATGGAATCACACCAAAAGAGCGGCATTCTTTATACCCGAAAGGGTGTAATACAAATCTTCAATATTGATTTTATACCCGAAAGGGTGTAAACCATTATAATAATTACTATATTTGCACCCTAAAGGGTATAATTATATGGAGAACAGTTTATCGGGATTTGTAAAGGAGATGCGAAAGCAGTTCGGACTGACACAGGTTGACCTTGCAGAAAAATCGGGTGTTGGACTGAGATTCGTGCGCGAACTGGAACAGGGAAAGACAACGCTCCGTCTGGACAAAGTAAACCAGGTGCTCGCCCTGTTCGGCAGACAGGTGGGAGCGGTCAGAATAGGAAATGAGGAGGATAAAGCATGAAAACAGGAAAGGTCTATATGTATGACCGTCTTGCCGGCACACTGACGGAAGACGAAACGGGATTCACTTTCAGATACGACAGCGCTTATCTCGATTCTGACAATGCGGAAGCGATAAGTCTCACTATGCCGCTGACAAACAAGGAATACCACGACACGGTGTTGTTTCCGTTTTTCGACGGACTGATACCTGAGGGGTGGCTGCTCGACATAGCAGAAAAGAGCTGGAAGATAAACCAGCGCGACAGAATGTCGCTGCTTTTGGCATGCTGCAAAGACTGCATCGGAGCAGTGAGTGTGGTACCTATTGAAGAAGAAAGGGAATAAGAATGGCAAAATGTCTATATTGCTACAAAGAACTGAAAGAGGGTCAGACTGACTATCACCCCTCATGCGCCAAGAAACTGTATGGGGTGAAGACAGCACCGGTGCTGCCATATAACAGGAGCCAGATTGGAGAACTGGCAAAGAGAGTGGTGAGAGCACAGACTACGCTGACCGGAGTGCAGGCGAAACTGTCGCTCGACGTGAACCATGGACAGAAGAACGAACCTGACCGCTTCACCATCGTGGGTCTGTGGGGACGCTTCATACTAAAGCCCCAGACCGATGCCTACCGTTCGCTGCCAGAACTGGAAGACCTGACCATGCATATGGCAGAGGCTGCTAAAATCGCAGTAGTGCCTCACGGACTGATAAGATTCGACGACGGTGAACTGTGTTACATAACGCGGAGGATTGACCGCCAACCCGACGGCAGCAAAACGGCAATGGAAGACATGTGTCAGTTGTCGGAGCGACTGACGGAATACAAATACAAGGGGTCGTATGAGCAGATTGCGAAGCTGATAAAGAAGTATTCGGCTGTGCCGCAGCTCGACCTGGTGAATTTCTGGGAAGTCGTGGTCTTCTCATGGATAACGGGAAACTCCGACATGCATCTGAAGAATTTCTCGCTATACAAAACGCCTCTGGGATTCTGTCTCACTCCAGCCTACGATCTGTTGTCTACTCTGATAGTGATGCCACAGGACACTGAAGAACTGGCGCTGACACTGAACGGAAAGAAAAGGAAGATAAAGAGGTCTGACTTCGAGAAGGCGATGACTGCCTCGGGACTTAGCGAGAAGGTGATACAGAACATGGCAAACAAATTCGGCAAGGCGATATCAAAATGGATCGACCTCATAGACAACTCCTTCCTGCCAAACGACATGAAGCGGGATTATAAAAGACTTATCATCAAAAGGGTGATAATGATGAGATGACGAAGGATAATCCATGGTATAACATATAATACGACATCACACTCAATGTGATAATACATTAAACAGCCTAATGACCGATTGGGGATAATCCCCAAACGAGAGGGAAACATAATCTGAATAAAAAAGGCCGAAGGAACATCATGTCCACCGACCTTCTTTTTTTATCCCTTACCCATAAGGCAATGGGGAATTAACCTTTCAGCGCTTATCAGAAATAATATGCTGCTGAAATCTGCCAAGCGTTAGACTTGCCTTCGCTGTCGAGCAGATTCTTGATAGTCTCTGTAGCAACGCTCTTTCCTGTCACCTCACCGGTCTTGCCACAAGCGATGTTGTAGTTGAAACCAATCTCAATGTGGTTGATGAGAGTAACGCCGGCACCAACGTTAACGCTGAAGTTTGTTGACTTCAACTTATAGTTGGCTGCCTTCAGCATGTCGAAGTTCTTGTCACCGACGTTGAAACCGAACTGTGGACCGGCAGCAAGATAAACTCCGGCGATGTCGCCAAGACCGAAGGTATAGCGAAGGTTCACAGGGATGTTGATAGCCTGCTGCTTCACCGTGGTGTTGAGATCTGCCTCATATCCGTCTACTTCTCCCTTCAGTTTTGCCTCACGCTGGTCGTAGAGAGCTGAAGCGTCGATTCCCAAACCTACTACAGGAAGAGTAAACTTTACAGACGGGCCGATAAAGAATCCAGTGCGGTTAGAAGCATCGAGTACCTTACTGTCCATAGACATATCAGTGATGTTGAGACCACCCTTGAGACCGAACTTGATCTGGGCCTGAGCCGGATTTGCGGTCATCATACCTAATGCCACGAGGGCAAGAGCGAAAATCTTTTTCATAAGCTTAATTTTGTTTTATGGTTAATATAGTTGTTATAATAAAACTAATGTCTGAATAATAAAACACCTGTTCATCCCAAACCCTAATCGGTCATTAGGGATTGCCTGAATTTCAGTATTTTATAAGCAGAAAGGACAAGCAAGTCTCACCCTGACGGCTCCTCGCTTGTCCCCTTGTATATACGTTTCTTAGTGGCGCTGACGGCGCACCGACACTCTTGCTGACGATGAGCCTCCGCCAGAGGATGAAGAAGAACTGCGGCGTGATTTCTTCGTCACGGTGGTCTGCTTGTCTTCCGTCGACGATCCACCGGCACGGCGGTTCTTCTTGCGCGCCTTCTTTCCCTTCACGGTCTGCTGAGCCTTGGCAATGCTGTCGAGAGAATCCTTGAGCTGCTGGTCGCCCCAGATATTCTTCTCAAAGGCGATGAGCTCTCCCTCTATACGCTTCTGCTCCTTGGTCATGGCAGAGTCAGACTTGCAATACTGTGCAAGCGTCTTGCCGAGCATATTGGTGGTTTTGTATATCTTGCCGCGATACATGTTCTTGGTGAAATAGTCGTCAAGAGTCATCGTGGCGGCATTGTTCAAGTCGCTCGTCATTATTATCTGCTTGCTCAGATATGGGGCGATGTCGTCATACTTCACCCAGAAGAGCGGATAGGTCTGAGGGGCATCGCCGAAGTCGTCTTCTCTCGACATGATAGGACAAAGGGCTATCACCTTGGTGTGGAAGGTGGCTGAGCGCTGGTCGTAGTAGGCGCTCTCCTTGATGTAATACGACTTCACTTCCTTCGACGGAATGTCACTGTTGTCGATGTTGATGCCGTTGCCCTTCTTCTCATAATATATATGATAGTTGTCGAGGAATGCCAATGGCTTTATCTTGGATGCGTCGTTGAACACCTCGTTGCCGTCGAGTCTGTATTCGTAGGCATTGATGCGCTGGCGCATCATGAGCTTGAACATATAGGTGAAGAGGTTCATCTGTGAACCCACAGCCTCAACAGGATAGTAGAGTCCGGCATTGGCATCTTCGTTGAGGTCGATGATGCGATAGATGTCGCGGCGCCAAACCACGTCCTCGTCCATAGTGGCAGCGACGGGGAAGGATATCTGTGCCCTCGTCGTGATGTTCTGGGCGTTTGAAGTGGTATGTTGCTGCTGTTTGCGGCGTGCGGCAGGTTGTGCGTTCGCCATTCCGGTGAGGCAAGCTGCCAATATTATTAGAAATATCTTCTTCATATATCGTATATAGTTTTTCTCATTTTGTTATTTCACGATGACCTCCATCGACGCTGGCAACGTTCGCTTGATGCCGTCAGGACCTACTGCCGTGACACGGCTGATATAGAAGCGGCGGTTGCGGGAGAGTCCGCGAAACGCATTCTTCTGGCGCTCCGAGAACGAAGCTCCGGCAGAAGCCATAGGAACGGCATTTCCCATATTGTCGAAGAATACTGTCTCGAAGCTGAGCACCTTGAACTGGATGTCGAGGAGTCCGTCGTCGATTGCCGCCTTCACTTCGTTAGAACCCATAAGCGATGCCTTGGCGAGTCCGCCGCCACGATAGCGGTTGGTGCCGATGGCGAGATATGCCGTTGGATCAGGAAGCTTGCGCACGTGGAACGTGAACTGTCCCATCTGGCGTGGCTGTCCGGTAGTGGTCGACATCACTGTGATGGTGACGTCCTTGCCTACTGCTGCCGGACGGGCGATATATTTGCCCGGTCCTACCGGCTGCAGCGTACCGCCGCTCATTGATGCCGTCACTTTGTTGAGAGGCACTCCTGGGATGCTGATGCTGATAGGGTTGGTATATCCGGCATAGAGCACGTTCATGAGGTCGGCAGACACCGTGGCGCTCGGATCTACGACAGTATACTTCTGTGTGAAGTCACGACGAATCACGTCGCCCTGTCCGTTCTGCATCGTGATGTATCCGGTGAGATTGAACTCGCCAGTGCGTCCTGTCACTATCTCATAAGTGTTGTTGCGCAGGTTCATCTGTCGTCCGCCGATGTAAATCTTCGGCTGCTGTGTGGTGTCAACGGCAGCCATCACGATCTGGGCAGAGAACTTGTCGCCACGCACGATGGTCTGTGCGTTTGGAATAACGAATGCACTGAGTTTGTTCACTCTGATATCCTTCATATCGATGTTTGCCACGAGAGTGTGCAACACTTCTCCTTCGGCATAACGCACGTCGTTCTGCAGTTTGGTGAGAAGCGTTACGGCAGCAGCCACTGGCATGTCTTCAAACATATACTCCTGCCAGTTCTTGCCCATTGTCTTGGCGTTCTTGGGGAGTGTGGTAGACAGGTTGCCGGCGATGATCTTATGCTGTGCGGCATCTGGCACCATCTTCAGGATGCGTTCACGGAAGGAGTTGATGGCATCGAAGAGTTTCTTGCCTTTTCCCGTGCCGGGAGCGAGCATCACATGGCTGGCAGCCTCGAGGTCATCCTTTCTTTCTATGTTATGGATGTCACCGCCTGCACCATCTGCCTCACGCACGATTTCCACCTTCAGTTCCTGTGCGAAGTTATACAGAGAGTCGCTCATGCGCTTCACTGCCGTGGCCTTTTCAAACCACTCACGCACCTTCTCAGGGTTGCTCTTCATCTGATCGGCAAAATTGCCGTAGATGCTTTGGTTCTCCTTCGCCGAGTTGTCGGTTGAGCGCTGCAGGCTCTCCTCCACGATGGAGAAGCCGTCGAGCACCTGTGTCGAGACGTTCATCGCGAGCATTGCCATCAAGACGACATACATGAGGTTGATCATCTTCTGGCGAGGAGATATTGGTCTTTTCTTTATTGCCACTTTTAATGCTGTTTAATAATAAGGATTTGTCTTTATTGCTGTGGGGCACCAGGGGCTGCGGCACGCATGTTGACGGTCATGGCCTCTATCATGCGGGCATAGATGGCGTTGAGCTGTTCTATCTGCTGTGCCATCTTCTGCAGTTTGTCGTTAATCTGGTCACCCGTACCGATCTGGGCGCTTGCCGCCTTAAGCTGCATCTCGTATATCTTGCAGATTCCGGTGAGCGTGCGGTTGAGGTTTTCCATCTCCTCTGAATCGCGGGTGAGGTGCATGCTCTGCTCCGACACCTTCTGTATGATTTCGGTGAGGTTGTTGAGCGACTCCACATAGTTTGTCGTTGCCTCTGCCATTTCCGGAGACACTTGTGCCTGCTGTGCCACCCACTGCTGCATGTTCACAGTCTGCGATGCTGCCATTGCAGCTGCTCCGGCAACTGTCGCCGCATCCTGTCCCTCGCCGTCGGCTTCCGATGATGGCGTTGGCTGCGCTGCCGATGCTCCGGCTGGCATTCCGCCGCCGATGATTATCGTTCCGCCGCCGTTCACGCCTGCCATGGCTGCAGGCTGTGCCATTGCCGGTTGTGTTGAGAATGGCTGTGAGTCGGCATTCTCTGCTGCCTCGCGGGCTTCCATATCCTCCTCATACTCTTCTTCTATCTCTTCTTTGGTGACGTGTGTCGGCAGGTCCTTACCGTCGGCGGTCTTGTCGAACGGACGGTCGAAGGCTGAGATGAAGAACACTATAACCTCTGTTCCCATTCCGAGGAAAAGCATGAAGTTTGCTCCCGGCAGGTGGGTGAGTTTGAACAGGGTACCGAGGATAACGATAGACGCACCCCAACTGTAAGCGTAGTTCATGAACGTCTGTCCCGGTACGCTATCCAACCACTTCTGCAAGCGGTATATCACGTTAAAATTGCTGTATACTGTCATTTTTTCTTCTTACTCCCTTTTTGTTTAGAACTTGTTGTACTTGCCAGACTTCTCACGCAGCGGAAACCGATATAGCTTCTTGGCTGGTTCTGGTATTCCCATGTGCGCCATGCCGAACGGATATACGACTCCGGGTCTTTCCACGAACCGCCTCTCACGCTCTTCTTCTTCATCTTATACGGGTCTTCTATCGCCGCATTGTAGGAGAGCTGCGGATTGAGGTCGTTCATGGCGGTCACTCCGGCTTCGGTATATATCGTGCTTGTCCATTCTGCCACATTTCCCGCCATGTCATACAGTCCGTTTGAATTGGCGGAGTATATTCCCACGCGGCTCGTTATCAGGTTGCCGTCCTGGGTGTAGTTGCCGCGGTCGGGTTTGAAGTTGGCATAGAAGCATCCGCGGTCGTTCTTCACGTCGCGGTTCTCCCACGGGAACTCGTTTCCTTCTTTGCCGCGCGCCGCATACTCCCATTCCGCCTCTGTAGGCAGACGGTAGCGCTGGATGTATTTTGCCACGCCTCCGAGTCCCTTGAGCAGATAGTCGGTACGCCATGCACAGAAGGCGTTTGCCTGCTCCCAAGTCACTCCCACCACAGGATATTCGTTGTAGGTAGGACTACTGAAATAGAGGCGCATATATGTCTCGTTGTCTGAGTTCTGGAAATCGTTCACCCAGCATGTAGTGTCGGGATATACGTTCACGATGTAGGTATTGAGGAAGTCCCACGGACCGGTGAGCTGCCTGTTGATGGTCTGTCTCACTATCCTTCCCTCATCGTCGATATATGCCGTATCCTTCGAGATCATCACCACCTCGTCCGGGTCCACCTGTACGTCGGTGTTGAGATTGCGCTCTGACGGATTCAGACGGTTGCGACGCTTTGCCGCCGTCACGTAGTCGTAAATCTCGTAGCGGTAGTTCATCTGGCTGGCGTCGAGCATCTTCTCGCCGGTCACGGGATTGGTGACATAAAGACTCTCTATTGCACGCTGCTCGTCTTCGTTCGGCTTGCGCGGAAGGGCCTTTTTCCAGTTGAGGTGTGGCGTCACGGGGTCACCGTTCTTGTCTTCGGTAATCATATACGACTCGTCGCCGCCGTATGAAGGGTCGGCAAGACGTGTCCTGAGGATTGAGTCGCGCACCCAGTATACAAACTGTCGATACTCGGAATTGGTTATCTCCGTGTCGTCCATCCAGAATCCGTCCACTGATATTTCCTTCACAGGGGTCTGCTTTCCCCAGAGGCTGTCCTGCCTCTCGAGTCCCATCTTCAGGAAGCCCTTCTTCACGAGGGTCATTCCGAACGGCGTCGGCTCAGAGAAGCCTCTGCCGCCTCCGGTTCCTGTCAGCTCGCCTCCCCTGCCGGTAGTGGCCATCTTTCCGCCGAAGCAGCCCGTAAACAGGGTTGCCACGCAGACCAGGGCTGCGATCACAATGCTATTCTTCATTTTCATATTTCTTTTTCCTATATTCTTTATTATATGTATCTATTCGGCAGGAGCGTTTTCCCATTATTGCCGCCAGCGTTTCGCCAGCCGTTCCGCATCACAGGATTCTCACGCTCTTGTGCTTGTTCTTGCCTTTCTTGAAGAGGTTGAGGTCGGTCTGATAACTGACCATCAGTTCATGGCTGCCGTTGCCCACGCTTATCGCCGAGGTGTACATCTCGTAGCTGTAGCTCAGGTTGATGCCGTGGAACGACCCTCCGATGAGCGCCGTGACGGAATTCGTCGGACTGTATGACACTCCGGCATACATGAGCTTTTTCTCGTTAGTATATACTATCCTTGCGGATATGTCGGCACGGTATGCCTTGGTGTCGGTGCGCACGAGCACCGACGTAGGTATTGTAACAAACGGATTTCGTAGCTTTATATTGTATCCACCCGTCAAATAATATGTAGGATCTATCTGCAGCTCGTTGGTCTCACCGAGCTCCACGAGCGGAGAAGTGAGATGCTGCGCCGAGACTCCTGCATACCAGCGGCCATGTGTGTAGTAGATACCTGCCGCCAGGTCCATGGCATTTCCCTTCACGTCGGAAGTGGCGAATGCGAGGTCGTTCGACTCGCCCAGATCCACTTTCGAGCCATCGAACTGTTCGTTGAGGAATCCGAATTGTGCGCCCACGCTTATATTGCCGCCAAAGAGCTTGTGCTTATAAGCATACTGCAGGGCTATGCGCTGGTGGGTGAAAAGACCTATCTGGTCGTTGATGAGAGACACGCCGGCTCCGTGATATGCACCGAGCAGGAAGAAGGGCATATCAGCACCGAGATACATCGTGCGGGGATTGTTTTCAAAACCTGCCATATCGAGGGCGTATGCTGCCACGACATTGAGTTTTGGCTGCTTTCCCACCGCTGCCGGGTTGAAATAAGGTTCCATGTCCCAGTAGTGGCTGAACGATGCGTCATACTGCGCCTTTGCCCCTACAGACAGGAGCAGCGCAAGCGTAATTGTTATGTATAAACGTTTAAACACGTTTACATAACGAGGCTTTATAATATTTATTGTATAGAGGTTCTAAAAAATACTCCAGGAAGGACACTTCTCCACGGCTTTGCCTCCTATTTGGCGACTTCAGATATCCAGTCACCGATGTCGGAGAGCACTTCTTCTGAAATAGTGGTCTCTATCTTGGCATAGTCGAGCGGAGAACCGGTTTCTGACGGTTGGAAGAAATGGTTGAGCTTGGAATACTTCTTGAAGAGGCTCTTTGCCTTTACGGTCTTGCTGAAAAGAGTCTCCGCCGCATGGAAGTTTATTGCTGAGTTCACCTGTTTGTCGTTGTCGCCAATGAGAAGCATCACCGGACATTCCACTTTGCGGATATCCGCTGCCGGGTCGTACTTCAGATAGGAGATGAGCCACGGTGAGTCTATCTGCTTAACCACGCCAACAAGGTTGGCACGGAGTTCGGGCAGGAGGTCGATGTCTGCCGTCAGCATCGGAACGAGTGCTTCGGGAGTTTGGGCAAACTTGTTCTGCTGTCCCGACATCTTGTATTTGAACACTCTGCCCAAGGCTGTAGCGTATTTTTCGATACTTGACTCATCCAGACCGGAAACGGCAAGCAAATCCCGGTTTTGTATCAGCAGCACACTGTCGCCCCGCAACACGGGACCGGCGAGCGACACCACGAAGTCTGCCTTGCCTTTGGCGGCAAGCATATAGCCGATGATGCCTCCCTCGCTATGGCCGAGCACTCCTATCTTGCCGAATTTCTTAGTGCTTCTCAGATAGTCTATTCCTGCCTGGGCATCGAGCATGTTGCTCTGGATGGTGACCTTTGTGGGGTCGCCGGTCGACTTGCCCACTCCACGGTCGTCATAGCGCAGCGTGGCTATGCCGCGACGGGCGAGATAGTCGGCTATCACGAGGAATGGCTTGTGACCAAGGATTTCCTCGTCACGGTCTTGCTGTCCGCTGCCGCTTACCATGATAACGACGGGCATCCCTGCCTTGAAACCCTTTGGATATGTGAGCGTACCGCCCAGCCAGGCTTCTCCGCCATCCGTGGGAACGCCTGTCTTGCCGTCGACGCCCTTGTTCTGGAATGCCACCTCCTGCATGGTATAGTCGAAGGGTGGCTGCGGAGTCTGCGGACGGTTTACCTTCACTTCGCCGCGTTTCAGGTTCAACGGGAATGAGTAGCCCATCTGTGAGAATGTGCCAAGAATCTCCTCGCCCTTGAGTTTTCCGGTATATTGCGCTCGGAGCTGGGGCAGTTCGACAGACAGGGTGTCTTCTTGCAGACATTTCACCTCTGCCGGCAGTCCAGTAGCCCCCTGGTCAGGACTGTCCATGGTGACGGTACCGTCGGCATTGATATGGAAAACGATTGTCAGTTTTGACGGGCCTGCTTCAAGCAGTCCATTCCACGCTCCCTTTATCCCCTGGGCATTCGCCAGCAGCGGCATAAGGACAGACAGGCATAGGAATATGTACTTTTTCATGGTTTACAGTTGTTTAGATAATTCAACATTTGCTCTGTATGCATATAACCACCCAACCGTCTGACGACCGATTTGGGGATTGAAGATGCGACAGCTGTGGGCAAAGATAAGAAAAAAATAAGTAAACAGCAAGCTATTGTAAATTAAAAACAGGGAAAAGACACCTTATAAAAACCAAAAGACTACAAGCAGTTATAAAAAATACATTATACATCCTAATGGCCGCTTGGGGGTTAACACGGAATTCCCCCTCCACTTTAGGGAAAACCATACGCAGGTTTATAGTTTCCCCTTTGCGGCAGAGAGGAAGAATACGTATCTTTGCAACAGAAAAACAAGTAATAACCCTCAAAACAATCTGGATTATGAAACGTACACTATTAGCAATCGTAGCGGCAATCGTGATGATAACATCCGCGAACGCCCAGAGACTTACCAACATTCAGGCTGAAGCCAGCTTCATCACCGACAAGATGATGGTGGAACTGGGGTTGAGCAAGGCTCACCGCAACAGCATCCTGAGCATCAACCTCTCATATCTCAATGGCATAAACAGCTATCGCGACATCGATGCCTATGGATGGCAATACCGCAACAAACAGCTAAGGCGCATAATGTCGCCAAAGCAATGGAGAAGGTTCTGCGAGTCGTATTACTTCTACCGTCCCATCAGCTGGCGAGACAGGGCATACGTACACAACATCTACGTGAAATACCCTAAACACGACTGCCGCCCTTGCCACCACCGTCCGCACTACTACGACAGACACTGCAAGCACGACAAGCACTGGAAACACCACAAGAAGCACGACAAACACTGGAAGCACCACAAGAAGCACGACAAACACTATAAGAAACATGACAAGCATCACAAACATCACAAACGCTACAAGGACAGAGATGATGACTGACACGACGGCAGCCACATAGTCCGAACATGAAAACCTATCAATGAATGAGCCATAACAAATAGCGATATAGGGAATCCGCAAAGATCATCCCATATCGCTATTTTCATATCTTATTCAAGAATGTTGGGGCTGCTCTTCTATCCGACAAAGCCACCTGTCCACCATCAACATACGCTAATGACCGATTGGTGTCAAATGATCAGCGAAGAAAGAATTCGGAAAGTACCGATTATTGATCATTTAATTCTTCAAAATATACTTATTTGAGCAGTTTATTTGGCGGTAAAAGAACGTAAAAAGCGGTATAGGAATATTGTCTCACAATTCCTATACCGCTTATATTCAACGCTTTAAGCTGTTTGTGCAGCTTTTTGAGCGATTAGTATTCGTCCTCGTTGAAGAGGAAATCTTCTTTTGTAGGGTAGTCAGGCCAAATATCTTCGATGCTATCGTAAACATCGCCTTCGTCCTCTATTTCCTGCAAGTTCTCCAACACCTCAAGAGGTGCGCCAGAACGTGTTGCGTAATCTATCAACTCTTCCTTAGTTGCAGGCCATGGTGCATCCTCCAACTT
>CAVBFA010000011.1:28659-39479 GCA_963594595.1 Oscillibacter sp. | reverse complement strand
CTTAAAAAGGTACATCCAAATTATAAGGATAAGATACCCTTTATAAAATAAATTAATGCCTCTTTAAGTGGTATCTATGATTATGCCTTTTTAAATAAGTAAGAAGCACATATAAGCAATAAAAGAATATCAAAGTAAAGACAAGGATAGACATTTTAAAATCAAGCCTATTAAATTTGAGATAACCTCTATTACTACTAAATAATAAAGCATAAAAACTGTGTCAAGCTTTTTACTAGTTTGACACAGTTTCTACACATCTTTATTTGATGTCAGGACTACTTTCGTTTGTGTAATTTTCAGGATTTTCATTTGCTGTTGTTCCTACAACCCTTGTTAATGGCTGTCTATAGAAACCACCTCCACCATTACTCCAACTTACATCGTCTGGTTCAAAGTAATAATTATAATTTTTGAAACCATCTTTACCTTCACGTTTGGCAACTTCTACTACATCCTCCAATAGTGCCTTAATATTTTGGGGATCATAATCTTCATCATAACCAGCGAACCGCTGATACCATGACATTTTATCCTTTACTGCCTTTTCTAGCTTTCCATCAGTCTTTAGCATCTGGAAATCTCCATTAGCCCGCATTTCTCCAATGTCAATTTTTTCACCATTATATTTTATAGATGCAACATAAGTTCCAGTTTCCTTATTCTTTTTTATTGATACTGGTATTGCCCCATTTGAAGGTTCATCTACTTTTTTAGGTGGGTTTCCATTTGAAACATAAAATGTTTCATCATAACCCGCATATTTTTGACTCTCACTACCTGAGCCCTTAGCACCTGCTCTTGCTATCGTTGCCTTTAATTTTGGATCCTTTGTAGGATCATAAGATACAGTCTTTGTCTTATCATCATAAGTCATACCATTTGAAGCAAGTTCTATATCTTGTGACCTTCTAGATAAATCTGCCTGTGTCTGCTCTGCAGCAGTCATCTTTCCAAGGTCTCTCTGAGGACTATGACTCTCCTGATATACAGCACCATCCATCATTCCTCTAAGAATATTCTTGGTTGCCCTTTCCAATCCATAACCAGTAAGATTCTTGTCTACTCCATACTGTGTAGCAATATCTGCTGCTGCTCTTTGTAACTCTGGAATAGTAGACATATCTTCATAGAACCTCTGAATAGTCTCTGGACTATATCCCATCTTCTGAACATAATCTATATAGTAGTCATTCAATGTCCTGTTACTGCCATCCACTGAGAATACCCTTGAAGAGGCTGCTTTTCCTGCTGCTGCTCCTGCAGCATACAGTTCCTTACCACTCACACTATACAGATTAGGATTGTTATTATCAAGAAAATCATCTATACTGAGGTTTTCAGTAGAGTATATTCTTGAAGAATCCTGGGCATTGAGAGTCTGTCTGAGTTTCCTTTCTTCTTTCAGTCTTTCATCTGCCTCTGACAATCTTCCTATTTCCCCTTGGTATCTTCTCTTCATGGAAGTCAAGGCTCTTCTGTTACCCATTGTAAGACCATTGTGTGCCAGATCTTCTGCCCTTTGTTTCAAGTCATTGGCATAACCTTCATACAAAGCTCTTGCCTTGCTTCCTTCTGGAAGGGTCTCACTTAGATATTTGAATTTATCTGACTTGTCTGACAAATCAGTATATGCTTCTTCTGTCTTTTCAAAAGCCTCCTTATATGCAGTAAATGGTACAAGCATCTCCTGCATAGAGAAGGGTTGAAAAGTTGAATCAATAACATAGCTATAGTCACCCATATCCTTGATTTTTAAATATTACTTCTTTTTTCTGTTTATCTTTCCACCTTTTGCAGCAATCTTTTTCTTTCTAAGAAATCCTTTACCTGAGTACTGCTTGTCACTCATGGTGCCAAACAGACCATCTGCTGCCATATCAGCTATCATATTATGCTGTTCATTCTCTCTGCCCATGTCACTGAGTCCCTTGAAGTAAGACTGGACATTACCATAGATTCCCTTATACCAGCTTGCATCTGCAGCAGCCTGTTGCCTTGCAATATCAAGTAATGCCTGTGCCTTAAACTGCCTGTTCCTGCTGAGGTTATCTGCATTTGCAATAGAGGTCTTGGTAAAGGCATCTGCATTGAACATATTGGTAGCCCTGTTGAAGTCTGCAACTTTCTGCCTTTGGGCTTCATTATATTCCAAAGCCTTTGTTCTGAGGTCATTGTCTGCTATCTGGGTATTCAGACCATTGGCAACAAGTCCTGCTGCTTGTGTTCCCACTGAAGCACTGTTATTCAGCAATGCCCTGTCTGTAGCTCTGCTGGTGGCATCATTCATAATCTGCTGCTGCCATATATCCATTGGTCTGTATCTAAGATAATCTCCAATGGGCTTATACTGAGCCAAGACTGGAGACATACTTGCTGCTGCCTCTGCATTCCCCATAAGGGAGGAATCATATTTTCCCACTCCTGCTGCCTGCATTGCAAGTCCTACAAGAGGTCCTGCAGTTCCTGCATATCTCATCCATGAAGGCTTATGCACAGGCTTATATTCATTCTCCTCTGGTTTCTTCTTTTCCTCTTCTGCTGCCTCTTCTGGTCTTTTATAATAGATGGCAGTCTTGTCATTCTGCTCCTCTGCCCAGCTGTATTTTCCTACATTCTTCCAGTCTTCAGGCACATCACTCTCCATAGTCTCTACTGTACCATCTGGATTGATGATATAGTTTGTGGTGATATTTCCTCTCTTGTTTTCTTCTGGAGTAAAATGGAAGATACCTCCCTTACCGTCTGTCCTATATCTGTTGACAAGAGTATCTGCATCCTTCACAAGGCTCATGTAACCATCATTGTCTGTTGTCCATAATGGTACAGCATCTCCATTTGGATTTGTGGCAGTTCCACGCATGTGTGCCTGAAGGAACTTAAGAGCCTTATAGTCATCTTCTGAAAACTTCCTGTCAGGGTCTTTGAACTCCAAGTCACCATAGTCATTTCCCTCTCCTTTATATCTTACCTGGACACCTTTACTCCTGTTTATGGCATCTATAAGATACTGGGTATAATCCTTATATGCAGGGGAATTTTCAAGCTCTTGGATAGTACTGTATTTTCCTAAGTCAAAGTCCTTGTCTACAACATAATTGCCAGGAAGGTTTCCTTGGCTCTTGCTTTTGTCATATCCAGCAAGTTTCTCCTTGAAACTATCCCACTTGTATTTGTCTGTAGGTGCTACATAGTTTCCAAAATCATAGCCTTTTGCTATTGCATCTGCAAGGGCTTGGTTCTGCTTGCCCAAAGCTGCAAGAAACTCCTGGTTATCCTTTATGTTATCCCAATCAACAGGAGTTGTAATCTTATTGTCTTTAGTCCATTTTGCAAAGTCTGAGTCTGTATATACTTTAGGAAGCATACTATAGATAGTTCTCTTGGTCTTTGCAGCATTAGTAGCACCTCCATCACCAAATCTGTTTACCCTTCCTCCATAAGCACTCATCTGTTCCTGCATCTGAGGTTGCATTTGCTGCTGCATTTGGGCATCCATCATCTGCCTTTCATCAGGCTGTTGCTGACCTTCTTCCATCACAGGCTGCTGCTCAGCATTCTGCTGTTCCATCTGTTGCTGCTCTGCCTGTTGAGCCTGCTGTTGGGCTTCCTGCTGGTCTAATGCCATTTGCTGCATTATAGCCTGCTGCTGCTCTGGAGGAAGGGCTTCAAAGGCTGCCTGCATTTTTCTTGCCTGTATTTCACTCTTCTGTCTTTCCTGCTCTTCAGAAAGTGTCTGCATCTGCTTTCTTAAGGCTGCCTGACTGATAGGGTCATTGGGTCTTTCAAGACTTTCTTTCTGCAATCTTTTTGACAGGTCTGCATAACTTATCTTTGCATTCCTTCCAAGATGGAACCTTTTCTTTGTCTGGTCATCCACATTGATTCTCTTGCTGAACACATAATCATTGAAAATAGTCTCTCCCTCTTCTACAAGATTGGGTTGACCATTCTCTTTGCTTATTCCTACCTGTACTCCATCATAAGGATTATCCTCATGTGAGCCTCCTGCATTTATCTCTGCAAGACCTGTAGTGAAGTCTGCACCATGATTCTGAATATCTCCACCCAATGCAAAGATTGGAGCATTTGCAAGACTACCAAATACATTGTTTGGTGTCTTGTCTTTTACCCTTGTTGCCTTGTCCTTTGAAAGAAGATAGTCTGACATGAAATCATAGTCTATGGCTCCTGTATTCTGACTGCCTAACATTCCTCCAAAGGCTGCATAATTACCTAACAAGTTATCCATCTGTGTACCCTCTATATTATTGATATTATTCCCGATACTTCTGTTTGCCCAAGACTGGGCAGAATTTACTTCAGCTCTTAAATCTGCATTTTTTCTTTTAGCTTTTCCACTTGTAAACCATCCTCCTTTATATATGCCGTTGGTATTACTTGTAATGGCATTTGGTCCCTTAATCTCATCAATGGAAGAAGCGTTGGAATTAAAGTTGTTAAGATAATTTATTCCTGAATTGACTGCGTTAAGTCTTTTTTTATCAACCTTTGTACCAAATGCTGCATTAGTGAGGCTACCTGCAACCTTTAATCCTGCGCCTGCTAGCATCATATAACCATTACCACTTTGTGCTCCAGACTTAAATAGCCCAATACCAGCACTGCCTAAACCATTTCCAACAGAAGACTCCATACCCCTTGCAAGATAATGTGTGGGGTCAGCAATATCCCATAGTCCATTTGGGTTCTTTTCACTTCTTCCAATAAGACCTGTCATCTCTAAGCCCACACCTGTAAGTGCCTTCAATGCTTCTGTTTTCTGTCCTATATTTCCCATACTCTTAGAGCCTGCCCCCATTTCCTTATTTCCTCTTTCTGTGGCTTGCTTAAGACCATCTTGAAGAAAAGTATCTGAAAGGCTTGGAATAGTAGAAGGGGATGCTTGTGGTCCTGTAGCTCCAATTAAAGTAGAGGCACTGGGAGAATAACCCTGTGGCATTGCTTGAGCAAAAGGAGTACCTGCCCCTTTATTATCCATTGCTTCACCTGCTTGATACCACTGTAATCCCTGGCTGTTCCACCAAGAATCATCAGAAGTTGGAGTATTCAAAGTGCTGCCCATCAAGCCATCAAATATATTCTGATGTACTCTGTCTACACCTAAGGCAAATAGTGGTTGGTTCCATCTGTTTGCTGTATATAACTTATTTTTCTTTCCCATTTGAGTATCATTTTAATGCAAAGATAACCTATTAATGACAATCATTTTTTATCATTAGTCTGCCTATAAAAACAGGTAAGAAAATCACTTAGACTCCCTTACCTGTCTCCACACTACATCACACAAAGTATTTTGCTATCACATCATGGATTTCTGTCTTGCTTAGAGAAGTATCTTCTGGAGCTGCCTCCTTCTTCAGTTTCAAGTACACCCAAGGATTTCTTATCCTATCCAATACCCTTGGCTTGAATCTCTTGATGCCTAACTTGCTTTCTTCTTTCTCATTGACCTCTGCATTGTCTCTTGGAATATCACATCTCCACATTCTGAATTTCCTTGACAGGAATGTTTCCCCATCTGTGTGACTATGGTTGAATCTATCCATGGCATTCCTATTGGTAAGCTTTAGTATTCCATGTTGGTATTCATTCCATACTTCCAAGGAATCAAAGGGAAGGTCTGGTGTAAACCTGTCACTGCTTTCTTCATAGATACCTTCTCCTTCCACACAGGCTCTGAACTCCATGTTAGTCAATATCTTGTCTGTCTGAGGATCCTGGTTTCCTATCAGAGTAAATGAATATGGTTTGTTCCTATCAAAGAATCTACAATATTCTCCTGCATGATGCTGCCATACACTACAGTGTAATGAGTCCTGTGGGTCCTTGAGCAACCATAATCCAATGTCATCAAGATTACAGAAATAAGGAATGCCACCATAATCATAGAATGAGGTAAAGCAACTGAATCTTTCTGAATAGGCTAAGGCTATGGTATCATTTATGAACAGCACTTCCTGACTGAGCCTGTCATAATGGGCAACAAAATCATCAAACTTCTCTGGTGACCATTCACTCTTTGAAGAGAATATATGCTGCTGTACCCATGAATTCATTCCTCCTGTAACACTCAGATTGGCTAATTGTCCATTGAACAGATATATTCCCTTGGTATTGTTATCCATGAAATATATTCCAGAAGGAGTAACTGCCATTGACCATTTGTTTGAGCATCCTATTGTATCTGAGTAATACCTCTTTCCCTGCACTTTCTGGGAATTGGCTAATTCAATAGGCACTCCCTTGGTGGTTGAAATCTGTGTATTCTCATTATACAGAATCTGGGAGATACCATTGTCCTGGAAAGCAAGCAGCTGGTCATTGAGCTTTACAAGCTTATGTACCTCTCCTTTATCACCGTCAAGCTCCAAGGTATTAGCCATTGTTATGTTTGTCCATAAGTCCACATCTGCACCACTCTGCTTTGTCTTTGTCCAGGTAATTGTATTTGGAAACTCCGTACTTCTATAGGTATCTTCATCCATAATCTTATAGTTGAAGAAATTATTCATCTGGGAATATACAGGATTATGGAGGTTAAAGTTCTTTGGGGTCATGTTGAGATTACTGCTCTGTGCCCTGTTTTTATCATACCTGCCATCTATGTTGATATGGGTTTCACACATAAAGGAGGCTATATCCACCACCTGATTTAAATCCTCTGGAGTAAAGGCATAGGTCTTAAGGCATTCAAACCTCTGATAATAGGTATCTCCCTGGTTGCTTTCAAGCACTATACCATTTGCATCAAGGTTCACAGGATTACTTATAGGTATCCATGTGTTTGCTTTAAGGGCATCTGTGGATTGTCCTCCATACAGAACATTCACATTGTAATCCTTTGTCACTTCTATCATAGGAAGGGAACTTCTGACCTTATCCTCGAAGATATTGACATCATTGACCTTCTTGTCAAGAATGGTCACCAAGTGAGGGGTAGACTTATACTTTATCTTTACAGGCTCTGAAGATTCACATAGAGAAGAAACCACATTACCGACATACTGCTTGTTGCCTTGTGGAGGAAGCCATTCATAACCTCCTGTAGCCAACTTCTGCAGTTGCCATACTCCATTCTTTGAACTTTCATCTCCTGGTTTTGCCAAGCCTAATCTGAACCTACAGTCACTGAGAAAGTCTGTATCTCTCTTTTCCCTCCAGGGACTGCCTGCAAAGTACTTATAGTTTGGCTTCAATGAGGTTACTGCTGTCTCTATATTTCCCATATAAAGATAGTTTTCTATCTTTTCAATGGCAAGTACATCACTGTTGAAGTATTTTATTCCTATAGGAGTATAAAGGGAAGTGGCACCCTTGTCATAATATTCTGTAACATTTGACATGTGATAGTTGCTTATCCTTTTCTTCAATAGCTTGGCACTGCTGTTGTCTCTCTGAACATCATTGTTCAAAGACCCATCAGGATGCCACATGAATACAGGAAAGCTTACGGGTACTTTCATTTCCTTGAATTTACGATACTTTACATCTGTATCAGAGCCTGTATCATCTACAAGGAAATCTTCATAAAAAAGTCCTGACACCAGGGCTGCATCTCCTGATGTCTTTATACTCTTATGTATGAATCCTGGGGCAGAGCCTATTGTTGGGGTAGAGGTCTGGATATCTATATCTCCGTATGTAACATTGAAGATTGCCTTTCCTACGGTACTCAATTTGGTATTTTCCCAATCCATGGAATAGAAGTCATCACTGAAGATAAGCTCTGGAGAATGAATGGTAAACATACTATGGTCTATGGCAAAGTAGCCTTCATTAAGGTCTACACCTATTTCTGCAGATCTGAGACCTGGAGAAAAAAGGTCTTGTTTATCTATATAGAAGTAATTCAAGTCAGTGATATTTCTTAAACCACCTTCTGCTGTCACATATCCTCCACCATCTGGTGCTTTGGTATCCTTATGAAGGGTATTGTAATGCCAAGGTCTGAATAACCATGAGGACTGACCATACAGAGTGCCTAATGCACTTTTGTCTACCTTGAGTTTTATATTGCCATCTTCATCCACCTCCCCTGCTGTAGTCTTGAATCTCTTGGTTTCCTGATATAGGCAGGAATTGGCAACACCTTGGCATATAATGGTTCTGTCTGACTCTGAAGGTTGTGCCATAAGAAGCCTTGCCCTTTTATACCCTTCATGTATAAGGGTGTCAAGGTTTCCCTTGTTTTCAACATTGTTCTTTATATTGAACAATTTGACCTGTATCTGTGGAAGGATAACTATGCCTGTAGCTTCATCTATATAAGGGACAGCATTGGGAATAGGATGTATTCCATCTACATCTTCTGAAGAAGTCTTTATCTGCTGTATCTGATAATCCTTTAACCATAATGGCTCTGACCATTTGCCTGTCTTATATTGGAATTGAATGCCTATTCTGTAGTATTCCCTTGTCTTGAAGCCACTATAGTCTATGGTATTTACATAAGCCAGATCCCCTGATGATATTACTTTACCCTGGAAAGACTTTGCTACAGTGTTTATCAATACATTCTTTGTCTTTTTCTCTTCTTCTGACAATTCACCCTTGTTTTCCACAACAGCATCTGGTGTAAGGGATTTCCTTATTTCTGCTGGCAGGGCACTCCTTTTAGTCTTTATTCCACCAAAGAACAGTGTATCATCTTTCTGTTCCAAAGTATTTACCCTTATCTCCTCTCCTCCTTTATAAAGAAGTTCTGTAGGGTCTACAGTATCTCCAGACAATCCTGTATCTACATAGGTAAGGGTGTCTCCTGTAATCTGGATGTCCTGCACTCTCTTTACATAGGGCATTGCATTTATGGATGTCCTCAATATGGAGTATATTCTCAGATAATCAAAGTTCTTGTCTATGTTGGACAGGGTTATCTTGAAGGAATTTGCCACTTTTTCTTCTGGACTTCCTCCTCTATTCTTGAAGGAAATACACTGCAATGGGGTTACATAGAATATACTGCTTTCCTGACCATATTTATTATAGTAGGTAAAGGCATATTGTATTACTCCTGATGGAAACTCCCCTGAACCTATTATCTTTGTTACATTGACTTCTTCCTTAAGGGAGAGGTTTCTCACAAAATCAAAGCTTCCTTCATTATAATCCTTGGTTTTACTATCCATGTAGGGAGCCACATTGATCATCCTTGGCTGATGGGTTTTGTCTATCCAATATACCTTCTGAATACTTTCTGACTCATAGGATACCAAGGTTTCTATAGGACTGTCTGTACTGAAACCAAGTCTCTGGGATACCAGTTGCTTACCATAGATATATGACTTTCCTTCAGTGTTTTTCCTTATCTCAAGAGCATATATGTAGCAATCCTCCAAATGGTCTACAGTAAAGAGAACCAACCTATGATTTAATACTGCAATCCCTACAGGACTTCCATTAATATAATTCTGATAGGAATAATTTCCTCCTTTCCTTTCTTCCTCTGGTTTCCAAGGAGTAGGGTCTATTTTTAGCCCAAACTTTTCAGTACCCCTTTCATTCACCCAAGACATCATTGTATTGCCTTCATTGGTGGAAAGCCTTACATTAAGATTCTCAAAGGCAAACTCTGGATTAAAGGCTGATACAGACATATCTCTGTTCATGCCTTTGGTTTTCCAACCTATTAATTTCTGTGCCATATTAGTGCCTCCTTATATATTCTCTATCCCCCAAGTTCTTAAAACCATTGTCAAAATGTGTGACTGGTTTTATCATTGTTGTCAGCATTCTTGTTATTCCTTCCATCTCTGACATTGACTGCATTGTCATTTCTGATTGCAACAGGTGACTTGCCCAAGCATAGTCTGTCTGGGCATTGCTCAATATTCCTGCTGTCAGTTTGCCTGTGTCAAACTTTACAGTAAAGACCTTTACCTTTATATATGCTTCCAAGGCATTGAGGTATGTTTCATTGTCTATCAGCAGGGGAAAGCCATTATCATCCACAGATATAGCCCTATATGATATTTCCACTTCTCCTTCAGGAAATGAGGTGAATATTATCCTGCCTTGTGTCTTGAAGGAAGATTCCTCCCTATATTGCTTTGCAGGGGGAATATAAAGGTCTTTAGGGGGAACCATATTATTCAACAAGTCTTCCTTATGCTCCCACTCCTTTGGCTTTTCCCTCAACCCTGGAGTGAAGGTATCTGACATAGCTCTCATACAGATGCCAGTATCCATATCCCTCACTTGTATAATTGCTATCAAATCACATGGAAGCAATCCTCTGAAATCCTTTATCTTCACTGTATCAATCTTATCTTGATACAATGCTGGATAACCATGCAGAGAGATGAATCTTATAGTATGCCTGACTACCTGTTCCAAGGTTACATCCCTCATAAGGGGATGTTCTGTAATATCATCAAGTACTCTTCTGATATTTGTATATTGATTTTCTGTTACCATAGTGTATCTATTTTTCCCTTGTTTATATTTTCTTTCAGTGCTATCTTGATAAATCTGTTAAGTTGGAATTCATAAAAGCATTGATTCTCATAATTGGCATTGTACTTGTTGTACTTTATATGGAAGATATACTTCTCTTCATTCCTTAGAAGGGTTTTGTCTTTCCTGGCTTCTTCATCCTTGAACCACAGTCTGAGAGTTTCATCCCAGTTTATAGGATAGGTATTCTTCAACTTGCCATCAACAAGGCTTACTCCCCTTTCTATCTTCCTAAGTTCAAGTTTGCCCATTCTGCTTGGGAAATGTATTTCCCTACCATTTGCAAGTTCCTCTGCCATAAGATTATTGACTCCTCTTATGATACTGTAGAATTCATGCTCCTT
>CAVBFA010000011.1:20631-28649 GCA_963594595.1 Oscillibacter sp. | reverse complement strand
GCCTATATCCATCCATTTGTTCTTACGTATGGCTTTATAGCAGTCATACACCCCCCATGAATTTGTTATCTTTGCCTTTCTGGGACAATCTGTCTTGGCTACTTGGGTCTTGAAGTCCTTATATTCCATCATACATCCATCTGTTTTTGAAGACTACTTTTCATCTCCCTTCTTACAAAGCTTGCTAAGTCTGACAAATCATCATTAGCATTGTTTTCAGTATCAGAAGGATGGTATTTAGCTCCTACAAGTTCCTTGACTACAAGTTCCATAAGAGAAGGCACCAGGTATTCCCTTATAGGAAATATGGCATCCATTACATCACAGGCTTGGGATTCACCCTCAGCATCACACAAGTAGTCAGTGACTTCATCAAAATCTTCAAATACTGCACTCATTCTGAGTTTTTTCAAGTATAGGAATTGTGGATTACTGCTGTTGAGATATAGGTGAAGGTCTGGTCCCAATGATACATATATGATGTTCTGAAGAAACTTGTTGGTTCCTACATACCTCATTCTGTCTCTTGGAATATAGCTGATGTTTATCCCTTGATAGAAATCTATAGGATATACTCTTGGCTGGTTGTCTTCAAGTATTTTTGGTATCTTCTGGGTAGTCCTCAGATAATATCCACCTGTGCAGGGTTCTCCATCTATTGCAGGAACTTTCTCAAGGTCAAGGCATATCTGCTGATATTCAAACTCTGAGGCAATGTCTGTAGTTGCCTTTTGTTTTTCCTGCTCTTTCTTGATTAGGAAACTTCTGTATTTCTTCAACAGGAAGATAACATGGTCTTCTGTGAAGAAGGCATCATCGGAAGTAGCTGCTTTGGCTAAATCCAATACCATATAAACTATTTCTCTAACTGTCATTGTAATATGTATTTATGGCTCAAAGATACTATTTTGCATAATATCCATGAGCCATATTAAAGAAACTATTTACTGAGATAAGTAAAACTCTTACTCATCATTAGTAACAATCATCACATCTGACTGCACATCTCCTGTATTCTCAAGATCATGCATAATCTTTACAACATTGGTATCCTCAAGAGTCTTGATTCTCTGGGACATCTCTGTCATTTCTCCTAAATGTAATTTTCCCATTTTCAAATAATCTGGATAAGGTATTAAACAACTGGTCCCATAGAGACAGTCCAAGGCTCTCTCTATAAGACAATAATCTTCTTTTGTAAGCATTCCCCTGTAGTCATGGAACACAAAGTCCTTGAAGAAGCTCAATACAAGCAGCTTGATGCTCTGTGTCTTTGACATATAACCATGTATCTCCAAAGCATGAAAATACTTTGACAAAGCTTCATATACTATTTCATCCATTGCATCCACATCCTTTAATTATTCCTTTGTGTCCTGAAGCATCCACTATTCCAAACAGCATGTTGAAAAACTTTATTGCCGGAATATAGTGCTCTGTCTCTATAGATGCCTTGAAAGCATTCCAAAGAAGAATGAAATCCATGAAGGCTATTGGAACCTTGCATTCATCCAGAAGGTCTTTTGTATAGTCCATCACCCTTTGATAAAGCATATTCTCATCAAAGGTAACACCAAGGGTAGTCTCTTCATCAAGAGTACATGGAATACACTCCCCTGGAGTACCCTCCCACTTGCATTTGATATATACAAAGAATAATGTCCTGCTCATATCCCTCTGTTTGAAAGGCATTGCCTTGGGGTCTTTTTCCCAAGTCCTTGTAAAGTCATTTGCTGTCAATACAAGATTAATCTCCTTTTTATTTCCTTCTATCTTCTTTGTGTAGATATAATCTGATGTTGGAGTACCTGGTGCTGTTTCCAAGACTTTATCTGAGGTCATTATGGTAATGGAATCAATGTAGGCATTGTCAAAGTAATCCGCTTTATTGACATGTGCATTGATATACATTTTCCTGCCATCATCTGAAATTCTCAACTGATCAAAGATAATCATATATCATGTTTTTATCTGTGAAACAAAAAAGAGGGAAAAGGGATATACTCCCCAATCCCTCTTGTTTAATATAAACCTAAAAGATACTTACACTTCTTCCTCTTCAGTATGATCTGTTACAGCTTCCTTCTTAGCAAGAGTTTCCACAGTAAGACCTGTTGCTTTATTGAAAGCACCAATAATACTGTTGATAAGAGTGTAATCCTCTTCCTCTGTATCAGATGCTGGAACTACAAGAGTAAGGTCTTTCTCTGTCTTATAGCTGTTTACACCAGTGTCTGAGAATGAATAGTGAATCTCAAAGACATCATAGTTCTTGTCAGGATCTACCAATCCCTTTGTCTCAATGTCATTAGGGAAGCCTATCTTTCTATACTGGTCTCCACGCTCACCCAAGAGGAAGTACTCAAGGTCTGCAATGTTCTTGCCATTACCAACCTTATTCTCAGAAACTGAAGGATCAATCTTTCCCCAGATAAGGTCATCCACGCCATCATAGACAGTAGTAGGAACTACATCAAAATACACTCTCTCCAAAGCCTCTGTACCAAGAGTCCAAGGCTGCACCTTCTCCTCAATTACAAGACCAGCTGCACTTGAACTGAAAGTAAAGTATGGATTACTCTCCTTATTGGCACCTACCTCACGTGCAAAACAAAGGTTAAGTGCCTCTTCCATTGCTTTGTAGAAAGCTGTTGCATCCATGCCTTTATTTACATGTACAGCAGCATCCTTAAAGTACTGGTCCTGGTCACTCATACCATAGAACTGACGGAGATTAATGCGGAGAATATAATCCTGTCCTACAATAGGTGCTCCACCATTGACATTCTCTTTCAAGGTTACTGTTACCTTCTTCATGTGAACCTCCATATCCTTTGCTCTGATTGCCTTGGCATAGACAATGGAATTTACAGGGATGTAGTCACTCTTGAGGACTGTATCATAACCCTTTACCTGGAAGTAGATTTCCTTCTGGAAGGTATTCTTGGTAGTACCAATCTTAATGTCTCCCTTATTAAGAATCTCCTTGTTTTCCTCTACAAGAGCATTTGCAACATACAGGTGTCTTACCTGCTTCAATGAACTTACCATATTTCAATATGAATTAAATTAAACTTTACCTGTCATGACAGGCTTAATTATCACTTTTTTCTCTGCTTATATTATATCCTTTGCTTTGTAAGGCTCTGCCTACAGCTATCTCCAGTATCTTCTGATGCAGGGCTTCATGTAATTCACATGCACTTTCCTTGCTTTTACCTTCTATTGTAAGTCCGTCTGGAAGGTCTATAAGAATGATTGGAGAGGCTTTTCTCAAATATCTTACAAAGTAATCTGTCACCTGGTATTTACAGATGATCTCTACATTTCCTTCTGACAAGTCCAACCTTAAGGCTCTTCTGTCATTGGCTCCCCTAAAGGGATTGTCCTTTAGGTTCTGATATTCATCCTGTCTTACAGGAACTACTTTAAGGACATTCTTTCCCTTGCATTTCTCATTGCCTATAGTCACAGATTCATAGGTAATGAACCACAGGTCTTCAGGAAGTGTGAAGAACTTGGAATTACTGTCCGCTCCAAGAATTACACCATTGGTATTTTCAATAGGCTTTTTCCTTGCCTCCTTAATCAGATTGGACAAATACCTTCTCAGTTCTTCTGTACCTTCAAAGGCTGCACCAAATGGGTTTCTTCCAGCATAAAGGCTGGTTACCAATTCTTCCTGGGCTTTAGTCAAGAACAACGATTTCTCATATTCATCAAGGGTTACAAACTGTCTTGATGATTGTTCTCCATGAATAGCAGGAGCATTATGACTGTTCAACATGATGTCAAAAGCATCACTGAATTCTGAATTATTCATAGCTCTTCTTTATTTACTCTGTTCTCTGACCCATCTGACTTACTACCTGTATATTGTCCTGACCTGTAGATGTCCATGCTGCCTTTGCCAATTCCACTGCCCTCTGGACAATCTCCTCATGCAATATAGGATCCAACTCACATTCACTTGTATGACCTATACCTTCAAGGGTGAGACCATCAAGGTCTGACACTATGATTGGATTTGGTCTTCTTATATATCTGATTGTGTATTTTGTGAGAACATCTGAAGGTCCGACTATAATGTCTGCCTTATTGGAAACATCACTGTTGATAAGTCTCCATGCCTGGTACTTAAGGGGTCTCTTGAAGGGTTTGCTCATCAATCTGGTGTATTCATTGAATTTCAATGGTATTACCTGCAAGGTAATGGATTTGCTGTTTCTCTTTACAGTAACCATTTCATTGATAGCCATCATCATCTTTGAAGGAAGAATGATACTCTTTGTGTTTTCCCTCATATCAAAAAGAGGTGAGCCAAACCCTGATACATCCAAGCCTTCATTCCTGACATAAAGGGTATTGCCTTCTGCATCCTTAAGTTCATTACCCTTGGCATCATAGGCTTTTGAATAACTGTAGGATGATATTGGAAGTAAATGCAGACTGGTGGACTTTTTGTACAATTTATTACCATTTGCATCTGTCTGGTCAGCTACAGGTGTATAGGCATAACTTGTTGAACTTGTGGTAGCTGTAGTAGTAAGCATGGAAAAATCCACCTGTCTCTTGGGATTATCATCAAAGCCTTCCTGGGTGTTGTTTCCCTTGCTTTTAGGGTTGAAGTAATTCTTCAGAATTTCATCCTGCCCTTTAGTAAGGAACACACTCTTCTCATAGGCATTAAGCCCTGGTGCCTGGTTTGAAGCTATATTGTTATGCAGGGTTTCAAACATATTATCCATTTCTTCTACTGACATACTTATATGGTTTTAATTGCTGTAGGGAGGGCTTTCAACTCCTCCCTTTTAACAGCAATGTTATTAATCTTCTTTCAACAGGGCTTCAAGCTGATACTTAAGCTCCTGATGCTTGATGCTACTGATGAACTTTGCAGCATTGTTCAGAGTACTGTCTTCTCCCATCTCACAGAGTGGAGAGCCATCCTTTCTGAGATAATAGGTATTGTTCTTCATACCTATAAGTCCTGCCTCTACAGATTTCCTTATAAGAACCTTTGCTGGCAGGTACTCATCTGTAATGACTTTATAGAACTTACGTGGGTCTGCCTGGATATACTCATTGACCTTATTCTGCAAGTAGTCAAGTTTAACACTGGAACTTACTGGTCTCTTCTCAAGCTGTTCTATAATCACTCTAAGAGTATCCCTATCCTTCTTGACTGCGCCATACTCAGTATAACACTCCATGGTAATATCCATTCTGCTGAGGTTCTTCTGTACTTCATCCCCCTCAGAGATAAGGACAAACTGATATGTTGCCTTTGGTCTGTTCTCAAGCTCCTCCATAGATGGGGCAATCTGATCCTTGTTGGCAAGCAATATCTTATACTGGATATACTGCTCTGGAATGCTTAGGTCAAGATAGTTGTCCTGCTTGTGCAGAGTTACTCTGCCAATACCACCAGGATTACTGTCATCCCAGAAATTATTTTCTTTCTTATAGATACTGAGAGCATTCATTTCCAATCCCATTGCCCTTTCAAGGAATCTTTTCTCACTATCTGTAAGAACATTCTTGAACATACCTGTCTTGCTGAGTCTTGGCACCACAAAACTTCTGGTTGCATTTTCTGCCATTCCTCCTGACAAAATATGTCCCTTCCTCTGAACCATTGCTGTAGGACTTGGTACAAATCTTACTATGACTTTCTCATTTCTGAGACAGTTGACCAGACCTTCCATATTGCCTACCTTATAAGAAGAGGATGGTTTTTCTTCCATAACTTCTTTCTTTGGTAGAGGAATCTCCTGTCTTGTTTCCTCATTTATACTGTCAAAATCAATCTCTGGAAGCATTGCTTCATTTGATTCAACATTCTCTGTCTTCTTTTCCATTTTAACTTCTCCGTTTTATATTTTACTTCTATAATTTAAAAGAAAGCAGGAGGAAATTCAATCTTTCCTCACTGCTTCTATCATGTTATTTTACTGCAAAATTGCAGGAATCAAACTCATGGTTCTTGTAGGATCAAGAACACAGCAACCTGTAGTGGTCATCTTGTGGATTGTAGCTGAATCCTCATCATGTGATGCATTAGGATTACCCATCTGACCTGTAAATGGATTACGCAAACCCCACTCATAAGAGGTAAAGTCACCCTCCTGACCCTTGACTGCACACTTGAAGATATTCGGCTGATCCATAGTACCAATATCAAAGATGTCATATCTGTAAGAGAATGCAGGACCTCCATTTGGATGCTGAATCTTGTTTCTTACAGGATCATCATAATATGGGTCTACATCTACCTTCAATGTAACACCATTAGGAGCCTTGAACTCAACAAACTGGAAGCCTGCTGAAAGGGCATTGCTATGGAGAGGAGACTGGGTTTTGCTTACCATACCTACTGCATCCCCATTAATCTGGAAGGCTGTCCATCCACTTACTGTATCAAGTACTGCCTTATGGAACTGAATTGCACCACGCTCACCTGTCTTAAGTACAAAAGTACGGTCTTCCATGCCAAGCTTTGCTGCTGACAGCTCATAGAGGGCATCCTCAATAAGCTTGAGTGAGAAGGTGTTGTAAGGCATGGTATTTGATACCTCCATCTGCTCATAAAGACCAGCACCCATACGGATAACCTCACCACTCTTACCAATGTTAAGATATTCACCATTGATATTTCTGTTTGAGCGTCCAAATGCAAGTACATTATTCTTGTACTCATTCCACTGCTGCTCAAGCTGCCACTGTACTTCATGCATCCACCTGTTAGTAGTCTCATGAACATAGCGACCATTGGTCTCTTTTACAATAGGAATTCCAAAGGCTACTTTCTTGTCAAGCATCTTACCTGAAACCTTGTGATGAATTCTGATAGTAGAGAACTCATTACGCATAGCTACAGGACTTGAGAAACGTATATCACCAGCCTTACGTGAGAACTCTCTCTCAACAGGAGCATACTCTACAGAGAATCTCTTACCTGCTGTAAGCTCCTCTACAGGAATACCAGAGATGATACCACCCATAAGCTCACACTTATAGACAGTGTTGGTACCCTCATTCCTGCCATCAGCAAGTACTCTGATAGGATATACTTCATTACGCTCACCTACAATAACTTCCTGGTCTGCAAACCAATCTTCAGCAAATATCAAGTAGAAAGGTTCACCATTAACACCTACATTGTCATTCTTGCGCTTGGTATCCAAAACATCAACACCATCTGCATCTCTTGCACCTACAAGAGGAATGTTCCTCATAGCACTTCCTATGATATCCCATGTGTACTCTTCATCAGAATCAAATGATTTAACAGGGAACTGTGAGAGGAAAGTATCAAGAGTCTTACCTCTGTACCAAGCAAGCAGCTTTACCATTAAGTCTGTAGCCTTCTGAGGCTGCATCTGGAAGATTCCACCAAGGTGATTCTGCTTGGTGGTACCCATCCAATGGCTAAATGTCTGCTTCTGAAATTTACCTAATTTTCCAGCCATTTTTATAAGAAATTAAACATTTAAACTAATCTTTATATACTGAAGTCTTACAAATCAAGTTGGAATCCTCCACTGATAAAGGAGTCTGGATCTTCCTTCTGGTTAGTTACCATCTTAAGACTACCATTACTATACCTCCTCGTATTGTTGAGGGTCTGCTCTAAATCTCTAAGACCTTTTTTCATTTCCTTCTTTACCTTGCCTTTGACAAAAGCATCAAAGTCCTTGAAACCATTTGTCAAAGTATAGATGAGACCTGTGTATTTGAGAAAATCAGCTTTGTTTTCCTCCTGGTATTTCTGCATGGCAGTAAGATACTTTCCTGTATCTGGATCTCTGTAAACAGGTTTTGAAATGGCTTCAAAGGCTTTCTTGCGAATATCCTTACCAATTTCAATGTCCCCCATCAGTTGCTTGTCATTAAGCATGGATGTCTGGAGTTGCTGTGCCTGCTTAGCCCTGTCAGCTTTATCCTCTTCAAACTTCTGCTGAGCCTCTTGGAGCAGTCTGTTGTACTCTCCTGCAAAGAATTCCTTATTGCTCATC
>CAVBFA010000011.1:16110-20506 GCA_963594595.1 Oscillibacter sp. | reverse complement strand
CTCTATAGCCATGTCTGTAAGTTTCTTTGCCTTATCAGGAGTCATGCCTTTGTTAATGAAATCCTGATAGATAAGGGTACTTCTTGTCTGCTCTGCCTTTTCACTCTCCTCAGCAAGAAAAGCATCTGTGATGGAGTTGATATAGGTAAGAGTGTCTTCATACTTCTTAATGTCTGTAGGTTCTACACCACTCTCCAAGGCTTTTGAAATTCTCTGCTGTTTCTCATCAAGTCTGGCATTGATTTCTGATTCAATCAGATTACTGAATGTCTCAGCATCCACTGCCTTTTTCACTGTCTCTTCATCAAGGTTTGGGAAGATACCATCCACCGCCAAGGCATTGGCAATGGAAGAGTAGAAGTTATCTGGAGAAGTGCCGTCTTGATCATCATCATGGACAGTATCTTCCTTATTACCTTCTTTATTCTTGCCACTACCTACGCTCTCTGGAATGTCATCCTCAAACAAAGTCTCAGGATTTATTACCTCAGTAGTCTTTTCTTTCTTTTTACCATTATCATTAGTAGGAGTCTCCTCTTCTTCCTCCTGCTGGATATTCTCTTCTTGTGTTTCTGTATCATTAGGATCTGTGAAGAGAGTCTCAATCTCCTGCTCTCCTAAGATATTGTCAAAACTTAATGCTTCCATATTACTTCTCTTTTTTGGGTTCTACATTCTTTCTCATGCAAAGATATTTAAATGTCAAACATTAAGAATGTCACTTATTTTAGTACTAAGGCATAATAAAAAAGGCACTTAAACAAGTGCCTCTTGATGAATAACTAAAAACTTTTTACTTACTTTACCATAGTTTTCTTTCTTTATTCTTTCCTGGATAGTTTCTCTCCCAGTAAGTATCACTTTCCATACCAGAGCTTGCCTCTTCAGTATGTCTCAGATTGCCATGGTAAAGCACCATTTTCTCCTCCCTATATAGCATAAGCTGTACAAGACTCATTATTCTGTCAAAGTTTCCATTGGGATTCCATAGAACAAGTTCCTTAAGCAGTGCTCTGTTCTTTATTCTATATAGGTTAGGAATAGTGACTTCAGAATTGTTTCCTTCTGCATCAGTTACAATGACAACAACAGGCTTTCTCAGCCAAGTCTGTATCATCTTGATGGCACCATTTATAATAGGTGTAGTAGCTCTGATACCCACTGACTTGTTTCCATAGCCTATACTGCTTATCATGTTTCTCTGCACAAGGTATTCTGGAGTTTCAGCCAACAAGTGGATTGCATTATGTGAACTGAAATAAGAGAACATACCCATGATATTCTGTTCATACATACATCTGCAGTTATAGAACAGACAAAGCTTTCTTCCTATCTCATAGAACTCTTCTGCAAATGCAGGTCTTCCTGTATATTCAGCAACTATCATATCCATCCACAAGTCCATTACAAAGTAAGATCCTAATGACATTGTGTTGGAACAGTCTGCATCAAATGGGTCTGCAGAACAGATATATCTGCCGCTGAAGACTTTGCCATCACTGTCTTTTTTAGGCATTTCAAAAATTTCCAAGGCTCCTGTCACCTTGTTGTCCTTGGTAGGAAAATCTCTTATAGGAATGGCAACAGTAGGATTGAACTTTACTTCTCCTGTCTTATTGTCTTGTACAAGCTCTCCTACATAAGTATCATCATACTCATTGGGATTACTGTCTATCTGGTTGATTCTTTCATTGAGTTCTGTCACAGGGAAAACATTGCCATGGCTTCTTATCATTGCTTCCTGTGGAACAATAGGATACTGGGAAATACGCTTGGTAATAGTATTTACATCTGTAGAGCCATACTTTACTTTATACCTGTCATAAAGAATTGCAAGCAGGGCTTTAGTAATATCGGAGTTACCATCTTTGTCAATGCAGTCATTGGAATAATTCATATAGGCTCCATAAAAGAAACAGCATTGCTTTTTTCCCTGACCTTCCTTGTCAAACACGTTTTCCAGAGGTTCCTGATTATAACCATTAGGGGAGTAGAACATCTCAGCAAAAGCAGTAAAATCACTCTGGTCATCTCCTGCAGTACCATAACAGAATATTTCACCAAAGACTTCATTTCCCTGTTCTACTGAAGGTCTGATCATATTATAAGTACTAAGAAGATTCTTGAAGATACCTGCCTCCTCAATAAGGTATAACACTCCACGGGAACCATTCAGCTTATCCTGATTTACACCTGATATAATACCTGACACTGAATTTTTACTGCCATACTCAACTTCACTTCCCAACTTCTTGAAACCCATTTTCCATTCCATTTCCTGGTCTGAAGACTTTAATCTGTGAGAAGCAAATTGGGTATATTTGGCACAATGGTCCAGATTGTCCTTGAAGACCTTAAGAATCATGTTGGTATCCATAAGTTTGGTTCTGTCTACAGCAGTTACCATACACTGTACCTCTTTATTATTCTCTTCAGCTTCTCCGATTATACATCTTTTTGCAAGAAGTCCAGCACCAAAAGATGTTTTTCCCTTGCCTCGGCTTGCCAATGCTGAAACATGGTGTCCATGTATTCTTCCCTGTTGTATATAGTGAGACATCAGAAACTGTCCATCCCAAAAGTTTGGATGAACGACAGTTCTTATGGATACCCCCTTATCATTCTTCTTTACAAGATGCATAGGACAGAAATTAAGCATCCAATAATAATCTCCTGTAACCCACATGCCTGTCTTGGGATTACAATAGCCATTCCATCCTCTTTCCCTTTCCCCATACAGCCATTTACCAAATTCACTGTTTGGATTGGCATTTGGTCTTAGAAGAGAATATTGACTTTTGTTTCTCTCAAAGGCTAATGCTGAAGGTCTGAAATAATCACTGCCTTCAAGTATTGGTGGATGGGTTATGTCTATAATTGCTCTTCCTTCTTCATCCCTTGGCAGTTCTGAGACCAATGGTCTGTCTGGAGATACCATCCATTTTATAAAGGGGACATTATTCAGAAAATCCCAAAACTGATCTTGTACTTCTTGAGGATATTTCTCTAAATGCAATTCCTCAAGAGGGGTCTGACATCTATTGAATTTTACATTCTCCATATTTATAATTTCTTCTACTTATATGCAAAATTATATCATGTAGAAGCAAAAGACAATGACCTAAATTCTTTACTTAGAGAACATAAAAATAGCCCAAGCCTGAAAGACCTGGACTATCCCTATACAAAACTTCTACCCTACATCAACAGCACTTTCTTTTTGGCAGGAAGAATAAGAGAATCATCTTTCTCCTCTCCTTCAAACACATATCTTATATTGTTATCTGAAATATAAAGGTAATCCTTTGGTTCTCCATTCTCATCCTCCATTGTCTCAAATGGGAACTTATAAGAAAGTACAGGATTATTATCCAAGTCATTCTGCACAGAATTCTTGTTGTATTTCTTTACGGCAAAATGCTCAGGGATAATCATTACCTTGTCTCCAACCTTGACATCTCTTGCAGTAGAACCCATGGCAACTACAGTCTGCCAGAGTTTCAAGTCTCCCTTCTTAGCTACTATAATACCACTCTCCACTACATCTTTCTCAAATCTGTCTGCTGTTAAAAGCAGATGGTTGAACAAAGGTTTAATCTTCTTTATGTGTAACATATTTATCTTGTTTAAATGAGTTTTTATATTCTTGCATTTTCTTCATTCTCCTATATCTGTCTAAGGTGACATGTAGCTTTCCTATAGAAGGAATATTAACGTTAGGCTGTAACTTATTGAACTCCTCATCACTCAAATCTTCCTTCAAAGGCAATGAAGTAATATGATCCCTGACTGCTTTCCAGTAAGCTCTATATACTTTATTGACCCTATCTTGAGGTAAAGACAACTCCTTGGCTACTTCAGATATAATTTCATTATAAGTCATTTTTTCATATCATCCTTAAACAATACCAACAACTGAAAGCAACCATTATCATCTTTTCTAAGATTGGGAATCAAGCGAGAGTTTATCTTGTCTTTCACTATTATCCTATTCTTTCTAAGGTTGCTCATCACTACATAGAAATGCTGTTGGGTTATTCCACATTCTTCAATCACCTTGCTCTTTGTGGTTTCACTCATCAGCATGGTATCAAGGATAGTAGGGTCACTGATACTCTTTGACAGCTCCCACCTCTGCTTGAGAAAGCTGGCTATTACATCAATCTCCTTATTGGTAAGATGGATGAAGGGTCTTAGAAAGACACACCACCACTTGAAGAAATCAATCTTTGAAGAAGTAGGTACAGTAACCACATTGTTTGGTTTTGGAAGTCTGGACCTTTCTTCTGTTTTTGTTGTCTGAACAGAATCTTCCATATCAATCACTGTTTTTAGTTGTGTCTTCACTTTGGGTTATTGTCAGAGCTATTTCAATCTCCTTAGCACAGGCAGTAAT
>CAVBFA010000011.1:11130-16100 GCA_963594595.1 Oscillibacter sp. | reverse complement strand
GCAGTAATGAATTCCTTTGAAAAACTCTTCTTTAAAATATTGTCTTCAAGACTTATAACCTTGAACAGATATTCAAGACGCTTGTTAAGAAGGAACTGCTCCAATTCATTATTTCTCTTTACCAGCCTTTGATTCTGCTGGAATAACTGATTACAAGCATCATTAAGCTGCTCATAGGAAAGCTTCTGTCTTTCTTCCTTCTGGGATTCTTGGGTAAGTTCAACTGTTTTTGTCATGTTCTTCTCTTCCATATCTTTTCTTTTTGTCTTTGTTTATTAATTCCATTCTAAGATCATCCAACCTATTGTCCTGGTATAGCTTGGAAAACAACAGTATTATGGAGTCTGCCTTGTCAAGCCAATTAGGGAATGTGGGATATAAAGTTCTACACAGACTTCTCCAATAAGGATCTTCCATCACTTTTGTTTTAAGTTGGTCATTGGTCAGAAGGAATATTGGGGATTTATGTATATCTCCTTTTTCTTCCATGAACTTATGACCATACCTATTTTCATACATCTTCTCCCATTCTTCAAAGCTTGAGGTCTTGAAGTCAGTACATCCACAATCTTCACAACTATCCATTCCTATTGTCTCCTCAAATCTTATTTTCAATGAGTAGCATTTGGCACAGTAAACTACTGGCTCTGAATCATATTCTTCAAAATTCTCTTGCTTTGACATACAATATAGGATTAGATCAGTTATACCTTATTTATAATAAAGCATCATGTAGGTTCCTTCTTTCTCCCTTATCTCCACTATGTCTTCCTTTAGAATAGGAGTATCAGGATAACATCTGTTATGGGCATTTATATCCTCAACCAAATCATAGTAAGTGTCACTTGTCTTTATACTTAGTTGAGTCTTAGCTTCTGTAGTCTTAGACTTTTTGGTAACTGCCATAATTATTTCCTCCTTCCTGTTGTTTTTGTCTTTGCTACATTCTGCATGGCACTTGCTCTTTTAGAAAGATCTGCCGCCTTGGATTTGGCTACTTTGATAGCCCTGTTCATTCTTGCCTTATCATTCATTATCTCCTGATAAGTTGCCATTGTGGAAGCATCACTTTCTGCCTGCCACTTCATTTCATCTGATGTTCTGCTTCTTGAGACCATAATATTGTATTTATAAAGTTATATTTATCCTTGCTTAAAGCTTTACTTTAACCACACTACCTAATTGTCTATTATAGTGTGTATTACAAGCATTTGTTAGTATTGCAAATATACTACAATATTTCCAACTATCCATAGAATGTGTATCAAACTTTTCCATAGTCCAGGTATTTTAAATTAATTTAATCCTTTCTTCAGTTAAATACTTTGTAAACTACCATTAAATAAATCATTTAGTTTGTATTTTTGCAAAACATTCCACAAACAATAACAAAAATATCCAATGTATGAAATCTAAAATTATTCACACTCATTTGAAGAAGGGTATCACAATTCCTCTTATTTGGTTCTTCTCTATTCATAGTTCCCAGGACAGCCCAAATCCTAGGGGTCTTTGAAGAGAAGCATTTCAAAGTTTTAAGATTTGGGGAAATTCCCACTATTAATTCACAACTGTAAAATTATTGCAATAATACCAGTCCCATACAATCTGTACTTTTCTTTATATATAAGAGTAAATCAGAAGAATCAATACATAGCTTCCCAAGCTGGGGGTCGCGGGTTCGAGCCCCGTTTATCGCTCTCATCATCATAATATTCCCCACACTTCAATTCTCCTTATTCCTTCATCCAACGCATTGTATTCCAGCATCTTACGAAAATCTTTCATGAAGGATTCAAGACATATCACACTGTTTGTATAAGATTTCTGAATATCTCTTCAGACAATAAAACAATACACCATATTGGACGGACTGTAAAAAATAACTACTACAAATGGTCTGTAATAATCTGTCTGCTGATACCTGTAATGATAACAGCTGTACTTCTATTATGCTAAATCCCTATGGAATACCATTTGAGAAAATATATAATCAGCAAAAAGCGACTTTCACAAGAGAGTCGCTTTTTTGCTGTTATAAACAATCGTTTGTCTATTCAAATTCATGTAGGAGGCTGTAATCAATCCTCGTCGGCAAATGTCTCGAGCGAGAACTGGCTGCTGCCATCAAAGCAGTGGGTACACACCTGACACTTCGGCAGACCGATAGCCTCGATGAGCTGTTCGATGGTATTGAACTTCAGAGTGGTGAGTCCCAGTTCCTTTGCAATCTCGTCCACCATGCGCTTATACTCGGGAGAGTCGGTGGTGGCATACTTGTCGAGGTTCTTGTTCGGGTCGCCCTCAAACTTCTGGATCATACGGCGGGTGATAAGCTCCATATCGCTCTTCGATGACGTGAAGTTGATGAACGGACATCCGTATACGAGCGGCGGACAGGCAATGCGCATGTGGCATTCCTTCAGACCAGCCTGATCGAAGAGCACCTTCACGTTGTCGCGAAGCTGGGTGCCACGCACGATGGAGTCGTCGCAGAACAACACCTTCTTGCCCTGCAGCATCGCCTTGTTCGGGATAAGCTTCATCTTTGCCACGAGAGAACGCATGCTCTGGTTTGACGGAGTGAAGGAGCGTGGCCACGTAGGAGTGTATTTTGCTATGCAGCGCTGATAAGGCACGTTCTTGCCAGCCGCATATCCCATCGCCATTCCCGTTCCAGAGTCTGGAATACCACTGCAGCAGTCCACCTCCACGGGGTCTGTCTTCGCCATGTTATAGCCATTGTCGAAACGCGCCTGCTCCACGTTCTTTCCCTCGTAGGTAGATGTAGGGAATCCGTAATACACCCACAGGAACGAGCACACCTGCATCTTCTTGTTCGGTTTCCTGATCTGCTCCATACCGTCGGCGGTGAGCTTCACTATCTCTCCCGGTCCTACATTATATACTGTATCGAAATCAAGGTTAGGGAACGAGGTCGATTCGCTCGATGCCGCATATGCCCCATCCTTCTTTCCGATGATTATCGGAGTGCGTCCCCAACTGTCGCGGGCGCAGATGATGCCGTGGTCGGTGAGCAGGAGCATCGTGCACGATCCCTTGATATGCCGATACACGTTCTCTATACCCTCCTTGAATGTCTTGCCCTGAATGATGAGCAGCGCCACGAGCTCCGTAGGGTTTGTGCTGCCCGACGACATCTCGGCGAAATGCATGTTCTTCTCCAGCATCTCGTTTGTCAGCTCATCCTTGTTGAGGATCTTCGCCACCGTGCAGATGGCAAATTTTCCCAAGTGGGAATTCATTATCAGCGGCTGTGCGTCGGTGTCGCTGATTACGCCGATTCCCGATGTAGCCCCCTCGAAGCGGTCGAGAGTAGGCTCAAACTTGGTGCGGAAATAAGAGCTCTCGAGATTATGGATAGAGCGCACGAAGCCCTTTTCCTTGCAAAATGTTGCCATACCACCACGGCGTGTACCGAGGTGAGAGTTGTAGTCGGTGCCATAAAACAGGTCTGCTACACAGCTTTTCTTTGAAATTGTTCCGAAGATACCTCCCATATAAATATATTTGTTTGTTATTTTGTTTCCGTCTGCAAAGGTAATGAAATCTTCATTATTCATTCATCCGAATGTCATTTTTTATTTGCAGACATGACAGAAATTTGTATCTTTGCAAAAGGAAACACAAAAAATGTCGAAGAAGCGAATACAATTATGACCTTAGACTTCTGAGACTATAATCGGAAACAAAATGAAAAATCTTTTACTACGTGTATTATCTGTCATAATCATCGCCGTGTCTGCACCCATGAGTGCGAGCGCCTCGTCGGCTGCCATCACTAAGTATTCGGCATTTGCCAGACAGCACGACAAGATGCCAAGCGAGAAGATCATGACGGCAGCGGCAAGGTTGGAAAATGCCGGCGACGAGGACAAAGCCATCGTGCTCTACACACTGGTATGCAACAGGTTCAACAAAGACCTGCCGGAGAAAGAGAAACAGACCTGCATCCTTGCCCACGTGAAGGTCGGCATACTATACGTGAACCGCGCCGAATACACCAAAGCCTTCGACACGGAAGTGGAGGGAGTGAAACTGAGCGAGATGTGCAAGGAGAAAAAATACAACTCCCAACTGTATAACGTGATAGGCAGCATATACACCTACTACTTCGACTACGAGAAAGCCATAAACTACTACAAGAAGGCGCTCGCCTTCTGCAAGGACTATCCCGACAAGATAACGGAATACAAGATTCTCACGAATCTCACAAACATGTATACCAACAAGAGCGACATCAGCGAGGCAAAGAAATATCTGGAAAAAGCCGAGCGGCTGAGAGACAAGAGAGACGCCACCTATGCCTTCATGACCGAATACACCAAAGGCCGCATAGAAATGATGGAAGGAAAATACGACCACCAGGCTGAGAGATACAAAAGACTTGCCGTCTTTGCCGAGAAGCGCAAGCTGCCCGCCAGATTCAGATGCTTTGCCTATCAGGAGATTTATCTGATATACGAGAGGCTCGGCAATAGAGACTCTCTGGAGAAATATCTGCATATCTGCTACGAGGAGGCAAAGAGGACGGATGTGTTGCCGGCATTCATCACCACCTTAAAGGAGCTTGCCGACCTGTATGAGAAGAATGGCGACATAAAGACAGCAAGCAAATACAGGGCGATATACATAAGCTCCAGAGACTCCATACAGAACGTGAGGAAATTCGACATGGCGAAAAACAAGCTCTTCCTTCACGAAGTGGAGAAGACTGCCAAGGAGATCGACGCCCTGCACGAAAAGGAGCAGGAAAGAGCGCGCACCATACGCAACCAATGGATAGCCCTCAGCATAGTATTGCTCTTCACACTCTCAATAGGCATTTTCCTCACCATCGTGAACCGCCAGAAGAAGAAGCTACACTCCAGCTATCTCAACCTCTTCAGACAGAACAGGGAAAACCTGAACATGCAGAAGGAACTGGAACAGCTATACAAGGACACCAC
>CAVBFA010000011.1:0-11120 GCA_963594595.1 Oscillibacter sp. | reverse complement strand
ACCGACGACACTGCAGCAAAATACCACACGAGCAACCTGAACGAGGAGGGCCAGAAGATGATAGCCAGAAAAATCGTAAGCGTGATGGAGGAAACCACGGAATACTGCCGCACGGACTTCACGCTCGACCGACTTGCAGAACTCGTAGGGTCGAACAGCAAATATGTGTCGCAGGTCATCAACGACTCGTTCAAGAAGAATTTCAACGCCTTCATAAACACCTACCGCATCCAGTTGGCACGCGAAAGACTCATCGACGTGGAGAACTACGGCAACCTCACGATAAAGGGCATCGCCGAAAGCGTCGGCTTCAAATCGCCCACCACGTTCATCAACGTGTTCAAGAAGATGGTAGGTCTCACTCCGTCGATGTATCAGAACATGGCGAAAAACGAAATGAAGGAGATGGAAGAACAATAACCGCTTTTAACCCTTTCGGGGGTTAACCCCAAAACATACACTGGCAGCAAGGGCAGAATCAAGTTTCTCCTCTTGCTGCTTTTTTATCCCCAATCGGTCAGCAGAATAAAGCCCAAACGTCAGCAGGACATAAACCGAAATCGGTCATCAGAACATAAAAAACAAAACGGTCATCAGAACATTGGCAACTGCCAGTACTGATGACCGTATTTTATTTAGAGAGGCAATCAGGATTGCCCTTGATCTGCGATTATTTCATTTTCATTCCTATGTTATACATTATGAAGCCGTAGATGTCGGCAGTCTCTTCCATCACCTTAGACAATGGTTTGCCGCCGCCATGGCCTGCCTTGCTGTCGATACGGATCAGGACTGGGGCCTTGCCTGCCTGACACTCCTGCAGACGGGCAGCGAACTTGAACGAATGGGCAGGAACCACACGGTCGTCGTGGTCGGCTGTGGTAACCATCGTTGCCGGATATTCCACTCCCTCCTTCAGTGTGTGGAGCGGCGAATATGCCTTCAGATATTCAAACATCTCCTTGCTGTCGGCACTCGTGCCATAGTCGGGAGCCCAGTTCCAGCCGATAGTGAACTTGTGATAGCGCAGCATATCCATCACTCCCACCTCCGGAATACACACCTTGAAGAGGTCGGGACGCTGCGTCATGCAGGCGCCCACGAGCAGTCCGCCGTTGCTGCCGCCCATAATGGCGAGATGGTTCTTGTCGGTATACTTGTTGCTGATGAGCCACTCCCCGGCAGAGACGAAATCGTCGAACACGTTCTGCTTCTGCATCTTGGTGCCGGCGAGATGCCAGTCTTCTCCATATTCGCCACCGCCACGGAGCACCACATAGGCATACACTCCGCCATTCTCAAGGAACGGCATGCGCATGGCTGAGAAGGCAGGGGGATAAGTGGCATTGAAACCGCCATAGCCATACATCAGCACGGGGTTCTTGCCGTTGAGCTTCACGCCTTTCTTATAGGTGAGGAACATCGGGATGCGGGTTCCGTCCTTACTCGTATAGTATACCATCCGGGATGTATAGTCGCTGAGCTTGAAGCTCACCTTGGGACTGCTGAACACGGTGCTCTTGTCTGAGGCAAGGTCGTATTTGTATATCGTGGTAGGCACGGTATAGCTGGTGTAGCTATAAAACAGGTCTTTGCCCTCTATCTTGCCTGAGAAACCGGCGCTGCCAACTCCCGGAAGCGTTATCTCGCGGATCTTCTCTCCGTTGATGTTATAGAGGTAGGCTTTCGAACAGTTGTCTTTCATATACGAGAGCACCATCTTGTCGCCGTCCACAAAGGTGACACCGTTCAGCACGGCATCGCTCTCCGGAACGAGGTCGGTCCAGTGGGCAAAGCCCGGCTCATGGATATCGGCTACCATAATCTTGTATTTCGGCGCACCGGCATTGGTGAGCATATAGATCTTGTCGCCTATGGTCTGGATTGGGTCATAGTTCTTGGTGTAGTCGCCGGTCATCTGTATGAACTGCGACCCTGCCACTCTCAGATCTCTGACATAGAGGTTTATGCCCTGGTCCATGCCTGCCTCAACGAGAAACATCATCGTCTCCTCCTTGTTCACGTCCACTCCATAGAAGCGCAGCGGATGGGCGGGATTCTGATAGTAGAGCACGTCCTGGCTCTGCGGTGTGCCCATCTTGTGGTAGTACACCTTCTGCACCTCATTCTTTGCCGACGTCTCCTTGCCTTTCTCCGGTGCGTCGTAGGCGCTGTAGTAGAAGCCGTCGCCCTGCCATTCCGTGCCGGTAAACTTTGCCCACACGATATGGTCGTCGAGCAGTTTGCCGGTGTTCACGTCCATCACGTATATCTCCTCCCAGTCGCTGCCGTTGCGCGAGATGACATAGGCGAAATAGCGGCCGTCGTTGGAGAAGGAGATGTTTTTCAGCGCCACCGTTCCGTCTTCACTCAGCTTGTTGGGGTCGAGAAACACACGCATCGGTCCGCCCAGACGGTCCATCTGATAGAGCACGGCCTGGTTCTGCATGCCGTCGTTCTTGTAGATATACCATTTGCCGTTCTTCTCAAAGGGGGTATACACCTTCTCGTAGTTCACCATCTGTTTCAGTCGCTTCAGATATTTGGCTCTCTGAGGAATCTTTGCCAGATAAGCATTGGTGACCTTGTTTTCGGCATCCACCCAAGCTGCCGTGGCAGCACTGGTGTCGTCTTCAAGAGGTCGGAAGGGGTCGGCTACCTTCACTCCGTAGTACTCATCCACAGTACCGTCTTTCGGCGCCTGCGGATACTTGATTGTCTGTCCGTTTGCTGCCACAGCCATCGTAGCCAGGGCAGAAGCAATAAATAGTGTTTTCATTCGCATATAAATTTATAATGCAAACTTACACAAAAATTCCCGAAATATAGCACATCGGCGGAATAAATGCCGATATTTGAAAATATAATCTTACCTTTGTATCAAGGTATTGAGCCTCAACCATGACAACTGGCTCAGCAAATGTATAAACACTTACTCACAAGCATAAAAAAGAAACACATATATATATGGAATTGAAGAAAGACATCAAGAATCTGGAACAGCTGTTCCACACCGACCTCCACCAATATCTGCTCTCCATCGGAAAAGTGGACGAGCGTCTGCCTGAGGCTCCCGACATCGAGGAACTGTGGCAGAAGATCGGCGAGAGCTATCTGCCCGACGGAATGAGGGAGTTCAACGCCTACCCTACCGTGTCGCTCGGATGGATGATGTTCATCGGAATGGCGATAGCGAAATATTGGGACACCGACTGGGAACTATACAGCAAAGTAGGCGACCTGTATAAATATCTGAGAGACCAGCGCGACTTCGACCACATGGACGACTACATCTGCGAGAAAGTGCTGCTGCTCGCCGATGAGGACCATGCCCTGATGACAAAGATAGTGGGCGAATGTGCCTCACGCACATACAACCTGCTCTACCACCAGCACCTCGAGCCCGGCACTCCCGAGGCTTTCCAGGGTTATGTGTCTGCCCTCCACCAGATGTATCTCATGGGCATGTCGATGGAACTGAAACGCCTCGGCTACCACATGACGAAGCTGAACTGACGGGCACGGGGCACGGGGCGTTGTTTTCCGGCAAAACTTCGGCAAATGTAAAGATTTTGCCATAATATCTGAAATCACGCGAAAACTGTCAGATCATCAGGTTTTCCTCATAGTACATTGGCATACAGGCAGTTAGCAACCTGACAGTTGTTTCCAATTGTCTGGATGGTTTGAAGCTGTCTGGATATTTTCAACCGTCTGGATGATTTGAAACTGCCTGGATGGTTTGAAACTATCAAGATGATGTGAAACTGTCTGAATGGTTTGAAACTGTCAGGAATTATCTGATGAGAGGAATTACATGTGTCGACAGAATCTTGGAAACAGGAATATGGATATTACGACATTAACCCAAATCGGTCATTAGGGCTTGCTTGTATTTTGCTCTTTTAGAAGAGTGTATTTTGTTTGTCTTTTAATGAGTAATAGCGAGCTATTGCGAATTAAAAACAAGCAAAAGACGCCTTATAAAAGGCAAAAGGCAGCAAGCAGTCATGAAAAATAAAGTAAACGTCCTAATGACCGTTTTGGGTTAACTTATTGGGCAGACGTCTGACACAGATTCTGCCCAACTGGGGCAAGCACGTTGCCCATGATGGGCAAGCAGCGTGCCCCGGTTGGGCAAGCAGCATGCCCATTTTACATACAAAACGGTCATTATGGTGAAGTGGTGAAACAGGCCGATGGAAAACATGGTGTATGCCAACCAGCAGCTATACTACGACGCAATTACTGCCAACAGCAATGCTGCCGACTCCGGACCATTCATAGACTTTATGCTTGGGGAAATACAGAAAGCTCTCGAAGCGCACAAGCGAGAACCCTCATTTCCATAACCACACTTTTGCACTTTTCTTCATTTTCCATCACAACCCTGTAAATGGATTTCCCAAAATACACAAGACGAATGAAACTGCTGGACTCCAACGAAATCCAGCAGCTTCGAGATGTGTGTATATCTGAGGTGAATGGGATTGAGGTGTATATGTAAAGCTACAATTCGGATTTTCTTGATGATATTCTTGTAGAATACAAGAAAAAACGATAAATTTGCGTCTAAATTAAAACATTTTACGTCATGCCCAAAATAAATAGGCTAAAAGTCGTACTTGCAGAGCAACAGAAAACTGGCAAATGGTTAGCTGCACAGATAGGAAAATCAAATTGTTCCGTCAGCAAGTGGTGTAGCAATTCTGTTCAGCCTGATTTAGTTACTCTTGATATGATAGCCAAAATCCTGAAAGTAGATATAAAGACGTTGCTGTACGATACGGACTTTAATGAAAACATAAAGTAATGGAAACTTCTATACAACAATATAAACAGGCTGTAAGTGTCATAAAGGATGCTATATTATACAGTCAGTACCGGGCTGCAAAATTGGTAACTGGCGAACAGTTGTCGCTCTATTTTGGTATCGGTGGATATGTGTCTGCACATTCACGCCAAGAAGCATGGGGTACTTCTGTCATTGACCGTATCAGTGAACAGTTACGTCGTGAACTTCCTGGTCTTCGTGGATTCTCTTCGCAGAACATTCGTAATATGCGTGCGTTCTACGAATATTGGGTGCAATATATAATTTGCTCGCCGATGGCGAGCAAATTACAAATAGCTGTAAATAAAGATGTTATCGATATTGACAATTTCTCTATGCAAAAATGGTCGCCCATGGCGAGCGAAATCAATCGTGAGGAATTTTTAGGTATCAGCTTTTCACATCACATGGAAATTCTCCATAAGACGAAAGATCTTCATGAAATACTTTTCTACATACATCAGACCGTTCTCCATAAATGGGACAAATACGATTTGCGTGATCGCTTAAAGGAAGGACTATATCAGAAACATGGAGTCGCTGCAAACAATTTCCTACAGACCATGCCGGTTAACGATGCTCGTAAGGCTGTTGGCATGTTCAAGGATGAGTATCTGCTCGACTACATTAATATCGATGAAATGGAAGTTGACAAACCTGAAGATATTGATGAAAGGGTTATAGAGAAAGCCATTGTCCGTAACATCAAAAAATTTATTATGACTTTCGGACGTGACTTCGCTTACATAGGCAACCAATATCATTTGGAAATATTCGGAGAAGAATTATTTCCTGACTTGCTTTTTCTCAATCGGGAATTGAATTGTATGGTTGTAGTTGAACTAAAGAAGGGAGCTTTCAAACCTGGTTATATAGGTCAGTTGCAAACGTACATGAAAGTACTTGATGACAAGGTGCGTAAACCTCATGAGAACCCGACTATTGGTATTCTCCTTTGTAAGAGTGCTAATAAGGCTTTCGTTGAGTATGTTATCCGTGACTACAACCATCCAATGGGTGTCGCAACATATAAGACAGCAGAAGATATGAGTGAGGAGTTGAGAAAGGCTTTGCCTGATATGGACGAGATGCGAAAACTGCTCACAGATGATGAAAATGTTTAATTAGGTGATAATTTAGGTACCAAAATGGTTGCCAAAATTAGAAATATTGTTTATCTTTGTGACGTAAACATAAAGGTATATAGATATGACAATAGTAAGCGCAAGAGACTTTAGAGCCAATCAGGGAAAGTATTTCTCTATGGTGAATGCAGGTGAGCACGTGATTTTAAAGTCACGTGAAGGCAGCTTCCGTTTGGTTCCTGTTACGCCTTCTGATTCTGTTTCTGAGAATACTCAGAATATTGCAGAGGATTTGAGAGGAGCACTTCGTGAGCTGAAAGATGTTATTGCCGGCAAGAAACAACCGAATACACTTGATAAATTGATAAATGAATTATAGTATTATAACTTCAAGTTACTTCGATGTGGCAGCGAAGAAACTTGCGAAGAAATACCCTTCATTCAAGGAGGACTTGGTTAATTTCGGCAAATCGCTTCTTGAAAACCCCAAACAAGGTGCTGAATTAGCACCAGGCATCCGCAAAATACGAATGGCTATAAAGTCTAAAGGTAAAGGGAAATCTGGTGGAGCAAGGGTCATCACTTATAATTTCATTACACAGGAAATGGATGGTAATATAGTTCTTTTGCTCATCTATGATAAGGAGGATGCTTCCACTGCAAAGGTTAATGTCCTCAAAGAGATTATAAAGGAAGAAGGATATCCTATTGAATGAAACAATAACCCCAAAACGGTCATTAGGCCGTTCAATGTAATATTTTATAACTGCTTGCAGTCTTTTGCTTTTTATAAGGCGTCTTTTGCTTGTTTTTAATTCGCAATAGCTCGGCTATTACTCATTAAAAGACAAACAAAATCCACTCTTCTAAAAAATCAAAATCCAAGCAAGCCCTAATGACCTCTAAGTTTGCAGAAGATTGTGACGAAGTCGCATAAACTCCAAAATAATCAAGGTAAAACTATGATTGCTAAAGACAGTTTCGTACCTTTGTTGTAAAAAGGTAGAATCGGTCTGTCGAAGAGGTAAACCATGAATCTATCCAGTCTGAAGACTATCATTCGTTTAGGACCTCATCGACATAGTTGCAAAGACCAGATAGAAAGTTATCGGCTCTGAGCCTTGTTAGAGTGTTAGTCCATACAACTATTGACCAATTCTACACAATAAAACTCGTACAAAGTTATGAAGAATTTATTTATCGGAGTTGATTTTTCGAAAGAAAAAGTTGATGTGGCTATCATTTTTGCAGACGGACTGACAGAAACGGCCCCAAGAGTGTTCAACGAGTTCAAGACAACCGTGTCTGGCTACAAGCAACTGGTCAAGTGGGTTGAGCAGAATTCCTGCGGCATCGACTCTTCCCTGTGGCTCTTCTGTGGCGAGAATACTGGCGACTACAGCAAAGGACTATGCAACTTCCTCTACGGCAAAGGCTACGACATGTGGCTTGAGAACGCAAAGAGCATAAAGGATGCGTCTGGTCTCAGGCGATTGAAGTCAGACCGTGCTGACGCCTCGATGATTGCAGAATACGCCATGAGGAATTACGATAAAGCCGTTATGTACGAGCCTCTTAGCGAGTCGCTTACACAACTGCGTGAGCTGTTCCTATACCGTCAGATGATCGTAAGACACAGATGCAGTTTCCAGGTGCGTAGAGGCGAAAAGCGACTCACTATGGAGAAGTCGCCAGTCAAGACAATGATTTCGCAGAGCGGACGGCACATCGTCTCTGAACTCAATAAGGAGATAGAGAAGATAGATAAGCGCATTGCCGATCTCATCAAGTCGGACGAGGAACTCACCAAGGTGTTCACCATCGTGACCTCGGTGCCTGGCATAGGAACGCAGAACGCTGTGTGCCTGATGGTGTACACCGACAACTTCCGGCGTTTCAACTACGACTCACGCAAGATTGCCTGCTATTACGGCCTAGCTCCATTCGGCAAAGATTCGGGAACCAGTGTGCATTCCGATCCGCATGTACATTATATGGCGAACCGCCAGATAAAGGCCATGCTGACGCAAGCTGCACTAGCTGCCGTCAACTTCAATCCCATTATGGCGAGGTACTACATGCGCCTCGTAGAACGAGGAAAGAAGAAGCAGGTTGCACTGAACAATGTCAAGAACAAACTTGTACATTTGGTCACAGCCATGGTCAGAAATCGCCAAACATTCACCCCTGAATATAAAATCTCAGCATAAATTGAAAATAATGGTCAAAACATTTGGATATTAACATAGAAAGCGATTTGGGATAAAGGGATGCATAGTCTCCCTCATTTATTCCCCATCCGCTTTCTTTTGCCCATCACAAGATATTTTGGGAATATCAGTTAATCACCTATATAAACGACTTAATCCCCAAACACCTATCAGGCAGTTTGGGGATTAAGTCATCTACTTACGGGATTGGCGCAAGTCTCTTGCGACATGGAGGCTTACAGCCAAAATGTTTTGATCGGGGATCAGGCTTCTTATTCCGTCTCCCAGATGTTGCTGCCGAAGTCTTTTGCACAGGCACCGTCGGCATCCTTCTCCAGTATCTCGGTGGGCACCTGTATTTTCATACCGTTCGCCGAGAGCGGTGTCAAGCCTTCTGTCTCCAATGGTATTACCTTCATATCTGGTTTTACGTAAATTCTGCTACTCATATTTCTTTCTCCTTATGTGTTTTTTTATCTGTTCGTTGTGATGAATTTCTTTCCGTCTATAATCATTATCCCGCCGTTTGCAGTCTTGCAGCCAGCATTCAGCTTCATTCCCGACAGCGAGTAGGCGGTTGTAGCACTTGTAGGCGCCGCATATTCAGCGGTCTTTATGGCGTTCGTCTCACCGTCGATGGTCACAGAGGGCAGCTGGGCGCTCCCGTTCGCCGTTCCGGTATGCTTTTTCAGATAACATCTGAAGCCTCTCATCGTCTGCAAACCTGCCTTCGGTTTCGCCAGCGTACCGTCTGCCGTCAGAAACAGTTGAGTGCCGTCTGCCTCCAACTTGTGCGATTCATAAGTGCCGTAGAAATCCCATTCGCCGCCAGTCACAATCTTTGGTGCGGTGGTGCTCTCCACTATGACGCCCGCAAACGTTGGCTGCTCCACATAATACTCGGGCCGCATCAGAAACGGCATTCCGGCCTTCACCACATCCTCTTTCACAGTAGAGAACGACAGTTCACCGTTCTGATATCCGTCATACGAATACGCCTTCGTTTCGCTGCCGAAAATCCCCTTTATCATCTCCTTGCTCAGGTCGAAAGGCAGACACATGGTATACAACTGAGAGGAGTTGAATGTGCGATTCAGAGTCAACGTCTTGTTCTCGCCGGCGATCCCACTAATTGTGCTCCCTACATTCTCGCCTTTCTCGTCAAGCGTAGCGTCGAGCTTGGGACGGGTGTAGGTGAGGGTGATTTGAATAAGATACAGTTTTCCTAACTTTTGAGGAGTCAATATGATATGGTCACTGTCAATCCCATTAACTTGGATAGGCCCTTTGGATTTCTCATTATCATAATTTCTTGAAATTTCTTGTTGGTTATGCATGTATGATACCGTAAACTTTGAGACTGCATCTTTTGTTGCCGGTTTTGCCGTTATAATAATACTCTTTATCGTATCATTCTTTGGTACAGAAATATCAATTGTCCCACTATTATTCCCAGAATAATCAGATAATCTGATATTATTTGAGTTGACATGAATATAACCAGATAAATTTACCTTGACGCTTTGTACTATAATACCATTATTGAGTTTTGGTGGTTTAATAGGATCATTCACTTTAAGACCATAATTATAATTCGTAAAGTTCAATGTCACCGTAACCTCTTCTTTCTCATTCCCCTCTTCTCCCTGACCATAAGCCAAGTCACAGCCTAAGGTCAAAAATAGAATGACGAATGTGAATAACATAACGCCGTGTTTTTTCATTTTTCCTTTGTATTAATAGTTTGTTGAAATTCAAGATAAAAACCAAACTGCTTCACGCTGCCGACCAGAGAGTTCTTTTATAGCTATCACAAATAGCGAACTCTGATTCAAGAGCCAACATTCCTGCTGTCTGCCGAACGCAAAGCATTTGCAATGCAAAGGTAGCATTTTCCATCAAGATAAACGCCCATTTTAAGAAAAAAGTATTTCTTAAACCCTAAATAATCTATAAACTTATAGATCTTTTTGGCCATATTTTTTTTATTTCTACATTAACTCTTTCAGTCCTTCCAATCCTCCAAGGACTTCTCCATACTCTTCCGGCAGCTCATTTGCTGCCCGATATGTTGCAACGCCCATAGGCTTTCTTGTGTCTCGCAGAGCATACTCCACCGTCCGTTGCTTTTGTCCTCGACAAAGAATGATTCCGATGAATTGATTCTGATCGTCTAAGTATCTCATAATGATGGGTAAACTGCACTGTAAGGAAAGCTTCCAGTGTTGCTTTATCAAATTGGTCAGTTATTAACTGACCAATTGTTATTTCATCATTGTCTGTCGAAACAGGTGTGATTTTATTTGATGTTACACTATTATTCCCTTTAAAGAATATTAGTCCAAAAAACTCTTTCCATCCTTCATAAAACACACATTTTCTTTAGGTTGCTTTTGGTAAAGCCCCTAAGTCCCGGCAGTTCCTGTTGTAGCTGTGAAGAAATCGCATCAAGAACTTTATCACCCCAATGTGAGGTTTGTTTACGACATGATATATATCCACCGATGGAATAATTCAAGGCCAAAGAATCCTTGTTGGCTTGAATCATCACCTTACGCCTCGTTTGTAGAATAGCTACTTTTATAGCTTCTACAGCTCGATGGATGTCAGTTTGGATTATATTTTGTTCCATTATATTTCTTCATTATCAACTATTAATATATCCGAAAGTTCGACATTGAGCAACTTTGATATTTTTATCAAACACTCAACGTCTGGCTGGTTTGAATTAGTGCACCATTTTGAGATGGTTGTTTTATCTTTTCCAAGTTGCTCAGCCAGCCATAAGCCTGTTTTCTTTTTCTCAACAAGCAATAGTTTTAGGCGGTTCAGCTCTTTATGTGTCATAACGATTAATTTATAACGCAAAATTACTAATCATTATCAATAAACTTGCATAAAACGATCTTATTTTTATGCTATGTTCCCAATAAGTTGAAAACTATGGCACACCGGAACTTCCTGGTGTGCGTCGCCGTGTGTATTATACAT
>CAVBFA010000010.1:0-40277 GCA_963594595.1 Oscillibacter sp. | reverse complement strand
CATTCTCCGAGTTCCACTTCTCCAGTCCCGATGCAAACGTCGGGTTGTTCAGATAGCCCTTCTCGCTTAGGAAATCGTTCCTCACGCTGTCGATCGCGCTCTGCACTTTGCCCTCCGTTATCTCGAAGCGGGTCTTCACGTCCTCGCCGGTCTCCAGTACGAAGGTGCCTTTCAGAAAGGCGTTGTCCGCATACAGGCCGTTGCCCTTCGGCTGGCGGTCTGCCGGGAACTTATCGTCCTTGATGCCGTCCAGGTTGCCGAGGCGTGCCCGTAGGCAGTTGTCGAAGGTCTTGCCCTTCACGCCGTCCATCACGTCCACCCTCGGCTGTCCGTCCTCGGTTGCCGATATGAGCACAATATTCTGGCGATCGGTGTTCGCCGTGTTACCCATCAGCACACACTCATCACCCTCCTTCGGTTCCACGCCCTCAAACTCCTCCTTCGCCACCACGATACCGTCCTCTGTAACATCAGCCACTTCTACCCAGTAGCTCCGCATATCCTTGCCCGTGAACGTATGGCAACGCACCAAATCGTGCTGTACAAACATATTCTCCTGCTCGAAGGTGATAAGATAGTGCTCGCCCGATTCCTCCACAGTCTTGATGCGTCCATTGGCCGCACTCACGCATATCTGGCCACCCACGCTCCTCACCTTCTCGATGAGCAGCTCCATCACGGCCATCGTCTGCCTCACCGTCAGTTTGTCCACCGTCAGGTAGGTGCGCCCATCCTCACCTTTCCACAACTGGAACCCAGCACCAAGCATCCCGTCAACGAACTGCCCAGCGCTCCTTATGCTGTCCGAGGTCACGGAGTCAAAGGTCACACCATCAGTCTTTCTCACTGGCTGATTCAGATAGTCGTCAAACTCACGGTAATCCCACTTATCTGCATTGTCAGCTTCCTTGGCGTGGTCTGCCTCCAGTGCGTGTTTCGACTCATCTGCGTTCACAGCATGGTCTGCCTCCTTGGAGTGGTCTGCTTCCACCGCATGGTCGCTGTCCTTGGCATGGATTGCTTCCTTCGCCAGTTCTGCGATGTCTGCCTTGGCCGCATGCGCAGCCTCCTTCACAGCCATGCCGCCGTAAGCGGTGCCGCTCGTTCTCAGTGCCGACGTACTGCCCTCGTTTTTTGGTTTCTTTATTACCTTGATGTCTATCATTGCTCAATCTCCTTAAGTGTCATTTCTGCATATCCTTCCTCAAGATTGCGACTGATGCCCTGCACGAAGAAGGTTTTATCCATCATGGGATGGCGATAGTGAGCGAACAGGCTCACAATGCCACCATCTGTATCCGTCAACTTCTGCGTCATAACCACCCTTGGTGCATGCCATTCTTTGTAGTAGTAGTCCACATACAACTGCTCAGGCTTAGCGCTCACACCCCTCGAATAGTCATATACCGCCAACAGTCCCTCTCCGGTCAACGTGTTCAATGGAGTGCTCATCTTCACACTGTCCGTCACGTCCAACGTCTGGCACTCCGCAGCTGTAAGTGCTGAGTTTATCTTCATTTCGATGTCGTCCTTCACGTTCACAAAGCTCTCCTTTGTGTCGCTCATGTAAACGAGGTCATTGTCACCAGTGTTGTTCACCAGTCCGTTGTCGCTGTATATCTTAACTTCAAACTGCTCCACCATGATGCTGCTCACGTGTGCCAGCAGCGGTATCGTTGTACTGTTCCATTTCGTGTGTCTGAACCACGTCTTGTGCCGTCTCGTCACCACGTCCCACAATGCGTTCACTGGTCCCAGGATCATAAACTTAACCCTACCACTCACCTTATCTGCCTTTTTGATTGGTATAGCTATGCCCTCCGCATCGATGCCGAGCTCATAGTTCACGTTGTTTTGCAAATCGAACTTGGTACCAACTATCTTGTCACCGATTTTCGGGTCAAAGCCTATCGTAAAACACTGCTGGTAATATTCGTCCTCACTGGAACACTCCTCCAGCGTTTTGTACTTCCGCCACTCGAAGTCCGTCACCTGTCCTTCTGTGCCTTTTTCCACAACACACTTATCCCCTATTATCAGCATACATGCCAGCACACCAACCTTTGATATATGGTCGCTGCCGTCTCCAATGGCACTATACTTGAACTCATACAACTGAGGACCGGTATCCGTAAACGGAACAAAGCCGTGGTCTGTAATTATATCCCAGGTAGTCCCCACATTCGGGGTCTCCGTCGCCCACCACTGCTGCGTGTAATAGCGTCCGTCACCATTATTACGACTCGGCACGGTCTTGTGCCACCATGCGTATATCATCGAGGAGTAGTGTATTTGCGCGTAGGTGTCCGTCAATGCCATCACAGGGTTCAGCACCAGTTTTCCGCTCAACACGATGTAGTTCGTCGTGCCCTCGTCTGTAGGCGAAAAAACACCACCAGTCATGCTACCGTTATACACTGCCCTCGGTATGCCTGCCTTAAGCGAGTTGGTATTAGGATAGGTAGTTGCCTCCTTGTCGTCACAGTTGCCGTTCACACTCACTACCAGGTAGTTCGTCATTTCCACTTTCGATGTCGGGGAGTTGTCCTTTCCGTCCGTTTTCTTCTCCACCTTACCAAGTGCCATGATGGCAGCACCCTGGTTCTTCGCCAACCAGTTCGGCAGTATATGTTGGTTTCGCCCCTCACTACAGTATTCCTCCATCAGGTTACCGCTCCCGCTCTTTGGGAACAGCCACTGACTGTTGTTCATCATCTGCACATACCAGTCAGTTACGCAACCACCACTATAGGAGGTTTCCTGTCCGTGAGTCATTGCGTCAAAGGCATTTATTGCTTTCGAACCCTCACCATCACTGCTGTATTCCGTCATGTACTTCTGCTTGTTGCTGAAGGGACTTTTCAAAAGATCGTTGTCAAGCGGACTCTCAATCACACTCTCCATACTCTCCACCTTGGCAGTCAGCATAATTTTATTGTACACCTCGCCTACGCTTATCGTCGTATCCGTGTCTGTCACCAAACCAGTCACGATGTCCGTTGTTTGCCGGGCCGTCGTCACGCTTGCGCCAGTCAGCAAATCTCGCCAGTAGATGCGTTCGTCGCCCTTCACGCTCTCCCAGGAGAACAGATAAAACGTGAACCCATCCTGCACGATGTGGAGGTTCAGGTACTTCAGTATCTCCTCCAACACCTCATCCTGCTGCCATACGTCATCCTCCTCATCACCAAGAAAAAGCAACTCGCTCACCGTCAGCTGCCCGAATATCGCATAGCGGTTACCTGCCAAATCATCCACAGCCTTACTTCCATCGTATAGGTAGCGCATAGCATTACCACCCACGATGTCAAGTTCAGCCGTCACACCACCCAATATCTCTTTCAGCATCGCCAAGAATGTGCGTTGTTCCGCCTCCGCCTTTACTACATTATACAGCACACCGAGCGAGCCGACATCACGATATTTAGCATACTGCAATGCCGTCAGCGCATCGATGCAGCTCAACTCTATCTCGTCAAACTCCTCGTTGTAGCCCTGCGAATAGCTCTGCGGTTCGATAAATCCGGCAAAGAGACATTTCCCCTCACGGTAGATGTTCACCACAGCGTCACGGCATGAGGCACAAAAGAAGTCCGGCACGAAGTTCCGCGCCAGAAGGCGTACAGTAGCCTGCTGGCAGAGCAAGTGGTCAAACGTATCGTTCACTTGACTCGTCAGGTCCACTGGATCATCAGTAAACGACAGTTCCCCATCCTTCTCACCAATGACAGTTTCCTTAGTACGGTCACCACCAGTCAGTATATGCACCTCGATGCGCTCTTCCTTTTGGTTGTAAAAATGTCCGTGCAGATACATGCTCCTTATATTTTGATGTTCGTTCCTTTTCTGTTTATTCTCGTCTCGTTGGCAAGCACCGCCACAAGGTCGCGGCCTTTCACCTTCAGTTCATAGATACCGCCACCTCCGCTGCCATTATTGCCGATAAGCGACTTCAGTTTGTTCAGCGGTGCTATCACCTCAGGGTTGCTCTTTGCCCCGGCATACTCGCCCATCAGCGCCAAGGTCGGTCCGTACACGATACCGCCGTTGGCAAATGGGGTAACGGCCACCGATGCCACAAGTCCCTGCATCATGCCGATAAATCCGGCTGCGATGCCGGCACCTGCAAACGGGATGTAAGCGTGTGCCGCCATAAACTCCGAGGCTGCCAACTCACGGTATGCCATAGCCTCTGCCTTCACTGCTGCCATCGTCGCTACGGATGCCGCCACCTCTTCGGGGGCTGCCGCTACCTTTGCCGTAGCTGCGGTGGTGGCCGCCACTCCGCTTGCCGTGGTTACGGTATTGGAAATACCTGTCGCAGCGGTCAGGGCATCAATGATTGATATGACACTATTGACACCCTCGTATATCTGTATGGCTCCATCCACTATGCCCGTGATGGTCTGCCAGGCGTTGCCGTTTCCTTTTAACGCTTCGGTAATGCCTTCGACACCACCGCCAATACCTTTTATTCCAGCCCACGCATCGCTGAATTTGACGCTGCTCTTCTTCAGTACTTTCTCATAGTTGCCCCATGTCTGAATAAGTTTCGTCACTTCCTTACGCTGTTCATCGCCAAGCGGATTCTTGGTATCATCGAGCATCTTCTGCAGCGACCTTATTTTGTCTTGGATGCCTTCAATGCCGATGAGTTCCAGTTCCATTCTCAGTTTCTTTCCGCTCATTCCGCCAAGGTCGGCTGTTTCCTGCTGCATGGTTGGCAAGTCCACCATACGGTTCATCGCATCACGTTTGGCTTGCAGGGCGTTGATGGTACGCTGGATATTCTCCACCTCCGCACCCGTAGCCTTACGTTGCCGTTCGCTGTAATAAGAAATGGCCTTGTCAAGTTCCTCCATCGAGTTCAAACTGCCGATGGCTGCCGGCTTATCCATTGCAGAAAGCACATCGTCCCATTTGCCACGAAGCCTTTCCAGTTCCTTGATTTGCTTCTGTATCTCGATGCGCTCTGTGGCGGTAGCGGTCTTCAGTTTCTTTTGATAGAAGGCCAACTCGTTGTCAAGTTGTTCGTAGGTATGTATCTGGTCTGTGGCAAGTGCTGCGTGCGAACTGTCCTCGAATGCCGTTTTAAGGTCGTTCAAACGCTTTATCTCCTTGTCTATCTGTGCAAGGTTCTCCTTTGAAGTCTTGCGTCGCAGCTGTTGCTGGAACTGTATCTCGGCATCTATTCCTTCAAGTGTGTCGAGCGACACCGTGTGGTCGGCAGCGTCTATCTCCTCCTGTATGGTTCTCTGAAGTGCCTTGTATTTGTTGATGAGTTCCGTGAGAAGCTTTATCTTCTCGGTGTCCTCCTTGTTCGTCTTCTTCAGCCGAGCCTCATAAATGGAAATGTTCTTGCCTACATCTTCAAGTGTTTTCGGGTCAGTTATTGGAGTATCGTCCGCCGTTACCTTTGATGTCGTTGTGGTTTTCTTCGGTGTCGTTTTAGTTGTGCTGATACCTTGCTGTTTCTTGTCATTATCCTCTCGCTTTTTCTGCTCCGCCTTCAGTCTGCCGATTTCTTTATTCAGCCTTGTGCGCTCTGCCTCATTGCTGCGCGAGGTGTTCTTCAACTCGTTTTCAAGTTGGGTGATATTATCCGTCAGATCTTGGTCTGAAACATCTTTCAAGTCCTTGCGCGACAAATCTACAGACTTCCTTGACGCATCCAGTTTCTTTTGGGCACTCACCATGTGGTCTATGGCGGAATCATACTGCTTTTGCAAAATGCTGATTTCGCCAGTGAGTTTGTTTATCTGCCCACCAAGTTGGTCATAGTAGTCCTTTCCGCCAGCTGCGTTCTCATAGTTGTAGTGTATGTTGCCGTTGCCGTCCCAATACTGCTGACCGAGCTGATAACGCTCACTTTCCTTGCTTTCCTTTTCAAGTTGCTTGGCAGCAATTTGGGAAGCCAATACTTTCGCCTGTGCCTCATAGCCTATCTGCTCGCAATACACCTTGCTCTTGGCGATGAGCGTGTCATACCATTCCGCCGCGGTACGATGATAACCGAAACTCTCGCCGTACTTTTTGTTCAACTCGTCCACCTTCTTCGTGGCATTCTTGTGGCTGTTGATAAGCGAGGCGAGCGAACTTACCTCCATGTCGATTTCCGCCTTGGCATTGGACGAGGCATTGCTGAAGGCGTCAGTACTGTCTTTCAGAATGTCCACGTCCTGCGCAGCGTCCTCCGCCTCGTCGCCCATGGAACTGAACAGGGTGATAATGCCAGTGATTATAACCGATATTCCCATGGTCAAGGCTGCATACAATGCCGTTACAGCCACCGTCAGGGCTGCCGTGCCAGCCGTTGCCGTATATCCGCTTGCCGCCAACATGTTCTGCGCCATAGACACCATCTTCTCATGTATGGCCAATGCCGTTGCCTTGATTGTAGATATGGAGAAAGCTGCACTCAGTGCTGTCAGGGAGGTTACGAACTTGCCGACGCTTGTAACGCATATCATCGTCTGCGCAGCTATGGTAACAAACGGCATCGCCCCCTGCACAAGTCCGCCGAGTTGTTCCTTGATGTCGCCCAACGTGTTCTCCAGTTGCTTCTGCCGTCCGGCATCCGTCTTGGCAAGTTCCTCGTTCATGTTTCCAACGTTGGCCGTAATGACCTCGGCAAGCATGGCAGCACGCTCACTCTCCGTACCGAACTGCAGCACCTGTTTCTGTGCCTCGTCAAAGGTGATGCCGACACGCTGCAGCACTTCCACCTGTCCCTGCATCGCCTTACCCATCATGTTGCCGATGCTCACGGCATCCTGATTGGTGGCGTTCAGTCCATTCTGCTGGGCGATGAGGTTGTTCATGGCGGGGATAAGTGTGTCAAGGCTTTGCTTCTCCTTCAGGAACGTGGCCATCTGCTGGGCACCGCTCAACTGCACCTCGTCGCCGATTACGCCCATTTCCTGCTGGGCGGAGCAAAATTCCTTGATGCTCTGTATATCTTCGTTGGTGCTGTTCATACGTTGCCGCATGATGGTCTCCAACTGGGTCTCTGCCACGAGTTGCACCTGGTAGGCTGCGGTAAGGTCTGCCATGACACTTTGCAGATCACTGATGGAGTCCTGGAGTACATCAATCGCTTGCGATGCCTGCGACCATGTGAGGATGTCGCTCTTCAGCCGCTCGCTCTCGTCCTGCACGCTCCTTATGACCCGACCGAGTTCTTCGGCATCGGCAGTAACACGCTTCGCACTGCCGTTGTCGTTGATTTTTATTATAAAACTGACCTCTTTTGCCATATTCTCATTTTTATTGTTTACCTTTGTGGCGGATACATTTTTGAACAACTTATGAGCGTAAACTTGAAACCCATACACGACCTTATCGTGCAGCACCCTTTCGCATCGGTGCTGACGGTGGCTATTTGTCTTGTGGCTTGTTTACCCATATTCTTATATGTCGTTACCAAAATCGCGGCCCTGATTAAATTCTTCAAAGGCAAATAATTGTTTATTTCAACCCTGCCGCCGCCTTTGCTTCCCTGTATCTGCGTAGGGTGTCTTCTTTGTCCATCTTCACTTCATTTTCCGACTTCTGCTCCGTCTCCCATGGAAATGACATAATGTCGGAGGCATCGAGCGTTTTCTTTGAATAAGGCTGCAACGTGCAAAGGCACTGCATGCGCAGACGTTCCCATTCGCCACGATCACGGCTTTGCTGCATCTCATTCCATGCTTTCCATGCTGCATAGAACTCAGAAGGGGTGCATCGGCAAAAGTCATCCATACTCATTCCAATGCACCCCATCGCTATACCGAGCAACTGTTCGATGTCGGGGTCTTCTACACTTTCCCCATCCTTTTTTTTTCAGCCGACTGCCTCACCTGCTCATTCCAATCATTGAGAACGTCTGGTGTAATGCTGTTGCAGAAAGTCTCGAAGTCCAGAGGGAACTCGGTGCCTTCCGCCTGGCTTGCGCACTTCACGCAGCACCACATCAGCATCAGCAGTTCTTCAAGGTCGTCCTGCTTGATTTGGCTCACATCCTTGCCCGTCTCTCGCTTGAACATGAGAAACGCTCCCATGACAAAGCCACAGGGATATTCTTTCCCCTTCAACGTTATCTTTATCATAGCTTATTCCGGATTTGATGCTTCACTAAGGCCATTGGCCACTTTCTCAACCTTGCCGCAGTTTTCCAACTGGAGGCTGTATTTGGCATCGTCACCGGCCTGTGCGTCAAGTTCCAGCGAGGTGATGATGTACTTGCCCTTGTAGCCACCGGTTGTCTTGCCGGTACGCTGGTCGCCATCGCGCAGACTGTAACGTCCGTCTATGGGTTCACCATTGAGTTGCATGTCCTTCAACTGATCGTAGGTCGGGGTCTCGGTGTCGCCATCCGTGAGGACACAGCCCTCGGCTGAAATGCTCTCGGAAAAACTCTTCACGAACTTCTCTTTCCACTTGCCGCTTGCTGCCTCCTTGGTTACGCGCTCACCAGTCTCCGTTGTGGTTGTCACCTTACAGCCAGTGGAGAAGCCCAACGCTTTTTCACCGACGCTCAGAATGAGATTGGTTCCGTCTAAAACACTTTTTGCCATATCTTTCTTGTTGTAATGGTTAATACTATGCCGGTCGCCACTCCGACGATAAAGGCGATGAGAAGCATCTTCCACGGATTGGAACTGCGTTCCTTTTCCGTTTTGGCTTCATTCTTCTGCTGCTCCAATGCTTTCTTGTAGCTCGCCATCTGGCGTTCATAGTACTCGCACTGGCGTTGCAGACTGTCACAGGTGGCATACACAACGATGGTGCCACCTTTGTTCTGCACGGTTGCGCTGGCTCGTCCGTTCTTGGCTCGGTACTCTGCCTTTTCGGGCAGGTTAGTCAGTTCCGCCAGAGGTATCTCCAGCTTGGCTTCCTCCTGCGGTACTGTCTCCGTCCATGTCTGACGAACCTCGCTCTGGAGGGTGTCCGCGGATACTTGTTTCACGCTTTCCTCCGTTGCCACGCTCGCTTTTCGGCTTGTCGCGCAGCCCGACAAGAACAGGGCAGTCATCATGATGCTTGCAACTGTTCGCAGTGTCGATAGCCTTCCTAAGACGCGCCATCTCGCGCTTCGAGGCTTCGAGGTATCTTCTTGTCTCATTGAGTTCTTCCTTCAATGGTTTCACGATGTTCTCTACCAAGATACGGGTGGCATGCTCGGCGTTGTCCATACGCACCGTCTCGGCATCGGCTTCTGCCTTCATCGATTCCGCTTTCGCTTTCCTTATGGTAGCCCGCAGCGTGCATATTGCAACAATGGTAGCCACCAGACCTCCGCCAAGGAGGACGTTCAGGACTTCGCTGATATTCATGCCATCCATATTTTTACTGTTGGTATATTCCTATTGACTTGAGCCACTTGGCTACATCGAAGGCTGGGCAGGCTTTATTTACGCCCGGAAGGTCGCAATGACCTACAATCTTGATCTGCGGAAAACGCTGATGGAAGTTCCGCACATAGTCGGTCATCGCCTTCAGCTGCGCAGGGGTGCGCGTGTCCTTGGGGTGCTTCATATCCTTGGTGCAGCCACCGGCATACACCACATGACGGCTCACACTGTTGTAACCCCTGGCACCATTGGTCACTTCCCACGGATCGACCTCCGCATCTTCGTTGTTATCGACAAGACGTTCCACCTTGCCGTCCAAGTGTATCAGGTCGGTATAGCCTACCTGCTTCCAGCCACGCCCACCCTTGCTTACCGGGTCGGTGTGCCAGTGGCGTATCTCCTTGGAGCTTACCTCACGGCCTTCTGGCGTGGCTGTGCAGTGCAGGACCAAATACTTCATTCTCGCCATTACGCTTCAGCTTTATATCCGCTGGTCATTACGACACCTGCGTCTGCCTTCTTGAACATGCAGATGAAGTAGTGGCGGAAGTTCACCTTGTTGCGCTGGTACTCGGGGTCATTCTCGGCGGCACTCCAGTACATCTTGGTGGAGCCGGTAGCCTTGAACACACGCTGTGTGTAGAATGCGAATGAGCAGTGGAAGTCGCCGGCGGTTTCTCCCTTGTCGCCGACTGCCTTCTTCTCGCCCTTGGCTGAGAAGTACGGTGTGTTGGCATACTCGTAGATGTCGAAGCCGTAGAGCTTGCCCACTTTGCCGGTGTTGCGGTCGATGTTGTACTGCTCCTTGAAACGCTGGTCGGTCTCCAAGAGGTCGTTCACGTGGTCGGTGCACAATACGAGGCGACGGTTCGTGGTCGGAACACCCAATTTGTCGAGGGCTGCCTTCATCGCAAGCACGTCCTTGGCGGTCATCTTGATACGGCCGGTGGTCGCGTCACGCTCGCCGGTAGTGGTCAGTACCGGGGTCTTGGCGGTGTTCTTCTGGGCGCAGAGTGCGTGTGCTGCCTTGGCGAACTTGGCATCGTTGATGGCGTTTGAATGGCTCTCCTTCACTCGGGCAATCTTGTCGTAGCTGATAGCGTACAACTCATCGTCGGTGATTGGTGTTACCTTTGTCTGGAACTTGTCAAGCTGAATGGCGATGTCCTTGTCATCAAGTGCCTGCAAGGGGATTGGGTAGGTGGTGTTGTTGACAAGTACGTCAGGGTCCACACCTACCTCTACCAGGTGGATAACATCGTTATCGACAATGCTTGAACTGTCGGGGATGCCGTCAAGCCAAGTGCCGGCGAGGAACTCGCGGAGTGCCTTCACAAGCTCACCAGTCCAAATCTCTTTCAGCACGCCCTCGCGTGCCACTCCCACAGGCATTGCACCGCTCACGGCAAGCGCGACGGCATTGGCACCGACGGCACCTGCCACGGGCGACACGCCCAATGCCATACCGAATACGGCTCCTGTCATCGCATTGAACAGCACAGCCATAATCATGGTCAAAAATACTTTTGCTTTCATTGCTTTTTCTTGTTTTATTGGTTTGTACTAAAGTTCACACTCCATGCCGTACTCTTCCTTGTAGAGTCGCTTGTACTCTTCGGGCTGCTCCTTGCGGAGGGTCAAGAGTTCGCTTGACGGCACATCGCTCAGTTTCTTGTAGGCAGTCGGCTGCTGTGCCGCTCCGCCCTGATGCCCGATAACGGCACTGAGCTTCATCTGCGGAGCCATGGCTGCGACAATGCGCTCCAGTTTCTCCTTGCCGACTTCCTTGCCGAGGTTGATGAACTCGTCCTTCTTGTCGGGGGCGATGCGCTTCTCCCCTACCGCCTTCTCCACGATGGCGGTGATGCCGGCAAGCGTGAGGGTCGCCTTCTCCTGCTGGAGTTTCTCGTTCTCTTCCTTGGCAGCCTTCAACTCACCGAGCTTGGCGTTGATGTCCGCCTCAGTTGCCGTTTCCGGCAAGCCCAACTTCAGGGCAATCTGTTTCTGTTCCATTTGTTTTTGATTATTGTTGTTCAACATTGGCAAGGGACATTCGCTGTCCTTGCCGAGGGTTATCTTCTTGCCGTCCTTCTGCAGCACGATGGCATCGTCATTGGCTCCTATGTCCACCAGGCTGACCTCAAACAGTTTGCTCTTGGTGACAGTAGGGCTGGTCTGCCCCTGTACCAAAAGTTCGGGGTCCTCACTCGTCTCCAATATGTCAAGCCCTGCGCTCACCATCTTCAGACTGCCGAACTCATACTGCTTCTTACAGCGTGTGGATAGTTCGGATGCTTCGTCAAACATCAGTTCGCCGGTCACTTCACCATCCTCCACCTTCAGGTCTTTCACATAGCCTATCACATTACCACGCTCGTGCATATACAGCAGGACGGGGTTGCGCTGATACTGCTCCACGTTCATGCCTGCTGTCAGCACTCTTGTGCCGTAGCTGTTCAGGCTGTCGTTGGTTATTCTTACGCGTTTTCCTTTACTCATATCATTGTCGTTTTCTGGGCTGCATTGCCCGATTCGCAGTGCAATATTACGAGGTAATTGTCTGTCCGCCAAAAAAGTGTGCAATGGTTGCACACTTCTATGAAACCATTGCACACTTTTTTGGAGAGCCACCGAAATCGTGGCACTTTTGCATAAGGAATCGGGGCGTGGTATGCCCTGATGTGAACAAAAACCTTATCAACATGACAAAGGCAGATATTGAAAAAAAGAAATCGCTGGCACGCACGCTCTATCTTTCGGGCATGGAGCAGCAGGAGATTGCGGAGAAGGTGGACGTGTCGCGCGTCACCATATCCAAATGGTGCTCAGCCGAGGGGTGGAAAGAGGCTCGTGCCGCCAAAAACATCACACGCCCCGAACTGGTGAACAAACTGTTGCTCACCATCGACACACTCATTACACAAGTGAATGAATCCGACGACCCTGCACTCATAGCAGGACTCGGCGACAAGTTGGCTAAACTCTCGTCGGTCATTGAGAAACTCGACAAGAAGGCTAATGTGGTGGATGCCATCGAGGTGTTTATGGCGTTCTCCAAGTGGCTGGAGTACCGCTCGCAGACAGACCCAGAGGTGACTCCCGAACTGATGCGTGTAATCAACAAGTACCAGGACATGTACATCACAGAACAGATGGGCATAAAATAGTGGAGGCAGCCTATGGCAACAGCAGCGGAAAAGAAAAAGGCATACGAGGAGTGGAAAGAGCGATGCCGGCAAGTGCAAGCCATTACGGACACGTCTCTCCTGAAAAGCGAAACGCCAGTAGAACGAGACATGCGTATCAAACGCTTGCTCAACAACTATGCAGCGTTCTGCGAATATTACTTTCCCCACTTCCTGCAATTGCGTGACAAGACGACCGGCGAGGTCATACGCACTATTCACAATGCTCCGTTCCACAACGAAGCTGCACGCAAGGTCCGAAACACGCCCGACTTGAAGGCTGTATTCATGTGGCCGCGCGGCCACGCCAAATCGACCCACCTTGATGTATTCACGCCGCTCTGGTTGATGTTCCAACCGAAGCGGCTTATCAACTTTATGGTGGTTGTCGGAAAGTCGGAGGACAATGCCGACCGACTGCTTGGAGATATTCAAGCGGAACTGGAATACAACCAGCGTCTCATTGCCGACTTCGGACAGCAGAAGAACGACGGCGGATGGCAGGAGGGCGAGTTCAAGACAAAGAGCGGTGTGAAGTTCCTTGCCTGCGGTCGTGGACAGTCGCCTCGTGGTCTGCGTGACCGTGAATCTCGTCCTGACTACATCGTCATTGATGACCTTGACGACGATCAGCTTTGCAAGAATGATAAACTCGTACACGACCTCACCGACTGGGTGAAGGAAGCTCTCTTTGGTGCGCTTGATGTGGGTCGTGGACGCTTCATTATGGTGGGCAACCTCATCAGCAAGAACTCTGTGCTCTACAATCTCTCACGTACAAAGGGAGTGTTCCTTTCTAAAATCGTAGCGGTCGATCGTAACGGAGAACCAGTATGGAAAGAGAAATGGACCAAAGAGGAGGCGCAGGCTTACCGCGACTTCGTGGGCTATCGTGCCTGGGAGAAGGAGATGATGCACAACCCTATCGTGGATGGTACGATCTTCCGTGCGGATTGGATTCGATACAAGCGTTTGCCAAAGCTCGAAAAGTACGACATGATTGTGTGCTATACCGACCCCTCGTTCAAATCCACCACCTCCAACGACTACAAGGCTTCCCGCGTTTGGGGAAAGATTGGCTCGGAACTGCATCTCATAGACAGTTTCGTGCGCCAGGCGACAGTCAGCGAGATGGTTCGATGGCTATACGACCTCTACGAGCGTACACGCGACACGGTGGCTATTCAGTTCTTCATGGAAGCGAACTTCATGCAGGATGTGATTTTGGACGAGTTTGCCGTGGAAGGTGAGCTGCGTGGCTACCAGCTGCCCATCATGCCCGACAAGCGAAAGAAGCCAGACAAAATCCAGCGTATCGAGGCGGTCAGCCCTCTTTGGGAACGTGGCTTTGTCTGGTACAACGAACGCAAGAAGGAAGACCCCGACATGCAGGTGGGCATCGAACAGACGTTGGCGTTGGAGCGTGGCAGCCGTGTGCATGACGATGCGCCTGACGCAGATGAAGGCGCAATATGGATACTCCAGCGCAATACAAGACAGGAAAGTTTCAAACCGGTGTTCGGCAAAAGACCGACCGCCAAAAACATTTGGTAACAATGATACAAGTAATAAAGGACATTATCTGGGGATGGCAGTGCAAGCGTGCCATCAAGAAAGCCAACAAGCTCTCAAAGCTGCTTGGCATGAAGTATTATGTGATTTACATGAACGGCTCGCTGAAGGTCGTACCGAAACGCACCATCCGCGAACTGGTTGCCAAGCACCGCTTCCGTAAGGGTGTGAAGGTTGCCGACATCGAGCGTCGTGCCATTTATGTGACGCATTAGGAAGGAGGCTTACTATGTTTATCACGGAAGAGGACTACAGAGTGGTCATAGGCGAAAACGCGCTGAAGGTCGTGTCGCAGGCATCGCAGGAGATACGCGACAATGCGGAACTGGAGGCTTGCGAGGAGATTGCCGGCTACCTCAGACCAAAATACGACACGGAAGCGGTGTTCTCGGCTGAAGGCGAAAAACGCAATCGTCTGGTGGTAATGTATGCCGCTGACATTGCGCTCTATCACATGATTGCCGCTATGCCCCAAAAGATGGGCAGCGAAATACGCAAGGAGCGCTACGAGCGTGCCATAAAGTGGCTGGAAGGCGTGCAAGCCGGGAAAATCATCCCCGACCTGCCGCTCGCCACCGACGAGGACGGCACACCGACCGGCGACCTGCTCATATTCGGTTCACAGAAACAATTACGACATAACTGGTAACGCTATGGATATAAAGAACTTTTTCAGCGGTATGTTCGGAGGTGGCAGTCAAAACATACTGCACACGCCAAACGGGGACTTCAACCTTGCGAAGTCGTCTGACCGCAAGCGCATGAAGAAGATGGTCATCGAACTGCAACGCACCACCGATGCGCTTACACGCAGGGACATTGCCGACTGGCGCAACGCCTGGCAGATGGCTATAAATGTGGACAGCCCGAACCGCCAACGTCTCTACGACATATACCGCGATGTGGATATTGACCTTCACCTATCGGGCTGTGTTCGCCAGCGTGTAGGATTCGTCATGGCGAAGTCCTTCAAACTGGTCGATGCAAAGGGTAATGAGAACGAGGAGGCACACCACTATTTCGACCAGGCTTGGTTCAAGCAAATGCTCGAATACGCGCTTGCCGCCAATCTTTGGGGACACTCGCTCATCGAACTTGGCGACCTCACCACCGATGGCGATGGATGTCCTTGCTATACGGATGTGAAGCTCATTCCACGGAAGCATGTCATTCCGGAATACGGCCGTGTGATTCAACAGCTCGGGCAGGACTGGACTACGGGCATAGACTACCGCTCCGCACCTTTCACAGATTGGCTCATTGAAGCCGGACGACCTGACGACCTCGGACTGTATCTGAAGGCTGCCACGCAGACCATTCCGAAGAAAAACATGTTGGCATTCTGGGATTCCTTCGGCGAGATTTTCGGTATGCCGATGCGTATTGCACGCACCACCTCACGCGACCCCAAGGAAATGGGACGACTTGAACAGATGCTCAAGGGTGCCGGAGCAAGCCAGTACATGGTGGCAGGGCAGGACACCGAGATTGAATTCGTCGAAAGTGGAAAGGGCGATGCCTTCAACGTCTATGACAAACGCATCGATCGAGCCAACTCGGAACTGTCAAAGCTCATCATCGGGCAGACGATGACCATCGAGGACGGCAGCAGCCTCTCACAATCAGAAACACACCTTGAGGTATTCGAGAACCTGGTGGAAAGCGACTGCACCATGCTGCGCGACATCGTGAACAACCAGCTTATCCCACGCATGATAAAGCACGGCTTCCCGATCAAGGGACTGCGCTTCGCATGGGATGATGCCGTCGATTACACACCGGAGCAGCAGGTGGCATACGAGACCATGATTGCCGACCGCTACGAGGTGGACCCGACATATTTTGCGGAGAAGTACAGCATGCCTGTTGGGGAACGGCGCAACGCTACACCCATGCTACCCGGTGGCGGTGACGATGATGGCGACGAGGGCAACCATGAGCCACAAGACGATGACAAGGGCGACAAGAAGAAAAAGCAGCAGCAAAACGTACACGGCTCTTTTTTCGATTAAGCCCCACCGATTATGTGGGGCTGCACCAACGCTATGCCCGGCTGTTAGGCGATGATCCACAAACATTGTCGCTGTCTAAGGAGCAGGAGCAGATACGCAAGCAACTCTCTGGGCTGTTCGACGGCATGATGCGCACGCTCTATTCTCAGAAAGGGTCGGAGTTCCGCATCGAGGTGCTGGCAGAACCGAAAGTTCAGGAGTTCATCAATGCCCATGCTGGTGCTTTGGATTCTACTTTCAAACAAGTGGAGATGTCTGATGCCATGCGCAAGCGCCTCCAACGGTCTGACTATATCTTCTCCGGCATGAAAACGTTCCACGAGCTCAACGAGGCGTTCCCGTCCTTGCTGGATTCTAACGGCAATAGAAAGACGTTCGAAGCCTTTTTGAATGATGTTCGGAAGATAGACAACACCTACAACTCCAACTACCTCCGTGCGGAGTACAACTTCGTGCAGTCGTCTGCGGAGATGGCTGCCAAGTGGGAACGGTTCTCTGAGGACGGCGACCGCTACAACCTTCAGTACCGCACGGCTGGCGACGGCAAGGTGCGTCCGGAACACGCTGCGCTCAATGGCGTAACGCTTCCGCCGTCAGACCCATTCTGGGAGGAATACTATCCACCCAACGGATGGAACTGCCGTTGTACCGTGGTACAGGTGCGCAGGTCAAAATATCCTGCCACGCCACACGACGAGGCTATGGCACTTGGCGAGGAGGCTCTGCAGCGTGATACGAAAGGCATCTTCCATTTCAATCCAGGAAAGGAAGACAAGACCGTACCCGACTACAACCCCTACACCATTCGGCGATGCCGGGACTGCGACATCGCAAAGGGCAAAATCAAGTTGGCAAAGTTTATTCCAGAAAATGAGTTGTGCGCTGCGTGCAAACTCATACATTCATGTTGGGCTAAAGTCAAAGAAGAAACGCCAGAAACATTCACTGAGTGCGAAACATCAAACGGTAAATTACGAGTAAGCTCAAAACATGGAAGAACCGAAAAGAAAGAGAACGTGAGAGTGGGTAGGTATCTTGCGGAAAAGCACGGCTACGAGATTGACCTTATAGCGAACCCACAGAACGAAACTTCTGCTGATAGTTACAACAAGACATTGGGAATAGAACAAGAATATAAAGTCAATGCAAAGCCAACAAAAAGTTCTATCGACAACCTTATTAGAAAAGGGGCGAAACAGGCGGACGACTTGGTTTTGTTTGTTGATTCTGGTATTTCGTTAGACGAGTTGAGCAGTGCTTTACACGACAGAGTAAGAAGAACAAATCTAAAAACTGTAATGGTGGTCATTGATGGAATGGACAAAACCTACACTTACGACGAAATTACAGCTAAAGGCTTTAAAGTAAGACAGGCAGACTTGAAATAATCAAGACTGCCTGAATGTGGGGTCCAATCCTCTTACGAGGAATGATCCGATGCAAAGGTAATAACATTTTTCCAAAACACATCAAGATATGGAAGAAAAAATACAAGACGAGAAAATTAGAGAGGCTCTCAACGCCCCAGTAGAGCACACACTGCGTTTGCCGATAGAAGTAGTATTCCCACGCACAACAACCATGGGAAGACTTTGGCAAGCCATGAAGCGGTTGGTGAGGGAACCTGCCCCACAACCCCAAAAGAGCCTTCTTGATATTGCCGTAAGCAATTTGACAGTGCTTTCAACTTTAGTCTGTACTGCAAAAAGCAATACAACACACCAGCAAGGACAGTCAGCAACAGAAATAACACACTCGCTACTGTCAGGCAGCGAAGAAGCATACTCCCTTGTGACATATCGCCAAAAACAGCGATTATACCTATTAAAGTTGCGGCTATGCCTGACTGATGGCGTATTAGTGATTCGTGCTGAAGCTCCACTCTCTCTTTGGCTTCAATCAGCTCTCGAACAAAGCCATTCCAACCTTCTCCTGTATCATGTAGTACTGTCATCTTTTTTAGATGCAAAGTTATAACGTTTCATTCCAAAACTCGTAACAACGAACAATTTTATCACGTTTTGCACAGATATTCAGTAACTTTGCAGTCGGTAGAGCCACCCAATAGGCCGTGTGGTCTATCGCGGGTACAACAACGCGAACGCGAATGGCGGTGTGTCGAATGCGAATGCGAATAACGATGCGTCGAATGCGAACACGAATGTCGGCTCGCGTCTCACCAACAACAATCGGCGTACAACGATGGGGACGTGTCCCCGATGTGGTGCCGAGGGTGGCAAGCCACAGCAAAAGCACCATCTGGTGGAAAGCTGAAAAATCACGTGTCGGGCAATAGGGTTTGGTAGGCTGGCAACAGTTCGAAGAAGTCTGGCCCGGGGAAAGGAAGGCCCATATCTTCCATCATTAAAAACAACTGATGCTATGCGCAGAGAAGGTCATATCATAGAGGAGGTAGTCGAATATTCCAACATGGCGGAATCATTCGACCAGGTTCTCAGTGGCACCAAACGGAAGAAAAGCCGACAAGGACGCTACCTGATCGCGCATCGTGAGGAGGTCATCAAGGAACTCTCTGAACGTATTGCTTCTGGCACATTCCATGTGACCGCAAAGGACATTGAGGAGAAAGATATTATAGAGGCCGGCAAACTACGGCACATCCAATTCTTCAAGAAGCTGAAGAACAGCATCGCTGTCCACGCCATCATGTCGGTGGTGGATAAGCATCTGAAGAAGCGATTCATCAGAACGACCTCCGCAAGCATCAAGGACAGGGGAATGCACGACTTGATGAAGTACATTCGCCGTGATATGCAGGAAGACCCGGAAGGCACAAGGTTCTGCTACAAGTTCGACATCTCCAAGTTCTACGAGAGTGTCAACCAGGACTTCGTTATGTACAGTGTGCATCGGGTATTCAAAGACAAGAAGCTCATAGCCATGCTTGACAACTTTGTCCGCATCATACCGCAAGGTATCAGCATAGGGCTACGCTCGTCGCAGGGCTTGGGTAATCTGTTGTTGTCTGTGTATTTAGACCATTATCTGAAGGACAGGTACGGCGTGCGTCATTTCTACCGCTATTGTGATGACGGCGTGGTACTCGGTAAATCGAAAGCGGAACTGTGGGAGATTCGTGATGCCGTCCATGAGCAAGTGGAACAAATCGACTTAAAGGTGAAAGCCAACGAGCGTGTGTTCCCCGTGGACGAGGGCATTGACTTCCTGGGATATGTCATCTATCCTGACCATGTGCTGCTGCGCAAGCGCATCAAACAGAAGTTCGCCCGAAAAATGCACGAGGTTAAATCGAGAAAAAGGAGGCGTGTCTTGATAGCAAGTTTCTACGGAATGGCAAAACACGCCGACTGTATAATGTTGTTCAATAAATTAACAGGCAAAAAAATGAAATCATTTAAGGATTTGAATGTCGCTTACAAGCCGGAAGACGGCAAGAAGCGATTTGCGGGTGCGGTGGTAAGCATCCGCGAGTTGGTGAACCTGCCCATCGTGGTAAAAGACTTCGAGGTCGGAGTCAAAACCAGCCAGGGCGAGGATCGTTGCGTCGTGTCCATCGAGCAGAACGGCGAGCCGAAGAAGTTCTTCACCAACAGCGAGGAGATGAAAAACATTCTCCAGCAAGTGAGTGAAATGCCAGACGGCTTCCCATTCGAGACCACCATCAAGGCGGAAACCTTCGGCAAAGGTAGAACAAAGTACATTTTCACATGATGAACAGAGTAAACGGAGCACAAGGGGTAAAGCTGCTTGAATGCACCAACCCCGTCAAAGGAAAATGGCGCGTCCGCTGGGACGTGCATAACAACGAGGATGGATCTGCCGACTATATGGAGGCTGAGTTCAACGGAAAGCCATCTGAGGACACCATCAAGACCATGGTGTCGGAATGGTTCAACGACCGCACGAACGAGACCATACTTTCTGGCTTCGTGTGGAACGGCATGAGCGTGTGGCTCTCTAACGAGAACCAGTTCAACTACAAGGTGGCATACGACTTGGCTGTGCAGTCTGACGGCAAGACATTGCCGGTCACGTTCAAGTTCGGAACGGACGATGTGCCATGCTATCACACGTTCAGCACCATCGAAGAACTGACGGACTTCTATACCAAAGCCATGCAGCATATCCAGGACACACTGGCTGACGGATGGAAGAGCAAGGATAATTTCAATTTGGAGTTATACCGAGACTAAGAACAAATCCTTCGGGGGAGGGTAATAAAAAAAGCCCCCGGCCTGTTAAAATAGTCGTCTCACTTACTTTTTTAACCAAAACGCCATACAGCGCACGACCGGGGGCGTATGCCCTCGTTCGCACTGTATGGCTTTATTGTTTTGGTTGCGCAACGCGCTATGTAAGTGAGACGGTGCAAAAGTACTAAATATTTCTGAGAATGAAACTAATAGAGATACTGAATTTGAACAGGGAATTGCTAATTTACCTCCAAAAGGCAGGAATCAGGCTGGACGATGTGCAATATATCGACCTATTTAAGGAATACCGCACACTTTCCGCACAAGGCGAGAAGGTGTCATATATCGTGGCAAGGCTCGCCACAGAATATGCCATAAGCGAGCGTAAGGTGTACAGCCTTATACGGCGTTTCAAAACTGACTGCAATCTACTTGCAGTGTAACATTTGCGTATGGTCATTGTCGAGGGGACACGCGTTGTTACCTTTGCACCGTTTTCAAATTCAAAACGGTTATGAACAAATACCATCAAATTTTACAGAAGGTACTTACTCTGGGCAAGTACCAGACAAACAAGAAGGGAAGCATACGCTATCTGCTCAACGAGCAGTTGGTGCTTTCCCCTGCCGACCTGCTCGACATATTCGAGGGGCACGGCATCGCGCGAAAGAAGTTAAAGAACGAGCTGCAGCTCTTCATGCAGGGTGAACGCAATGTGAAGAAGTATCGCGAGGTGGGCATCAACTGGTGGGACTACTGCGGTGCCATTCTCGTAAACTCCTACCCTACCTATTTTGAGAAGTTGCCGCCTCTCATCGCCAAAATCAACCGCGAGAAGCGCAACAGCAAGAACTACGTGCTGTTCCTCGGTTCAACCGATGCGGAGACAAATCAGGCTCCGTGCCTGTCGCTCGTTCAGTTCCAGATTGAGAACGACGAATTAGTGGTGTCGGCTTACCAGCGCAGCTCGGACGCGAACCTCGGCTTGCCTGCGGACATCTACCATCTCTACCTCATGGCTCGGCAGATTGACCTCCCGTTGAAGTCCATCACGCTGAACCTTGCGAATGTGCATATCTACGAGAACAACATCGAACACACCAGACAACTGCTCGACGGAAATGAGAACGTGAAATTTGAACTGAACGTGTAAGGCATGAGAAAACAGTATCTATCGGCACCGCTCCCTTTCGTGGGGCAGAAGCGCATGTTCGCGCGTGAGTTCATCAAGGTTCTGAAGCAATATCCGGAGGACACGGTATTCGTGGATTTGTTCGGTGGTTCGGGTCTGCTGTCGCACATCACCAAGTGCCAGAAGCCGGATGCCACAGTCATATACAACGACTTCGACGGCTACCGCAACCGCCTACAGCACATCCCGCAGACCAACCACCTTTTAGCTGACCTGCGCAAAATGGTGGAAACGGAGGGCATACCCAAGCACAGCTGCATCCGTGGTGAACTGCGCGACCGCATATTCGCTCGTTTGGAGCAAGAGGAACGAGAGGTCGGGTACATTGACTTCATCACCATTTCTTCAGGACTGATGTTCTCCATGAAATACAAATTGAGCATCCCCGAAATGAAGAAGGAGGCTCTATACAACAATCTCCGCAAGTCAGACTACCCTACTTGTGAAGACTATCTTGAAGGTATCACAGTAGTATCATGCGACTACAAAGAGGTGTTCGCCCGATACAAAGACATGCCGAATGTTGTGTTCCTTGTTGATCCGCCCTATCTATCCACCGACGTTGGCACATACAATATGTACTGGAAACTTTCCGACTACCTCGATGTGCTGACCATTCTTGCCGGACATCACTTTATATATTTCACTTCCAACAAGTCATCCATTATTGAGCTTTGTGAATGGATGGGCAAAAACCCGACCGTGGGCAACCCATTCAAGAACTGCCACAAGGTGGAGTTCAACGCCACAGTGAACTACAGCTCGCACTACACAGACATGATGTTGTTCACCGATGCCGCCTAACGGCGTTATAATTCGATTCTAACGGCATTAAAAAGCCCCGGCGGTAATTTATCCGTCGGGGCTAAATCGTTGCGACACGGGCGGTTTATCGCAATAGGTAACGCACCGCATAACAGTCGATGCTTTCAAGTATCTCTTCGTGGTTGTGGTTGGTGTTCGTCTCAACAAGCGCCATGCCGTTAAAATCATCACCACTCAATCCGTCAAGGGCAGTATGCACCTGGTGGCAAAGGTCGAAAGCTGCATCATGGCCACCGTCAGCCCAGTCTGTCACAAGGTGAATAGTAACAAGCCCCTTGCCACGCTGACTGCCGCCTTGAAATGGCGACCACTCTATCTTTCCAAACTCCACAAAGACGGCTGGACGCGCCCATCCTTCTTCCTGCTCTACAAACTCCACATTGTGGTTCCACAAATCGATGTGCTGCACTTCAGGCACATCGCTCGCCAGTTTTGCTTTAATGGCGTTGAATAATTCCTTTCTCATTTCAATTTATATTCGTGTTCAAAATACTCTGCAAGGTTCTCCTCGATGATGTCCTTGACCGCTTGCTCCACTTCTGGCGATGCTCCAAGAAATCTGCGGCGCGGTATCTTGATGCTCTTTCCTTCTTTCATCAGAGCCATGTGCTTCCAGAACTCCGCCTCGGTGCTCAGCTGTACGGTGCGCTTGTCGTTGCGTCTCTCACCGTTCTTCTTGCGTCCGAATGAGCCTGTCGCCTCATGGTACTTGTGCCAGAAGAATCGCTTCATCCTCGCCGTCACCTTTATCTCGCCACCATCGTTGTGTATGGCTGCATAAGGCAGTGTTGAGCAGAACGTGATACTGCTGTCTGTGGTTCGGCTGCTGATGCTCTGCCGCAACTTGCCGGTGTCTATCAGTATGGAACCGCCAGGACGTGTGGGGCTACTTCTGCGCTGCCACGCCTCGTTGAAGAATGCCTGCCGTTCAAAGTTACGGTCAAACTCATCACTCAACTCCACCCTAACGTCGTTTAGGATATTGCGGATAATTTTCTGTATGTCCTGGTTCATCGTCAAAGTCGAATTTTAGAAACGTCTGTGCCTCTTGTGGCACTTCGTTCTTAGGGTCACAAGAGGCATTAAGGAGGTTGTAGAAGGTACGCTCACATATACCATAAACAGGATACACGTACCTTCGCCATATCTCGCGGTTGCTGATTCCGCTTTTGGCATGTTGGTCGTATATCCTATTTATGTCGGTGACACGTTTCTGATAGCTTGCTCCTCGCCTCTTGCTCATAAAATGTTTTAGTGTCTGTCTCTTGGTTTATAGGGACGGATGTCATAGCTCATCTTTGCGCTGACGGTTACTCTGCCCGTTCCCTCACATTGGTCACATGTGCATTCTTTGCCGGTCTCCTTGTCGTGGAGACGACCTGTGCCGTAACACTTACGGCACAAGGCCACTTTCGGTTTCTTCTCCACTTCCAGTATCATACGGCATCCTCTTTCTTGGGTTCAACGTAGAATGTCTCGTCCTGCACCACTTGGATACCGCATTTGTTCATCTGAGGAACCATATCCTCCACGTCGCGGTCTGCAAGGAGTTTGTCCTTGGCAATTTCCTCGGTCTGTCGCAGATAGCCTGGCAGAAACTCCTTCACCAGCTGCAAGGCACTTGCCCATGTGAAGCCTTTGAGGGTCTTCAGCTTCGGTGTGCCCGTGCGGAAGCCGATAACGCCATGCGCCATTTCAAGGCTCTTTTTCTTGGTGAACAACTCTGCCTGGTTCTCGGTAGCATAAGCCTGGAGCGTAGCGAAGGACTTCTCCTTCTCACCTTCCAGTTCTGCCAACTTGTTGGCATACTTCTCGCGGATCTTGGCACACTGCAATTCAATGTCTGCCGTGATTTTTGCACTCTGTGCGTCTGCCTTTGCATAGGCTCCGAACGCTTCATCGGCAGATTCTCTTGTAACGCCGGTAATGATTACTTTCTTTTCTCTTTTTGCCATTGTCGTAAACTTTTTGTTGATTATTATTTTGATTGTTTATCACTCGTCGTCTTCAGGTTCCGGCCAGTCGCCTTCATCCAGTTCCTTGTCTATCTCGTATTCAACACACTCAAGAAATTCGATGTACTGGTCACCTTGGAGTTCTCTGTATGCGATGCCATGAATGTATTCCATCACACGCTTCACTTTCTCATTCATGCCTCACCTCCATTTCCGATTGGTACCATCATGTATTCCACTTGTGGCTGTGCCGGAGGTGTCGGTTCTTTCTTGGGTTTCAGACCTCCCTTGCGCTGGATGGAGCGGAGCTTCACCGATAGCTGCTCCAATTCCTCATTACTTAGTTGGGAGAACACCTTGCCGGCAATACGCTGATCCTGACAAAATGCGTTGATGCGTGTCCAGTCTGTTGTATCGATGCCGAGCTTCTGCATCAACCTCAAGCACTGGCTTCGATGCTTGCGCTGTACGTCCTTGGCGGTGCGCATCAATTTGGCTGTAACACCTTCGAGCTTGTCGCACATCATGTCGTACTCCTTACGGGTCATTTCCCTAAGCGAAGTGGTACGTCCATTAGTGAATTGACTCACCACGCCTTCCTTGAACTCATCGCCCAGCTCCTTGGTGGCAAACTTGTAGCTCTTTTTGAGTATGCCATAGAAGCGTGCGAAATTGGTTACTTCCTGTGCCATATCTATTTCAATTTTGACAACCTTATTCTTTCACTTAACACTTTCAAATTACATTCAGGACAACACTCCCCCTCATCTTTCAATGGATAAGGATTGTTTCCATAGCCGATTTGGGGCTTACCGCAAAGGCAGCAGGTGTATTCACGAACATTGTTCTCATGACCTTCAAACATCACTTTAATGCCACACGAACTGGCAACATCCAGTTCCAGTTTTGCGCCCTTGCTCAATTCCCAGCCTTGCAACATATAGATGCAGTCACACTTCAAAAGCAGGGTAATGTCCACCCTCATGTGCTCCATCCAGTGTGCTTCCTGCGAAACGCCATTTTCAAATGGGTTCACCGGCTCGTAACCTTTTATGGAGAGATAGCGTGCCGCATGGTCAAAGGTTGCCATACGCTCTTTAAGGTCGTAGTGGGCTATCGCTCCGCTGATATAAACTTTCTTCTTCATCTCAGTTATATTTAGTTGTTAGACTTGTCATTGTAAACCTCCACGGCTTTCTCCGCCCAGATGGTGTAATATTCGCTCACGTTGCCTGAATAGCGTCCTTGGCAGTAGGCTCTGAAGCCTTGCGTTCTCACCTTCACACCGGCTGCATATTTCAGTCTGATGGCAGGTTTGCCGATGGGTTTGCCTTTATCCTCTTGGCTGACGAAAATGAAGGTCTTGCGCTTGAAGCGGTCTATCAGTGCCCTGGTCAGTGAATATTCCCACCCTGCTTCGTATGCGTACTGGTAACTGTCCACGATGATAAACTTGGCACTCTTGGGTTTCGCCAGGCGTTCTTCCAATGCCTTGATGTCGCCATCGGTAATGATGCGGAACGAGCCTTGAACGTCAGTCATCTTGAATTGGGCGAGCCGTCGTTGCATCGACAGACCAACGCCCTCCTCCAAGGACACATACAACACGCTGCCTATACCGCAGAGCATCTTGGCAAACTGCATAACGAAGGAACTCTTGCCACTGGCACTGGGTCCGCTGATAAACCATGTATCTCCCTCTTCAGGCTGACCGAACACGTCTTTCCATTGTCCTTCAAATGGTAGTGCCTTGCACTTGATATTCGCCACATCCTTGGGGCTATATGCTCGCTTTGCCATATCACTTTTCTGTTTCGATAAGTTCTGATACAACAGCGTCCGCTATCTTGACTGCATATTTGGCAATGAGTTCGGCTGTCATTTCTTCACGATCATGGTGAAGGACTGGAGCCACAAACAATGCAGCCTTGGCCAATTCATAGCGACGTTGCTCCCAGTCCACCTCGTTATTTCGTTGTCGGCGGTTTATTTGTATAACCGCGTCCATATATTGCATTTCCATCTTTGTCATCATGCCTGCACTCTTTTTAGTTTCTCTATTTCCGTGTAAACTCGCCTCAGTCCCCCACCCGACTTGCGCACCAGGGTAGCAATATCCGCACCTTCAGGGGCGTTCACCTTTGCCACCACGCTCGCCTGGTCTTTCAGGAACTTCTCACGCTCCTTGCAGTCGTCGGGCGTTACCTTCGAGTAGCGGTCACCGTATCGGCTGAGCATCTCTGTATAACCCACTTTCTTGCACTCAATGGAGCGATTGATTTTGGCTTTCAGTCCGTCTGCACCCATCATATACCAGGCGCAGCATCTTTCTGTAGCGTTCCACAAGGCTTTGAGTTCCAGAAATGCCTCATACTGCAAGTCGCCAGCCTCGTCCAAAATGATGAGTGGTGTGTCGATTGAGCGCAAGTAATAGACCAAATCCTCGTACACGTCGCTGTACCTTCCGTTGCTACCCACGCCAAACTCAGTGGCTATCTTGCGCACCAGCTTCAGTTTGGTCTTCACCTGCGAGCAATCTACATAGATGGCGTTGCGGTGACACTGCACATAATAGCGTGCCGTGAATGTCTTGCCGATGTTGGGTATATCACATAGTATCGCACTCAGTCCGCTCTGTTGGCTGAACTCCAGCTGCTTGGTGATATAGTCGAAGGTGGCGGTGCGTGCTGGTTTCCATTCAATGCCTCCTCTGAGGTTCACACCCAGTCTTCGGGCGATGGTTATCCAGTTGGCTTCGCTCAGTGCCTTGTCGGTCTGACCATTCTTGATGGCGCTATATACCGAGGTGCTGATGCCCAATGAAGCAGCGTGCTTGGCATCACTCGGATAGTTCGTGCGGTTGGTGGCTATGGCCTCCAATATCCGCTTCTTGTTCTCATTCGTTATCATGTCTCACGTTATTTTAATATTGTTCTAATTCTGTTCTACAAATCTGCCAACGGGTCAGAAATGTGGTAGGTCACTTCCATTTCCTGCTCGCTTTCCATCGGTGGAAGTTCAAGCGGTGGCGGTGGTGCAGTCTCCTCATGGGCGGTCTGCCCCGCCTTGGATATGCCCACACTTGCTATAGCGTTCTTCTTCACGTATGCGTTGAATGCAGCTATCTTCTTCTGCTGGTTCACGAATATCTCCTTGTCCTCGTCAGTCTGCTCTGCATCGGCAGTGTTGAACGTGCCCACGTCCTCGAGCTTGTCGATAAGTCGGTCGTTCTGGAAGATATAAACGTCGGTCGCGTTGCCGTCCTCATCGGTCAGATAGTAGGCATCCACCTTGTAGTTGTTCGGTGCAAGTCTTTCTATCACCTCGGTTTTGCTCAACCACCAGTCCTTATACGCCACCCTACAGTAGCTATTTCTGCGTATGGAGGTCTCAGTGTGCTCACCGATGAAGCGTGCCCACACCGATTTGTCCATTGGCTGAAGCGTTGGGTTCATATTGGCTTCAAGCACTTGCCAGCGTGTCATGCCGGGGTATTTCTTTTGGTTCGGGTGGAGGGTATTGTTGAACTCCTTGATGTCGCGGATGTCGTCTGCAATCAGTTCTTCCCATGTGTAGTACTGTTTGTCCTCGTAGGTATCATTCTTCTCGTCAAACACCTTCTTGGCTTCCGTGCGGTAGTGTCTGTCTTTGGCATAGAAGCGTCCGATGCCGAGGTGGTTTCTATGCTCCACACGGCGTTTCTTGGCACCGTTCATCGGCTCAGCGTATTTCTCTTGGGAGTTCATCGGAGCACAGAAACGTACAAATGGGAACAATACTCCTGCCTTCAGGAAACTCTCTTTCCACTGACTCATCAAGTGGTTCTCCACCTCAACCTGTGCCGGGCAACCCCAGCCCTTGCTTTCTATCAGTCGGAACATCGAACGGAAGCAGTCGGCAACCAAGTCCACGTTCTTGTTGCGGTTGTAAGCGTAGCCCACCACGCACTGGCTTGTGACATCGTAGGCGTAGTATGCCTTCGGTCTTGCCTTGGTATCCTTCAGTTTGCGTGGGAGGTCGCGGTCGTCGAATGAAATCTTTGAGAACGAGAACTCGGGCGCATGACGGTGAACGTGTGGCATCTGCTCGTGCATGAATGTGGTATAGGAATCTTGGTGCTTAGATATAAACAGACGAGCATCCGGGCGATTCAGGTAGTTCGTGATAGTGCTTTCGCTCAGCGACTTCGGGTCACCGTTCTTGTCGGTCCACTCGCTTGCGTCGAAAAGCTCACCGGTCTCTGGATCATACACGTCCAGTTCACCGCACACAAACGAGTTGTACAATTCCCATACATTGGTATTGAACGGTTTATTGGGCAGCACCGCTATTGACCATATCAAGCGCATCGTTCGGTAGTCCACTTTACGACTTGCCTGGTTGCCGAACTTTCGGCTGATGAGACACTGGTAGCCGTCTCGTTGGTACTCGTTCACCTTCTTGCGGAAGCGCAACATACTTGCAGGCAATGTGTGCCCGGTCTTCATACGGTAGCCCTCCACAGCTTGCGACATCATGCTCCAGTCATACTTCTGGCCCATCGTCTTCTGTATCGCCTTGGCGTTGTTGTACAACTTGATACAAGCATTCAGCACGCTGGCGTTGGTCACATACTCCTTCACATGAGCGTCAGTAGCGTGGTCGTGTCCGCACTGGTTGCGCCAGTCGTTGAAATAAGCGACAGCAGCCTGGTCCACCTCGTAGTTGGCATCAAGCCAGGCAAGCAGCACCTCAAGCGACGGGTCCGGATAAAGCTCCTTGAGTTTGTCTTGATAAGCATCGGGCAGACTGCATACGGCTATAAGCGCGTAGTTCTTGGAAGAGCCTCCACCACGACGCACTACATCAATGCGACCGCGTGCGGAGAGCTGCTTGTAGTTTGATACGGTCATCACACCGCCATCCACAAGTTCCCGCATCGAGATGCAAAGTCTGTTATCGTGGTACTCCATACTTACTCCTCCTTATCTCAATGTTGCAGCCCAGTTCTGAATCTCTGGTATATCACTGACCATTACCTTGTCGTAATGGCGAACCTTGACACCCTTGTGGTACACGTCGCAACCAGCATCCTCTTTCTTTGAGAACTCAAGCATCACATCATTAGGGAGATACTGACGCATGTAGTCATCTGAATCATGAAGCGTTTCCATCTCTGGTGATACAACCATCACAATGCCACCCTTCTGGAGGGCAAACATACGAATACGTTTTGCACGATCCGTCTCACCACGCTCCTTGTCAAAACTTAGGGCATTCCACACAGCGCGGTCACCCACCTTGAACACTTCCGCCAGTTCCTGACGAACCTCCTTTGTTACGTGAATGTACTTTTTCATATCTCACTTGTTTTAATTATTAACATATTGGTGGAGCTTGGGGAGTCGAACCCCACATGGCTATCCAGCGCATGGCAAACCTGCCACTCCTGCGGTCTTTCCCGCGGTCATCCGAGGCCAACCCTGCCGACTATCCAGTGCGGTAGCTGACTATCCAGTGCAGCACTCAGGGTCTCCGTGTTATCCTGCAATCATTTTACCTCGTTTATCTTCGGTCTAACGCTACATCCGTAGCAGGACATCAGCCGTCTTATCAATCTCGCCACATAACATTCTGGTGCTGTAAATACGATGCCGTCCTCTTCTGTGTAGCTGAAACTAACACCATCCATTATCAGAACCATTGCCACCTTGTGCTTCACGCTCTGCGTCTGCCACTCCTTTATTTCTGTATCGTTCATATTCTTTAATTGCAAAAATTCGTTATTCTCGACCTTTTTTCGTATCTTTGGCCGCTCGTTCAATCTTGAACACGCTGCAAAGATAAACAAGATTTCTCGACTATGCAAGAAAAAAGACAAGAAAAATCGCCTATAAAGCAGAATATCTTGCTTTATCTGGCTCAAAAAGGGGTTTCACCCTATGAATTTTACAAGGAATCGGGGGTAACCCGTGGTATATTACAGCAAAATAATGGTATAAGCGAAGATAATATTGCAAGATTTCTCGCCTATGCCCCGGATGTTAGTGTAGAATGGTTAATTACCGGCAGAGGCGAGATGCTCTCAACTATGCAAGAAAAAAAACAAGAAAAATCAGATTCGGAAGAAAAATTGCCTAAAGTTTCATACAACCCAACCATAGGCAAGCCTTATTATGATGTGGATTTCTTAGGTGGGTTCAATGAGATTGTCAATTCTCAAGTAACGATCCCGACCAACAACATCGTGATACAAGGATTTGAGAAGGCTGACTTCTGGTGTAATGTCACAGGACACTCTATGGAACCAAAAATTAACCATGGTGATATTATTGCCCTCCATAAATGCACCCTGGAGGACATTCAATATGGGGAAATTTACGCTGTCGTACTTGATACATTACGCACCATCAAGATACTCCGTCGGTCGTCAGATCCAAAGAAACTGCGTTTCGTCCCTATCAATACGACAGACTATGACGAGCAAGAATACCCGGTAGAACGCATCATGAACGTATTTGAGGTTATTGGAAGCATTTCCAAGTTCTTCTAACACGAAACGTATGTCCCTCCAACGCCATTAGAACCCCGTTTGGAGGGGTGTACCCCTCTTCTAAAGCTCGTTTCATGTAAGAAGCCTCATAAATACAAGGTTTTAGCCTGATTCGCGCCCATTTTACCAATATCACAAATGGGTAGTTTCCCCCACCCTATCCCTTAAAACCATCCTTTTCCCTCCCACTCTATCCTACCCCCAAAAAACCCGAATGTGTAACCCCACTTTTCAGAAAATGTAACCCCACTTTGTAACCCCAGCTGTAACCCCACCCACTATTTTCGCCATTTTTGGACATAAAAAAAGGAGGTCAAACGACCTCCATTCACACGACCGCCCAAACGGCCTTTTATTTGCGTTCTAACGCCATAAAAACATCAGTCTAATCATCTGCCCCACGAGAGCATGAAATAAGCGTAGATTGCTTGATTATAGCGCGTTTCGTGCACAATGTACCATTGCCAGATAGCCCGGCATGAAGCAAATAATTCTTCGTCGCACCGATCTGTTCAGCCGTCAAAACCGTATAAACCGCGGAAATGCTGCTAAAGTACCAGTCTTTCCGCCTCGTTCCATCTATATTGTGCAACAGATGCACATGTATTACCTTTGCCATATTCACTCGTTTTGTTTCTGCAAATATACCAAATAATCATTATATGGAATAATTTCGCAATATAAAAATTCAGAAACACCATAAAAAAAAGTGGCCTCAGCCACCATTCTACCCCACCCCAACACAACACCAACCACCAACAGAAACGCAATATAAACCACCCGTAAGCCCCATGTAAACCACAGGAGCCTCAACAAGCCCCAAAAGTAAACCAAATGTAAGCCTATGTAAACGCTTCGTTTTACGCCGTCATTTAAGCCACACACGCCTAACTCGTTGAAACACAAACCTCTCACCCATTTTTCAGCCGACCGACTCATATACGCTTCGTTCTGTGCCCCATAATAAGGTTAAGAAACAAAAGTCATAAAAAAAGGAAGCACCAAACAGTACTTCCCTTCTTTATCGCTATTATAAAACGGTCATTTTGCTGAATTATTTTTTCCGAACCTCAACGACCGTTTCAAGATAATCGAAATTACTTCTTCAACACTTTGTCTACCACCGTCTGGCCATCTGTCATGACCATCTTGCGAATTGATATTCCCTGCTGTGGCTCAGAAAGTCTGACGCCATTCAATGAATAATACTCGATTGACTTAACCTCAGACTTTGTTGACGAAGCAGAAATGCCTGATGTAAACGCAGGATAATACTCATCCACTGGCGACACGGCATCAGCATTCTGTGACTTCACGATATGCTCAACGATAGAATTGAGATACACCTCAAGATTTGAATACCATCCCTTCGCAGTATCGAGAGTCTTCAACTGAGCATCGCTTGGATCATTAGGATTAAGACCGTTGGCAATCTCCCACTCGTCTGGTATGCCGTCGCCGTCGGTATCATAGTTGGCAGCACGTGATTCTGATGGCAGTTCCGGGAAACTTGCCGTAGCGGAATTCTGGCTGTCGGATGACGGATCGTTGATAACGTCGATGATACCAGGAACATTGGCATGAGAGGCATTGTAGGTAACAGTACCATTGGTTGCTTCCTCCACATAACGCACGTCGCAAGCATCTCTATAGAGACTCGCTCCACTGTATGCGAGAACTTTCTCGTATGCAGTCTCAGCGGTCTGGGTAGTGATGGTGCCCGGGTCAAACTGACTGTCAAGTTTTATCTTGATGCAGTCTACACCGCTGGCGTCCTTCACATAGGTCTGGTCCTCACCATAATAATGCTTGGCATCCTGCATATAATAATCATTGCCAATCTTTATTTTCTGATCGTAAATCACACCGCTCCAGTCATAGTTGGCAGCCTTCGAACCGGCAGCTGTCACGTAGTTTCCGCTGATATAATAGCGGCTGGAATAATTAGGGAACGGATTGTCACCGCCGTTTGATGCATCTGAGAATGAAACCTGCGTAACGCGAGTTTTGTTCTTCGTGCCTGGACCTGCCTTGAAATAGTTGTTAACCATATTCACGTAGCCACCGCCAGGACCGCCGTAGCAACCGTTTCCGGTACCCCAGTTATAAACCACGCAGTTGCGGAAGTCTACCCTCTCTGCCTGTATGGAGTTAGCATATTTCGTTTTGTCATAACCGTTCCAGTTATAGCGGGCGCCGTTGAAGCGTGGCGCTCTGTTCTGTATATGGGCAAGGAAGTTATGATGGAATGATGCCGGTTTTCCGCCCCAGATGCCACCATAGCTGTGGTCGCCTTTAGCATGTCCTGCGTTGAGTCCTTCGGCGAGCATACACCACTGCAAAGTGAAATCCCTGTTGTCATAGAAAGACGCCAGCTCATCAATGCTCCACGACATAGAGCAATGGTCGATTAGGATATTCTTACGATGTCTTCCCCAGGCTGCATCGGCTCCGTCGTCAACATACTTCACCTGTGAACGGCGGAAACGCAAGAAGCGTACGATGACATTATCACAGTTTGTGAACTCCACGGTGTAATAACGGAGTGTAATTCCGTTGCCTGGTGCCGTTTGTCCTGCGATAGTGGTATTTGATGTTATTTTGAGGTTTGACTTCAAGTCGATGTATCCGCTCACGTCAAATACTATAGTGCGAGGACCAGACTGTGACAAGGCCCATCTGAGTGAACCCTTGCCGCTGTCGTTGAGGTTTGTGACATGATAAACCTTTGTCGTTCCATCGGCAGCACGTCCTCCAGTGGCTGCGTAACGGGCAAATCCCTCAGCACCAGGAAAGGCTGGAGCACCTGTCTGTGCGGATGCTGAAGCTGAAAGTGCCAAAGCAACCAATGGCAAACATAAATTCTTCATAATTTGATATTTGTTTTAGTTTGATTTTATGCGTCCTTTAGGATAAGGCTGCAACGGAGTCATTACTTGTTGAGCGACTCCACGTCGTAGCCGAGCTGTTCCATCTCCAATGATGCCCAGATGAACGGACCAACGCCCTTGCCGTCGTTGTCGCGGATCGGTTCACTGATATAATACTCGAAAGAACCGTCACGACGCTTGTTCTCCTTCACCTTTGGAGCTGCCTTCAGCACCTTGGCACTGAGCCCCGGACCGAGTCCTGACACCTCGCAGCAACGTGTGAGAGAGAGTGTCTTGTCGGCATTCACCTTCACGAAATTGTTGAGGATTCCCTTGTATGCCTTGATGCCGGCTTCCTTAAGTTCGTCACCGAAATAACCGAGACGCGAGCCCTTCAGCAGTACGTATGAGAACATTGAAGATGCTGTTGCCTCAAGATAGTTGCGATTGTCTTTCACGTCCATTACGTCATACCAAAGACCTGTCTTCTTGTCCTGATATTTCACGGTCTTTGTCATAACGTCGTTAAGCATAGCTACGAGAGCCGGACGGTTCTTGTAGTCTGCCGGCATCGCGTCGAGGACTTCAAGGATTGCCATTGCGAACCATCCCTGAGCACGTGCCCATGTGTGCTGTGAGAGTCCTGTCTGCTTGTCAGCCCAGAACATCTCGCCTGTCTCATCCCAAGCATGCTTCCAGAGACCGGACTTGTCGTCGAAGGTTCTGTTGTATGTCTTGGTAATCTGGGTGAAAGTGTCGTCGTAATATTTCTGCGCCTTTTTCTCGCCTTTCAACTTTGGGGCTGCCATTGTATAGAACGGATGGCCCATGTATACTCCGTCGAGCCACACCTGATAAGCATAAATAGCCTTGTGCCACCATACGCCGTCGTTTGTGCGAGGCTGTTTCTCAAGCTGCTTGAAGATGGTCTTCAGGGCAAGTTCATTCTTTTTCTCAGGGAACAGTTCATTCATACGCAGGATGAAACGCGCCGGACGGGTATTGTCGAGGTTGAAAGCGGAATACTCATAACCTGTGATATTACCCTTTTCGTCGATCATCTTGGCTGGATACTGCTTGAGATAATTGATGATGCTCTCGTCTTTGCTTGACAGATAGGCATCGAGGAGTGCCTCCTGCTCTATACCAACCACATAGCCCCACTTGGGAGTCTTTGCGAAATCGAGATAGCATGGATCCGGATTGCGCTGCATTTCTGAGCGCGCCATCCACTGGCTGTATGTCTTGTATGGAAGCTGCGAGAGCACATGTGAACCATTGATTACGAGGTTCTCATAGTTTGGCTTGTCTGTCTGACCTGTGATATACACCGGCTGACCATATACTCCTGTGAAATTGCAGTCTTTCAGATTGATGTTGTGGATAGTGTTGATGTTGTCGAAACCAACGATCATAACGCCATACTTGCTCTTCTGGCATGTCACATTCTCCATGTAAACGTTGCGCACGGTTGGATAGAAACCGCGACGGCCCTTCTCCTTTGGCTCATAGTTAGTATTGATCTTCAATACTGCCTCACGACACTGGCCTACCTTCACGTTGCGGAAATATACATTCTCAATCACACCGCCACGGCATGAGTTTGTCTTGATACGAAGCACACGCTCCAGGTCCGGACTGTCCATCGTACAGTTTTCAACGAACACGTTGCTGCATCCTCCTGAAATTTCAGAACCGAGCACCACGCCGCCATGACCGTCTTTCATGTCGCAGTTGCGGATGATGATGTTCTTGCTAGGACGTCCCACGTATTTACCCTTACCGCCCTCACGGCCGTCTTCGTTACGTCCGCTCTTGATTGCGATACAGTCGTCGCCGGTATCAAAGATACAGTTCTCGATAAGCACATTCTCACATGACTCAGGGTCACATCCATCACCGTTAGGACCGTGGTTCTCCACGTGTACGCCACGCACCGTGATATTCTTGCTCAGCAGCGGATGCATAACCCAGAATGGTGAACGGATCATCTTTACACCCTCGATGAGGATTCCGTCACACTGGTTGAGGTTCACCGTCTGAGGACGAAGACCTTTCCACGGACCAAAGACGCGCTTTTCAACAGGTACACCGTCTTCTGCCATCTGCAGCAAATCGGCACGGCCGCCAGGATTCTGCTGCTTCTCCTTCACCTCTATGTTGCGGCTCTTCGGAGTCTTGCCGCTCATGAGCCACCATGTCTCGTCGGATCCGTTGCCATCGATGACTCCCTCACCGGTAATGGCGATGTCGGTCTCCTTGAAAGCATAAATAAGAGGAGAGTAGTTGATACAGTCGAGACCTTCCCAACGTGTTTCAACAAGGGGATAGAGACTGCGGTCGAACTCAAAGAAGAGTGTAGCGTTCTTCTCTATCACAAGGTTTACATGGCTACGCAGCCTGATGGCTCCTGTCTTCCATGTTCCTGCAGGAACAACCACCTTGCCGCCGCCAGCCTTTGAACAAGCCTCGATAGCCTTGTTTATGGCTTTCTGGTTCTTGGCTGCCGTATTCTTCAGCGAAGCGCCATACTTGGTGATGCTAAAGGAGCGGTTAGGGAACTTCGGTTCTCTGATGCTCTGCTCCACTTGCTTGTAGTCTGTATCCCACACCGAAGCCAACAGGCTCATAGGGAAGAGCAAGCAAAGCAGTAAAAATGCTTGTAGCTTTTTCATACTGTTTTGTTTGAAATGTATTCAGTTAAGTTTTTTAGAAATACAATAGTAGTTTTATTTTTTGATGCTGCAAAGATACGCATAATAAAATACATCTGAAAAATATACCAACAAAAATAAGGATTATTTGCATTTACAAGATAGCAAACCATAACAATGGATGACACGCACACTAAAATCTATGACACAAAAAAAACTGCCTTATAACATAAAAAAACGGGAACAATTTGTTAAATTCAACATTTTATAGCCGGAATTCTTGCAAGTTTCATAATAAAGGCTTACATTTGCGACATCTTATTTATGATTTCGCCATTTACGAAATCTCATGAGGTTGGTAGCATCCTGCGCCAACCTCTTTTTTTTGGCCAAGCTATTCCCTTGAATACAAAAGGCTGCAAATCTTTGGAGTTCTGCATTTGATTGCTTACATTTGCATGTCAAATAAACAAAAAGCAATTATACACACCATTCCAATGAAACACATATACAGTATACTTCTTTTCTTCCTCATCTTGGCGTTCACGTGCTGCGAAAAGCCTGTAATCGACGACACTGAAAACAAGAAGGAAAACAACGACAAAGTCAACGGATCAACCTCCACCGGCAACAATGGTGACAACGGCGGCTGGGCAAACGGTGACGGGAAAAACGATACGGAATGGGTGAGCACCGACACGGTGGACGTATACACATTCAGGAACCATGTCTACGAAGGACCTGTCTGCGTGAAAGGCTATATCGTAGGATGCGCTACATCAACGGGAGGCTACAAGTATTTCTTCGACAGTCCCTTCGAATCAAACACATCCATCCTCATCGCCGATGACAAGAACGAGAAATCAAAATCCAACGTCATAGCCATACAGTTGAAGAACGGTTCGAAGATTCGCCGTGACCTGAACCTCGTGGACAATCCAGGAAACATACAAAGGCTCGTTGCCATATATGGCTACCAGACAAAATACATGAAGATGACAGGAATGAAAGAGACATTGAGTTATGAACTGAAATGAAAAACAACGCCCCACGACGAACACCCTTTACATCGGATATGTTATTCGAGGTCTCAAAGAGGATCTGTGCGTTCGTTAGACAATGTTCGTGCCAAGCGTACTAACAAAAAGGCATTGCCTCACGACAACGCCTTTTCTCAGCATAAAAAATAACTTATATAATAATACACGTATGATTGCCATACCTGACGTCCCGCAAAAGCAGCCGAAATCAAAGTATGGTCAAGCACAATTATGACGTAAGCGGATGTCGTCAAGCATATCACATCTGCTGACTACATATCAACCGCTTATTATAATTACACAATTACGCTTCCACTCCTTACATCGAGAAGATTCCGCAAAGACTAACATAAAGGCAGGTATTCTGACTTCGCTCCACTCTCATGACACCTTCCCACCCGAAACAGAAAAACCGAAGAAACATTCTTCTGGGCAGTGGCCTGTCGTCACTGAGCATAAAGGAGCTTACAGCTGCGGGACAGTCGGAGATTCTCACTCCGTTCCCTTTCAATCGCATATTAGGCGAACCTTTACGGTGCAAATTTATAAACATTTTTCGAAACTTCAAAGAAAAAACGGCATTATAAAGAAAAAAATTTGTCCAAACAAACATTTATACTTACTTTTGCAACTGTGTTGAACATCTTCGAAAAGATATAAACGCAAAAGAGAGAACATTATTATATAATAACAAATAAAATTCTAAAGCCTATTGAAACATCATTTACTTCACTAAAAAATTGAATTAAAATGATAAGACTAAATGAAATGACCGATGAAGAGTTGGCATTGTCATACGTTAGAGGAAACAATCAGGCCTTCGATTTGTTATTATCTCGAAATCAATCCAAATTGTTTTCATATATCCTGTTCGTAGTGCACGAGCAGGACTTGGCTAATGATATCTTCCAGGAAACCTTTGTGAAGGTGATAACGAAACTGCAGGAGGGCAAATATATTGACTCCGGCAAGTTTTCGGCATGGATAATGCGCATCGCCCACAATGTGATAATGGACTGGTATCGAGACAACCGCGCCAAAAACATCGTGGAAACTTCCGACGACAACGACCTCTCGAATGTCACAGGAAACGGCATAACAGACTTCAACATCGAGGATAGATATGTCAACGAACAGGTGCTGAGAGATGTGAAGAAGATGATGAACCTGCTGCCTCCGACACAGAGGGAGATTGTTTTCATGCGCTTCTATCAGGAGATGTCGTTCAAGGAAATCGCCGAGACTACCGGCGTAAGCATCAACACTGCCCTGGGACGAATGAGATACGCCATACTCAACATGAGAAGAATGGCGAGAAAGAACAAGCTGTCACTTGAAACCGTTTATTGACCCAAAGCCATAAACGCAGCACTCATGACGTTTCAACAACAGAAACTTTTATTTTAAACTCAATCGCGGGCATTAGAACGTTGGGGTTAAAAAAGGTCACTATAGCATAAAAAACATACGGGTAAATCCATATTTCTCGAAAGGACTATGGATTTACCCGTATTATTTTATTCTTTAATCAATATTAAATAGATACTCCCCAATGGTCATCACAATGCAACCTACATTATTCATATTGTTATATTGGGATTTTATGTTATATTATCATATTGGGGAAACTATCATATCAGAGCGATCTCAAATCATGGATCGTCTGGATAGGATCGGCAGCCTTGAACACATAGCTTCCGCTAACGAGAACATCCGCACCAGCCTCAACGAGACGTGGGGCGGTTTCAGCCTGCACTCCACCGTCAATCTGTATCAGAGCACGAGAATTCTTCCTGTCCACCATCTCACGCAGAGCTCTCAGCTTGTCGATAGTGCCCTCGATGAATTTCTGTCCACCGAATCCGGGGTTGACACTCATCAGCAACACCATGTCCACATCGTTGAGAATATCCTCAAGCAGACAGACGGGTGTTGAAGGATTGAGAGTCACACCGGCCTTCATGCCGGCATCGTGAATCTCCTGCACAGTACGATGCAGATGCACGCAAGCCTCATAATGCACGTTCATCATCATGGCGCCGGTCTTTGCCGTGCGCTGCACATAACGCTCAGGGTGTTCAATCATAAAATGCACATCGAGAGGTTTCTTGCAAATCTTTGCCACCGCATCGATAACGGGAAATCCGAATGAGATGTTAGGAACGAAAGTTCCATCCATAATGTCGAGATGCAACCAGTCAGCATCACTCTTGTTAATCATTTCCACCTCGTGGCGCAAGTCTGTAAAATCAGCAGCCAACAGGGATGGAGAAATAATTGTTGCCATAAATTCTTTTTAATATGTTTTTCAGTTTATCAGTTTAGACAATAAGATTTCATACTGCCATTGATGTTCATCACCCTATAGGTGTAGGCAATGGCTTTGATAATGTCGATAGTACGCTTCGACGGCATTGGATTTTCTGAAGTAAAATGTTCCATAGGCATTGTTTTTTGAAAAAAAATTCATCCTTTTATTCTATTAACGCATCACCTCGGGATTTATTACATTATGATATACTTTTTTCTGATTACGACCTGCATACCCCAATGGAATACTACACGTTGGCGGAATTAAGTTATGTTGATAGATATGAGTAAAAGTTGCCAATATCGCTGTTTTTCAGTAAAAACGAGAATTTCAGAAAAACTGTCAGACCATCTGGTTTTTTGCCGTAACAGTCTAACAGACTGATAGTTGTCTGTCTAGCGATTGTCAGCCAATTGTCTGGATGGTTTGCTGATGAAAGGAATTGTCAGATGAGAGGAATTCAGACGACAGGAATCGTATGCGTTGGCAGAATCCTGGAAACAGGAATATGGGTGTTACAACATTAATTTATTGGGCATACGCCTGAAAGCAAATCTGCCCAACAGGGGCAAGCACCGTGCCCATGATGGGCAAGCACCGTGCCCCAGTTGGGCAAGCA
>CAVBFA010000009.1:37840-40635 GCA_963594595.1 Oscillibacter sp. | reverse complement strand
CTATAAATCATATAGCAACACGACTATTCTATATTTGCACTCACTTTTTTATAAGAAAATGTTACATAATTTATGAAAATGTTTGTTTTGTTTAAATGAATTTAATAATTTTGTAGCGTTTCCACGCCGATACCATCGTCGTCATAACGTTTCGTGTCATTCAGATGTCCGGCAACTGCGATTGATGCCGATTGGGGAAGGGATGGGGACACGACATATAGAAGGCGTTTACTTGACGCTTTGTTCTTGACTCTCTGAAACTTCGCAAACTTTAGATACTGTCAACGAACCGAGCAACGGTAGATGTCTACGGGTGTGATTATATCACGGCCAGTGGAGTATTGTACCTATGTGTAATTTTTGCATATAGGTTTCAACTACTCCATGTGGCGGCATATATATTCATATCGGCGTGGGCTCTAACGTTGTCTGTTCTACAGTATCGGGCAATGCGAAGGCCTCAGAGGGTGGGACAGACGGCGGGCGGTTCCCACGCTTTTCTTTTTATGCTCGTATTATACCTTAAATACAGCTAACCGAACTCTGACATTGGGAACGACAGGTTCTTAAAGACTAATTAATGCAATGAAGAAACTGTTTGATAAAAGTCTTAAATCTTTATCCATAACATTCCTTGCTATGGGTATGGGAATATTTAGCTCATGTTGTAGCAGGGTGGATACTCCTGCTGATACCAAATATCTCCCAACTTTTCATGAAATCAATTTTGAAGGTACCGAAGATTTCTTGAAGCCAGACAATCTGTCTCTTTATGTTGATTATTCTACATGCATGTCAATGGCTTTACAGACTTCTCCGTTTTTTAAAGCTATGATACCATCTTTGACAGCAGCAACAAAGAGCTACTATTCAATAAAGGGCGATTCTATAAATAAAGAAGATGGTCAAGTCTTCACATTGCTTAGTAGTATACAAAATACCAATTATGCAGATATTTTGACGGCTGCAAAGAATATTGTAGAGGGTAAATCAGAAGGAGTCTTGTTGACTGATGGTGAATTTTATGAACCGACTGTAGCTAAAAGTCATGTGAATGATCCTTATTTAAAGGATGTCTTTAGCGAATGGCTTAAGAAAGGACATGACATATATGTTATTGCCGAACCTTATAAAGAACCATACAATGGAAATGTATATGACAAGAAACGCTTTTATTTCTTGTTTACCGATTCACGTGTGCCGAATAATATATACGACAGAATCACGCAGTGTGTCGACTTAAAGAATTATCCAGACGTGGATATCTATCATATGTCAGTTAGTCACCCAACAATAATGGCGGAAGGAACACATTCAACGCCTGATTCATCTTTGGCTGCTGCCATAAAGGGATATGGAGATTTTGAGATTCAAGAATGGAATATTGACTGGAATTCTATTCAAGATATATTTTTAAATGCAAATGTGGATGAGAACGGAAATCCTTTGCCAAATGGTAAACCTGTAATTTCAGGATTGAAAATCAATAGAAACTCGTTTGGCTGTTTTAGAATTAAAGATATTGCATTGAAGGTGTATGATGTAAATGGACCTTACATGGAATTATATGGTAATAAAGTGAGTGACTTGAAGGTGACGAAAATGCAAGCACCATTGCAGGAAACAACAAATTTCCTCGCCTTTGATGAAAAAGAGTTTAATGCTCATGGTATTCTTAATATCTCTTTAGATCCGGCATTTAATAATGCATGCCTTGATGGATCACCGTACAATTATACCAAGGTGGATATATGTGTAAATGGTGTGGATTATGTTTTTGACAACTATTCCTCAATGTTTGATTTCCAGTCTATTGATGTGCCTGGACAGACGAATAGCTCAGTTACCGAGAGCATAAAACAATGTCTGACAGATCCTGCTATCAAGAAAATGATGAATAATGCTTTGATTTATACAATATATATAAAGAGTAATAAAAATTGATAAGAATATGAGACAGATTGCTACGTTAACTCAATTGCATGATTTGCAGAATTCAACTTTGATTTATGCTGCTGTTGTGTGTGCTATAGCCATTTTAATGGCTTATTTGGTGTCAAACATGATTGCTTGGCAAGGTGGAAATGATAGATCATACATAAAACGAAGAGTTTGGTGGATTATTATTGGATTTGTCGCCTCTATTGGCTTCTGGATGTATAATGATTTAGTGAATGTTCCCCGTATAATAAATATGGGCTTCAGACATATGTATTCGCAAACAAACTTGTTTTGTTTATTCTTAGTGTTGATAGGTTATTTCTTAATAAGTCTGTTGCTAATGCTGTTTCTGTTCAGAAAGGCAAAGTTTGGTTCAATATTAGGTAAACAACGTAATAAATAAGGATTATGGCAAAGCAGTATTTCGTAATGGGTATCGGTGGTACCGGCATGCGTTGCATTGAGTCGTTGATTCATCTTTGTGCAATGGGCATGTTTGACGATACAGAGATTAATCTCTTGGCTCTTGACACAGATGTAAATAATGGAAATTTTGGTCGTTTGAAAGCTGTCAAAGATGTCTATAACAAAGCTAAGGGCGGAAATAATGCTACTCAGTCGGCTCTGAGTAATACGTTCTTTTCTGCAAAAATAAACTATTATGAATTCTCACCTGACTACCAGCAGAATCGTACATTCAACGCTGTGTTTAACTACAATAATACCAAATACAACAATAGCGAGGCAGCCGATTTGGCGGACTTGGTCTTTACAAAGGATGTGGAAGACTTTGATTTGCTTCACGGATATCGTGCCCAGACGCATCTTGGGTCGATGATGATGTATCACTCTAT
>CAVBFA010000009.1:26951-37830 GCA_963594595.1 Oscillibacter sp. | reverse complement strand
CTCTATTGTTGAGGCTGCAAAAGACCCTCAACCCAATGATTTGAAAACATTCGTAGCTCAACTCATTTCTGCTACACAGAGCGGCACGACTCCGCGTGTGTTTATTCTTGGCTCTGTCTTTGGTGGCACGGGTGCATCGTCTATTCCTATCATCCCTAAGGCGTTGGCAGATGCAGCTTCTGTCCTGGGTAATGGTGGTGCCAATATCCTTGCCAACTGCTATTTTGGCTCTACGCTACTTACTGCATATTTCTCTTTCCCGACCCCTACAGCAGCCCAAATACTGCAGGATAAGGTAGTTGCGTCCAGTGATAAATTTGCTCTTAACTCACAGGCTGCCATGATGTTCTACGCAGATGATACCACGGTGAAGAGTACATATCAAAAGTTCTATATGCTTGGTACCGATAACATAAATTGGAATCCAATGCAAAAATATTCTGGTACGACAACAATTACAGGCGGAAAAAACCAAGAAAATGATTCTCATTTCATAGAACTTCTTGCCGCTTGTGCAGCCCTTGATTTTTTGAATGAGGATGAACAGACGCTTCAAGGCAATAAGAGTAATAAAACGGCAGATTATGTATGTCGTATAGTCGATAGTAAGTTAAACTTTGAAGATTTTGCAGGTACAGCAAGAGCCATGGAGTTTGCTCAGAAGTTCGGAATGCTCCTTGTCTTTTCTTTGTTCTGTAATGGGAAAGATGATTTTGTAGAAAGTATAAGAAAAGGAGGGCATGAAGATATACAGGAATTCCGTGATATAAATCCTGACCAAGTTGTGGCATTGAAAGAATATTTCAATTTATTCTTTTGCCGTAAAGAAGATGACGGAAGTCTTACAGAAGGATGGCTTTGTCAAATTCACCGTTCAGCTGGTGGGGGTGATAAATTTCTTTTTGATGCTGGAATGTTTACTGCTTCTGACATGAAATTGCTCATGAAGACAGGTTGGAATAATAAACTCTACAGGGCAGACGACGCTATTGCAAGAGACAAAAAATATTCATATAAGATATGGGGTTCCAAGTTTGACAGTTACAAGTCGAAGTTCAAAGAAACACGAGACAGAGACAAAGAATGGCCGAAATTTTCGAACTTAGGCGAGCAATTCTTCAAGCTGATGTTTGATACCCTTAAAGCATTGTATAAATTCTAACAAGTAGCAACAATGGCAAAAAAAGCATTATTAATTTCAAGCAGTGTGCAAAGTCCAAATGGAGCTTCTGGTGCTTGGAACAACATAAACAATATAGCTTCGGCTTATATAAAAGGTATTCAGACAGGAAACCTGCTTAACACTATCAATGCACAGACCTTACAGGCTTTGATATCAGGAGTACCGTCTCCATGGGCTCGTGCGAAACTGTTTAAATATGCCCTTGATTGTTGGGGCAATCCTGCAACGGCTGCATCGAATAGTGGCTTGAACCAATATTATAAGATTTTGGTTGGCGAATGGAAGGGACTGCTGGCTGTTATGGCACTATATCCCGGACGTATTACGTTCTCTGCTCCTTTGTCGTTAAGTGTCAATGGAAATCTATACGATATAGCTTCAGCATTCGGTCGTATGCTGTTTGAGGATGCAGATATATGGAGTAATCAGAGTAATTTGGCACAGAATCCTGGAACGCAGCCGTTTATCCAACTGATATATTATCGAGGAAAACTTGTTGGTGGCACATCGCCGTTGACGGCTGTGTTTACAGGCGTTGACTATAGTGACCTTGGGGATTTGGCAAGTGATATTCCATGGTACCGAAATGGTGTGTTTGAGGATCCCGACCGCTATCTTGACCCACAGCAGTTGCAGAAACTATACCATTTTGTCAGAAACATGAATGCCAATGCGCAGAGTTTTGTCAATATGGTCAATTCGCAGCGCGGCAACAAACCACAAATAAACTTTACGCAGTTTCAGACTGTAGGACAGAACTGGGAGCAGCAACTGCAAGGAAGTGCAAACACTCCGTTGCAACCAGTCGGACCTATTGCGAAATACAACAATTTGGAGATTCCTTTCAAATTGTTGTTTGATAGTAACGTGCCATTGTATAGAACTCAGAACGGAACTTTCACGTTTACCAATACGCCGGAAGTTGAAAAGATAGGTGACATCAACAGTCTGCTGAGCGATGACAAATTTGTGATTGGATGGTCGGAAGATTCCACTACGGCCCACTCCCTTTATGATGGTCCGGTGTATCTGCTGAAAGTCCATGAGCTTAATGAGCAGACTGCGCATTATTTCAGCTTACCGTTGTCAGAACAGGCAATAGAGATATTCCGCAATAATCTGCCGGGCATTCTTGGATATGGGCTCAATCAAGGCGTGTCTATGGAAGGCAAACTTAATGACAAGGGGCAACTTGTCGTTACGCTCACACTACAGGTTGACGGGCATGCAGTTCAGCTAAATCCTAAGGAATACGAAGTGCAATGGCAGCTAAAACCGCAAAAGGTTATCTTGTGGCCTAATTTTATTGCGGATGAATGGACACGCTATTATATTTATTCCCAAAGGACTGATGCTTCCCAACCCGAATTCTTGCCTTTCTTCAAGGACAGAAATAGTGGTGGTGTCATAAAAGACCGGTTTGGCAAATTCCTTACGTCCAACAATCTTGCCAACGCTGACATGACAGCACCGACTATTAGTGTCAGATCATTGGTGAAGACGCCTGCCGATGCTGGCAATACTCTTCCTGCCGACTATGAGATTAGCTTGATAGATACTCCAGTGTTAGGATTGAAGGCCATGATTACCCAAGGTGTCAGCACCATATGTGCAGGATATCTTATTACACGCCAAGATGTCATACTGGATTACAGTACTCGCCAAAGGCCTAATACGGCTACAGTTGGCTTCGACTTCGGCAGCAACAACACTTGTGTGTTCTATCATGACCCACAGAGCAACCAGACGCATCCTGTATGTTTCAAAAACTATCGGGCTATGCTTGTTGGGCAGGAGGCAATGGTGTCTGATCGTGTGGCTGAGCTTGATGAACTTTTATTCTTCTCAAACTATGAGTCGAACAACGGACAGTTCAAGTCATGGTTGCAGGAACATGATGGAAGGACAAATCAATTTACGCAAATGGATGAGATTGCCGGTGGTGTGCCTGTGAATCGTCCAAATGTACAGGTGAACAAGATGACCGACCGTATAATTGAGACACAAGCCGGTGTGCTTCATTATAATATGAAGTGGCTCAACGATAATTTGGGACTGCAAAAGAAACGTGCTTTCATCAAGTCTCTTTGGTTGCAGACGTGTGCATATCTGTTCACCAATGACATTCTTCCAACAAACATAAAATGGAGTTATCCGGGGGCTATGATGATGCGTGACGTGAATGACCTGCATCAGATATTCCTTGCATTAGGAAATGTTACACCATTGCAGATGGCGAATGTCACCGTTGAAAATGGTATGACTGAGGCTGAGGCTGTGTGCAGCTATGCTGTAGGTCTGCCTGATTTCGGATTGGCGGCAAACAGTATGTTCTTGGGAATTGATGTTGGCGGTAGCACAAGTGATATTTTATTGTTGGCACGTGATGCCCAAAACAACGGGCAACCAACATTATTTACGGAAAGCAGTATAAGACTGGCGGCTGGCGTGTTCTTCAATACTCTGAATGGTTCTGGTGTTGGCTCACAGCAATTCCGAAATGCGCTTGTCACGTTCCACGGCGGACACAATACTAGTGTGAACGTTATGAACATAAACGAGATAACCAGACCGGAAAACCGCAATAAGGCTCCATATTATCTTAACTGCATTTTCGACCAACTAAAGCCAGAGGAATACGATATTTTTTATCAGTCATTGGCAGGAAACGCACGTTTTGTGTTCACTATTCCGGCTTACGTTACTGGCGGTCTGCTGTTCTATTCAGGAATGCTTATAGGAAAAGCTCTGAAAACAGGTAAGCTCCCTGAAACGCTGCAACAGGTTGATATCCTTCCGTTTGGCAAAGGTGGGAGACTTTTCCATTGGCTTTATCAGGCTGTAGGTCAGCAAAGTACAGATTCCTACTATGGGGAATGTCTGAATGCCGGCATTAAGTGTATCATAAACCATGAAGTAAGAGCGGTCTTGCGTAGCCAGATAGCAGCAAACAACAAGACTGAGGTTGCAAGAGGACTATGTGAGCCTACACAACAGTTTGTCAAGACTGCAGGACTTAGCACTGAAGATATTTGTGGTGAACAGAATGTGTATTTCCGTAATGGCAGTACACGCGAGCCTATTGCTGCGGACCAAACACTTGATGGAAAATATTTCCATAACCCGTCACAATTCGAGCTTACCGAACTTGAAAATTTCAGTAAATTCATGGATATGTTCCTGAATTTCGTCTGCCATGAGACAAATGTGTCAAGTGACAAAGAGCAACAGATGCGACGGGATCTTCAAGACTTGCCGGGCTGTATTGCCAATTTCATAACAGGCGACCCCGAATATCAAAAGGCATTGAACGCAGGACAGGAGAAATTTCCTTATCATCAGTCAATGATTGTTACTGAAATAGCGGCATATCTTCAAAAAATGATACAGCAAATATTCTGAGCATGAGAATACTTTCACTATATATTGACAAATGGTATATTGTTGGCACCATAATGGATGGTGCCAACAGAACACCCTTGTCGCTTAGCAATGCTGAAAATAGAATCTGGCTGTATTTTTATAGCAACAGCACGACGAATGCAGTGAAATACAGTATCAGCTATAAAGATAAGGCTCTTGCTGGCGAAAAAGGTTATTATGCAGATGTGTTTGAACTTCTGCCTGACTATAAAGAATATCATTACGAAAAATATGGTGCGCGCAAAAAAATGTCAGAAATCTTCACCGATGCAGAAATCTTCTCAGACATTAGAAAATCATACGGTGCCGATTCTAATATACCGGTGTATGTCTCTTTTTCAGAAGACATTGATCTGGTAGCACGTGGAATATTCTTGGAAACATTGAAAAATGAGCGTTTTGATGTCTTGCAATATACATTGCCTATAGAAAATCTTGTTTTGGAATATCTTATAAGGCACGGGAAGATTGCAGATGATGACCAGAAGGTGCTGGTTGTCAATGCCTGTAATGAGAACTTGCGCTATTCTATTTATGACTTGCACTCCAATGCCTTGTCGGTAGTTTCGCAGAAATGCGAGTCTGGATATGGTGTGGACAGCCGTAAACAGGCTGTTGTGGAGGAAGTGATGGAATATATGCAGGCAGATACACATTTTCTAACCGGAGCAAATGACGAATTGCAAGAAGAGATGCTGTATCTATCGCAATTTGCTGATTTGTGGCTGAAGAAAATCGACAGTTCTTCCGATACCGCTCCAGTTGCTCTTGGCAACATTCATTTCAAGAAGCAAGCTAACAATGAAGTCCCAGTCGTGGTGTCTGCCTACAATCTCAATGACCGCACGAAAAACATCATAGGAAAGTTGACAGGCAAGATTGTCGACATGATAAAGGAGTCGGGCGTTCTTCTGCATCAGATATCGAACATTGTTTTTTTGGGTGATGTGTTTTCAAACCGGGCTTTTACAGATTCGTTGCAGCGGAAAATCGGTGTTGCCTCTGATAATGTAACACTTATCTCTGATCTAACATTGCCCGAAACTGTAGCTGTATATGACAAATGGGAACAGGATGCATTTGATGAGGAGAAAAAGAAATTTCTGGAATCTGCTCGCAACAAGTACACCCAAGACCGTAACAAATATGTTGAGCAGCAAACGCACGAACTCAAGGAAAAAGCGCAGGCTGCCGAAGAAAATGGTAGACTGCAAGATGCATTAGACATATATGTGCAAGTTCTGAGAATTGACGGAAACGACAATTTTTCCAAGGCTCGGATTGAGGCCATTCATAACCAAATTGAGGAGATCAGAAAAATCAGGGAGCAGATTGATGGACTTCTGGAAAAAGCCCGTCAGAGTTTCCTCGCAGGCGATTTTACTGACGCTATACGAAACTGTGACGACATTCTTCGTCTGCAGAACGACAATTCTGATGCTAAGAAGATGAAGGAAGATGCAGAAGATGTGTTGAAACGCCGGGAATTATTGGAACGATACATCGACAATATGGATGAACTCATTATGAAGAGTCGTTTCTTCGATGCCAACAATATTCTCCAAAAGGTTGATGAACTCAATGTTAATGACATTCGCTTGAAAGAAATCCGCGACAAGATAGAAACAGGCATTGCCAAACTCCAGTTACAGGTTCAGGACAAGAGCCTTGCTTATGAGACGGCCTTTCAAGCTGGTGACTACCAACAATGTCTGCGCCTCTGTGACGAGCTTTTGACAATAGGTGCTGACAGCTCCGTTTGGACTGAAAAACGTCAGGATGTCATGGAAAAGATAAGACAAGAACACATTTTCCAAGACAATTATGAACTTGCACGCAAGGCACGGTTGGAACATGAATGGAATAAAGTCGTGGAATATGCGGAGAAGGCACTTGCTGTAAAAAACAATTCTGAACTTAACGGGTGGATTGTAGAAGCAAGGGAGTCATTAATTAATGAGGATTTAAAACACAAGCAAGAAGAGTTTAACTTGGCATTTGTTAATGAACAATGGGACAGAGTTGTTGAGTTATATAACTCAAATGAGTTTCTTCATAAAAAATGTTCCAACTCAAAAATGTATGACAAGGCGAGACGTATCATAAAAAGTGGTAAGCCTTCGACTTCTATGGAAACGCCTCCGATTATCTCAGATAAAGGTCCTGATATTACCATGATAGGATCGACAAAAAGAAATCCTAAGAATTTAGGGAATTCTGTTCATGAAAAGGAAAGAAGACCACGTACAACTCGCCCTAAAGTCGCAGGTCGTCCTCAAGTAAAGGAAACGGATGCTGCATCAAAGAAGCAAAACACAAAGAAAATGCATCAACGACAAAATCGAGTTCTATTAAACGAGAGGCTTGACAGAAATGAGAGGAATGCTGAAAGTACGCAAAATATAAAAGTTATAAACAAACCTAAACGTTAAATATTATGGCAGAAATGAAGAAAAAATTATTCTCAGCTGATGATTTTGATAAGAAAATCGGCGTTGGAGAGCAGTTGGTCTTTGATAAACAAGATCTCAACACTGTGAAAATAGACTTGATATGGGATTGTCCAGATCGTGAAAAGTATGTAGAAGACTTGGATGTATGTGCATTTTTGTTGGGTGATGATAATATGATGAACAAGAGAGAGGATCTTGTTTATTTCAAATCACAGCACCGTTGGATGCCAGAGTTACCTCTCGACGATCCCAACTTCAATCCTCTCAAAGGAAGAATTAGTGGCACATGGAAAGACGAGGGATTTAAGAATCCATTAAAATGGATGGAGGCAACACTTCCTCTTTCTGGTGATAAGGCTGTAATAGGTTCATGGGACGACAAGGCAGATGACGGCACTACGGAATGCGGAGAAACCCTACATGTTATCTTGAACGAAGTTGATGTAAGTCAACATTCTTCTATTGTTCTTGCTGCTGTAGTGGCAAAGGATGAAGTGAAAGCAGGAAAGTCTTTTGCTGACGCCAAGGACCCGATAGTACGCATTTATGATGCGGAAAAAGACGAGCTTATTGCTGAATATAAACTGGCAGAGAAATTCCCTAGTAAAGATGCAGTATGCTTTGGACGTCTGGTATATGATGAGAACGAAATGCTTTGGAGCTTTGAGCCTATGGCGAAAGCATATAACGGCGGCATGCAGTTCCTGGCGATGGAGATTTACGGATAATTTACAACTTGCTTATGAATAAGAGTAAAAAACTCTTCAATTCAGAAGATTTCGACAAGAAAAAGCCTTTGTTTGAGCCAGAGGATTTTGACAAATCGAAAAAAGAGAATCAGACGGATGAAAAGGGACAAGATCATGTATCAGAAAACGATCCATCTTCTCCTCATCCTGTAGTAAAGTCTAGCAAGGCAAAAATCATTGGTGGTATTGCCGCTGCGGCATTCATCATTGCTGGTGGCATCTTCTTTGCCAATAATGACAAGGCTAATGATAGCGGCAGCAATAAGCCAGCAACAGTGACCATTGCACAAGAGGGGGAGAAACATGACGTGGATAGCAATGACTCCATTACAGAGCTAAACGGTAAGACTGAAGCCATGACTTCAGCAGAAGCAGAAGGAAAGCCTTCCGCTAATGGAGATAACCACAAGCCTTATGCTGCAGATGAGAGCCATGTAACAACATCGACAGGAAAGTCTCCGACCTCTCCTTCTGAGAAATCTGACAACAATGTGGATGGCGATGTTGAAACGAATGCTCGACGAGTTATTCGTGGCGATTTTGGCAATGGTCAGGAGCGTAAGGACAAGTTGGGCTCTTCATATTCTGAGATTCAGGGTAAGGTTAATGAAATGTATCGTCAGGGTATTGTAAACTAAGAATTCAAGAATCTGATAAATGTCATAGAAGGGGCATTACTTGTCATGAAAGTAATGCCCCTTTAATAAAAACATATTAGGCAATGAATATTCGTATCACATTAATGGCATTAGGGCTTCTTGCTTTTACCTCTTGCTATCATAGGGAAAGTAAAGATAATTCTGTGGTGGAGCCTACCCAAGCCCAGCAAAAACTACTTGATGCAGGTTGGACAAATGAAACACCAGGTGAAGATTTGAGTGAGGATTATGGGATCAAACCTATTTATGGCATGCAGGACAACTACTTTGACATCAAAATGGGCAAAGGTTGCAATGTGGCTGTAAAGATCATGGATTTAAGAACTGATAAATGTATCCGTTACGTCTATGTTGCAGAAAATACAACTACAACGGTTCCAGAAATACCACAGGGCGTTTATTATCTAAAGCTTGCTTATGGATATGATTGGATGGAAAAGGAAACGGATGATGGTAAACAAGGAAAGTTTACACGTAATGTGTTGTATGAACGGAGCCAAGATACCTTTGACTTCGGAATAAAAAATTCCAAAGATGAAATAAATTATCGTCTGGATATAAATGTTGTTGATAGTAGGTTGGAGAATAATTTCCATACGATTCCTATCGATGAAAAAGAATTTATGAAATAACATAAAAGAATGCAACAATGATTCTGTATATAATTCTTGCGCTCATACTATGGTTTGTTGCCCCTTTGTTCATAGAAGGACATGTAAGGAAGAAGACTGATAGAAAAGCTTGGTCAATGTTGTCTCGTATTGCTGCTATAACATTGGCTATATTGGCAATGTATAGATTGTTATCGTAAAAATAATTGATCTTATGAAGAACTCAGAGAAGACAGCTGTAGTCAGGATATTTGTTGACCTGATAAAGGCAGATCGGATCATAGATACAGGTGAAATGGTATTTTATGATGAGATGCGCAAGAAATATGATTTTGTGCAGGAGAATGAAGTGGCTGCAATGGCAATGAGTTTTTCAGAGGCAATCTCCATATTGAAGATGTCTGCAGGGGATTTGCAAAGAGAAATTCTTGCAGATTGTACGGATGCAACGGTGAGTGATGGCTTTTGTGCTCATTCAGAGGCATTGCTGCTTATTGCTTTAAAACGGGCTTTGGGTGATGAAGAATCAGAGAATGTAAGCGTCATATCCATTCCTAAAAAGAGCTTCAGCGTTGATGGGGCGACAGTTTTGTATGTTGAGTCTAAGTTTGATGTTGAGACAAATCAGCAGATTGTTGGTAATTACAGGAATGTATATAAAGAATTCTTATTTTCGGGTTTTCAGTTCGTTTATATTCCTAATGTCATCCACCATTATAAGGAAACTGATAAAGGGATGTTCCGTAGGATGATTTCTTTTCTTGCACCTTCGTTTTCTATGGATGGTGTTGAAAGTGTGGTGGATGGATTGCTGTCGATGACAACGGAAAGTTTCTGTAAGGATATATTGTGTAACAGGTTGAATCTTGAAAATCTTCGTGAAGTAAATCCGTCGTTGTTGATAAAGATAGGGAATGATTATGTTGGAGATGTTGAATATTCCAATCTCCTTTGTGTTGAGATAGAGGATGGTTTTGTAGATTTTGTCAAGAAGTTCGTTGATGATTTTTCTTCTATGCTTAGTTCAGACACTCTTACTGTTCCAATCGGGAGAGAGGCAAATAATCAATATCTTTATTATGGTTTTTATAAGCAACTGCTGGATATCTTCTTGAGGCGTGATAATATAAGAAGCAGGATTGTGATAGATCCGAACCGTGAAGAGATATTCTTACCGGATATCGGTCAGAAACTTAATGGGTTAAGTCGTCGTGACAAGGCAATGTATGTGCTGTTCCTTATTCTAATGAATGATAATGGCTTCTCTTTCAATTGCCCGAGTTCTAGGATTCAGATGCAGAGGTATAAAGAAAAGACTGTCAGATTCCAGAAACAATATGAGATTGTGTATGGCTTTATGGGAGGCGATAAAGATAAAACTCCAAATGTGGGTTCTGCAGAAATTCGTCGTCCGATATTCAGCCGTATAAAGAAAAGTCTAATGGCTTTGTCGGATATGTTGTATAATGTCAATGATTATTTGATAACCAAGAATTCGTATGGAACATACAATGTGAATGTGGAACCGAATATGATATATGTGAAAGACTGGAAGACTGGTGCTTTGTTGCCGTTTTCAGAATCAGATATCGTTAAGAGAATCGAGGGCGTATAATGGTGGGGTTGTAACGTTACAGGTGAAGAAATGCAGACATACCCATATAACAATTGTAATGTTTTAGATATCATGTGTTTTGCTTACACAAGCGGTATCTTTGCAACAGAAAATAAAACACTAACAATTTAAAAATAAACAAGTATGGGATTCTTGAATATCTTTAGTAAGAGAGGTGATGATGAC
>CAVBFA010000009.1:0-26826 GCA_963594595.1 Oscillibacter sp. | reverse complement strand
TAAGAGAGGTGATGATTACAAAGCAGTCAATATTTCATTGCCGGTTGCAGCACCTGAGGAGATTGAGGAAAAGGTAGAAAGCGCTACAGTAGCATCTGACCAGAGTAAAGATGATAAAAAGCCGTTGACCGTGTCTTATGCTACAGGTTGGCCAATAGATGTTGTGTATGGTTATCTTCATAAGAATTATGAGGACAAAGGCTTTCAAGATGCAATGCTGAAAAGTGATTTGGCGTTCAAGGACATAAACATGAGACTGATAAGGAACAAAATCCTGATGGTGTTTAGAGAGATCAATCTTAACTATGATGTTATGAAGCAAGATCTTCAGGTCCGTATAGACAACTGTAATGCTGCAGGTCTGCTGACAACGGTTGCTCAACTTGAAAAGAACATGCAATTGATAGATGTGCATAAGAAAGAACTTGCTGATTTGGAAGCTGATTTTCGTAACAATGCCAATGAAGCATCAATTCCTCTCCAATCATATGAGTGTGGATTTTTACGTGGCATAGCAACGGTATCACTTGGAGGTGGTCAGTCACAGATAATGCCGCAGATGCTTAGAACGGATAATTCTGTTGTAAAGCAGTCTATAGCTTAAACTAATTCCATTTATTAATTAATAAAGAAAGGAATGCAATATGAAATGGTGGTTGAGATTTGGTTGTAGCCTTACAGGTTGGAATGCGAATATGCTGGCTCAGTGTTCAGAAGCAAGTAAGAGCCAGTTGAGTAAATATACGTCAGCATTGCTTATATTGATGATAGTTTGGAGCATTACGGGCTTTTTGTTTGCCCAGCGATACGTTGGTCTTCCTGTTTGGGGATGTCTTCTTGTATCTTTGGTGTTTGTGACTATTGTCGTGATGATAGAACGTCAAATAATTCTTGCAATAAATCCAACAAAGAAATTGGCTGTGTTTAGATTGTTTATTGCTATTATTATGGCGATTGTTGGTTCTACAGTATTTGACCAGACAATGTTCGGAAAAGATATTGATAAGCAGTTGGCAGACAATATTGAGATTCAGACAGCATCATTGATGCAGAAACGTGTGGGAGTCATTGATGCAAAGTTGAACGCCCTGCAGAATGAAAAAAGTGTGCTGGATAATGAAAATGCTCAGATGCAGGAGGATGTTAACAATCATCCTTGGGTTATCCAGAAGTCTGTAACGAATAGCCAACAAACTGTGGTTGTTGGCGGGAAAATGAAAACAGTCAATAATCCGTCCGTTACGACAAATCAGGTGGCTAATCCGAAGATTGAAACGATTAAGGAAAACAATGAGAAAATAAAGTTGCTGAATGATCAGGAAAAGGAGTGGAGTCAGAAAAAGTTGACCGTGGAAGAAGACACGAGAGCGGAGTGTAAGGCAAATGTCGGCTTTTTGGAAGAACTTGAGGCTATGGTGTCTATAATCACAAACAGATGGGTTGCTGGTGCATTTTATGTCATATTCTTTCTTCTATTAATGAGTTTGGAACTGTTTGTGATTACAAGCAAAATGGGAGACAAAGAATGTGATTATGAAATGGCGATAATAGGAGCTGAGAGAGTGAGAATGGCTCAGTTTAATACCGCTTTCGGAAGAATTGAATGACTTTAAAAGTGGATTGGGGCCAAGTATTTCAGCAAAAGAATTTGAAAATAACAAATAGTATTATTAACGTATTTATATCAAAACTTAGACTATATGAGAACAATATTATTATCCTTTTTGATTGCATGTTCGTCTGTCTTATACGCAGACAACTTAAAACGACCTGACAGCTACAATTACACGCGTGGCATAGAGGCTATTCAGAACAACAATTTGGAAGAAGCTCTTGACTATCTAAACAAAGAGATAACTGAGCATCCAGACAATGGGTATGCCTTTGCATGGGTAGCATTGTTAAGGGTTTCTACTGAAGAGTATGGGCGTGCCTTAACGGCATCCAACATCGCAATAAAGAAAATTCCATCTAAGGACAAAGAATATAAAAGTTTTGCATATTCAACAAGAGCGCAGGTCTTTTTAAATATAAACGATACTGTTCACGCATTGAAAGACTATGCCCAAGCGATAGCATTGACTCCTGAAGAAGACCGTTTGTATAATGCCAGAGCACAGGTATATTACGAACAAGGCAAATATGATTTGGCAGATAATGATTATCGGAAAATGATCTCGTTGAAAGAAGGAGACGTAATGGGCTACATGGGATTAGGAAGAAATGCTAATGCTCAAAAGAGATATGAAGATGCTATCAAGCAGTTTGACTATGTGAACAAACTGGAGCCTTCATACTCATCTGCTTATTCGTTCCGTGCCGAAAGTTATATCGGTCTAAAGAAATACAATGAAGCAATTGACGATATAATAACAGCATTAGGTATCGACCAAGACGACAAAGCCTTCTATGAACTTCAAACACTTGCTGACTCAGCATTTGCTCAAACTATAGCAAAATTGAAAATTCAGAAACTGAAAGAGCCTAAAGAGTCCTCATGGCCATATAATCTTGGCGTAGTATATGAGAAAACAGACAGATACGCTAAAGCCATACCGTTTTATAAAGAATCGTTGGCAATAGAATCTAACAAAGAAACAGCAAACCGCATAGCCAACTGCTATAATGAAATCGGAGACTACGACAAAGCGTTGGAATATTGCGACCAAGCGATAGCGTTGGACTCGACAAAAAACGATTACCTGTACTTTAAAGCGAATATTCTTGATAATGCGGGACGCTCAGAAGAGGCTATTAAAGTAATGGACAATTACATAGCACAAAATCCCGATGAATACTTTCCTTATTATAGAAGAGGTTGGTTCAAAGATCATTCGGGAAAGACCGATGAGGCTATTGAAGACTATACAATGGCTATCACTCTTCAACCCAATGATGCTTACCAATATTTGAACCGTGGTGTATTGCTGTCGCAAAAAGGTGATAAGAAAAAGGCAGACGAAGATTTCAAACAAGTTGTCCGTTTGGATTCTGTTCCCGATGCACCAGAATGTGCATTCTATGCCTATTACTACTTGGGAAATAAGAATAAGGCTATAGAAATGCTGAATAAAGCTTTAAAGAAAGATGCCAAAGCCAACTACTATGATGCTGCATGCCTTTATTCAATTATGAATGACAAGGATAAGGCCATTTCTTATTTGCAAAAAGCATTGGAGAATGGTTATAGAAAATTTGCTCACATCAAACGTGACAGAGACCTCAACAATATCCGTTCTACATCAGAATACAAAGCGATAATGGATAAGTATGAGCAAAAACATCAACTGGAAATAGCAGAAGATAATGATGAAACCGTGTACGAGAGTAAAACTGAAGAAGTGCCATTCACAAAAGAAGGGAATGTTTGCAAGGTGAAGTGCTCCATTAATAATTTGCCACTGCACTTCATTTTCGACACTGGAGCATCTGATGTTTCAATATCCTCAGTGGAAGCCACTTTCATGCTAAAGAACGATTATCTGTCAGCTTCCGACATTATCGGCAGACAGAACTATATAACTGCAGACGGCAACATTACAGAAGGTACAGTAATAAATCTTCGTGACGTAAAACTTGGAAACATACACCTCAACGACATAAAGGCTTCTGTTGTCAAGAACCAGTCTGCCCCATTGCTTCTTGGTCAAAGCGTATTCTCAAAATTGGGAAAAATAGAAATAGACAATGATAATAAAGTGCTGAGAATAACATACCGCCAAAAAGTAAAGTAACCAAAGTTCTGGCACATACATCCTCATACAAGTTTGGATTGTTGCCATGTGCCAAATAAATAACATATTATGGGAAGAGAATTTATTATTGATGAAATACGAAGGTTGTATTCTTCATCCAGTGAAGAGTGCAATGAGTTGCTTTGCGATAAGGGATACACTAAATTGAAAAATAACCATTTCGCTTTCGGAGAGATACCATTATGCTGGAAAGCAAAAGACTCGTGGGGATGCCCGTTTGACAAGGACATAGAAGAAGGCTACACATGGGTATGCTTGACCGGTTTCGTAATGGTAAATGGTGAGTTTAGGGCTGTCTGTTACTTCTATCATTCTGGACCTCCTGATGGTAATTATTGTGAAATGGATACAATACCTGACGGTGTTCTCTTTAGCGCATGGTATTATCTTAGTAAGCATTTTGGTAAAAAAACAGATACAATGGAACAAAAACATCACTACACAGGCTTGACCGATGCCCAGGTGCTCGAAAGCCGCAGAAAGGATGGTGCCAACGTGTTGACACCGCCAGAGAAAGAACCTTTATGGAAACAGTTCTTGGAGAAGTTCGGCGACCCCCTCATCATCATCCTGATGATTGCCGGTGCGTTGTCGATAGGTATATCATGCTATGAGTTCTTCGGACTCGGACAGGGTGCTGCTGTATTCTTTGAACCAGTAGGAATATTCGTTGCCATCCTTCTCGCAACAGGACTTGCCTTCTATTTTGAGTTGCAGGCTGACAAGGAGTTCACGATTCTCAATCAGGTGAACGACGACGAGCCTGTGGAGATAATCCGCAATGGTAACACAACACAGATTCCTCGTAAGGATATTGTTGTCGGCGACATAGTTATTCTCAATACCGGTGAGGAAGTTCCGGCAGACAGCGAATTGCTTGAAGCCACATCTTTGCATATGGATGAATCAACATTGACTGGTGAACCAATGTGTGGCAAGAGCGTCGATGAGAAAGATTTCGACAAGGCTGCCACCTATCCTACAAACCATGTGATGAAAGGCACTAAGGTTATGGAGGGGCATGGCATCTGCCGTGTACTTGCTGTTGGTGACAAGACAGAACAAGGTAAGGTGTTTGAGGCTGTACAGATTGATGACAGCGTGAAGACCCCACTCAATGAGCAGCTCGATGGATTGAGTGACTGGATTACCAAGGTAAGCTATGGTTTTGCCGCACTTATTGTCATCGGACGTATCATTATGTACTTCGTGACAAATGGAACCGACTGTTTCGGCTCAATGGAGCAGGTCGCTCCGTTCATAGCATACGTTCTTCAAACATTGATGATTGCCGTAACGCTTGTGGTTGTGGCTGTGCCGGAGGGACTGCCAATGGCTGTTACCTTAAGTTTGGCTTACAGCATGCGTCGTATGCTCAAGACCAACAACCTTGTAAGAAAGATGCATGCTTGTGAGACAATGGGTGCAACTACAGTTATCTGTACCGACAAGACGGGAACGCTGACGCAGAACCTGATGAGCGTGGATGAGATGAAAGTGTATGGCGATACTTCAAAGGAAGTTCTTGCTGAGGGTATTGCTGTAAACTCTACAGCGTCCATTGATTTCTCAGACAAGAGCAAACCGCAGATTCTTGGCAACCCAACGGAAGGAGCTCTTCTTCTATGGTTGAACAACAAAGGCGTAGACTATCGCTCTATACGTGAGAGTGTAAAGACTGTTGCGGAGGTGCCATTCTCTACAGAACGCAAGTATATGGCAACTATAGTAGAGTCTGTTGCATTGAAGGGCAAGAAGGTGCTTTATGTGAAAGGTGCTCCCGAAATCGTGTTCGGTCTTTGCAAGGAAACATCTGTAAGCAAAGAGGATGTAGATAAGCAACTGACAGAATATCAGAATCGCGCCATGCGTACCCTTGGCTTCGCCTACCAGGTGTTGAACGATGGTGATAAAGCGATTGAAGACAACAAGATAGTTGCAGACAAACTCTGCTTCATCGGGGTTGCAGCTATTGCAGACCCTGTAAGACTGGATGTGCCTTCTGCTGTTAAGGAATGCGTGGATGCTGGTATAAGCGTGAAGATTGTAACAGGTGATACTCCTGGAACAGCAAAGGAAATTGCACGTCAGATAGGTCTTTGGAAAGATGCTGAGGATACTGAGCGTAACATCATTACGGGTCCGGAGTTTGCAGCATTGTCGGATTCAGAACTACAGGAGCGAATTCTTGACTTGAAGATTATCTCTCGTGCCCGTCCTATGGACAAGAAACGTCTGGTGGAGACCTTACAGAAGAAGAATCAGGTGGTTGCTGTAACGGGTGACGGAACCAATGATGCCCCTGCTCTCCGTGCAGCCCACGTCGGTTTGTCAATGGGTGACGGCACGAGCGTGGCAAAGGAAGCATCCGATATTACAATCATCGACAACTCGTTCAGCAGTATCGGAAAGGCTGTTATGTGGGGACGTTCATTGTATCAGAATATCCAGCGTTTTCTCCTGTTCCAGTTGACAGTGAACGTTACGGCTTGTTTCCTTGTTCTCTGCGGTGCTTTTATGGGTACAGAGTCTCCTCTTACCGTTACGCAGATGTTGTGGATAAACCTCATCATGGATACCTTTGCAGCTATGGCTCTCGCTTCACTGCCACCATCTGAGAGCGTGATGAAAGACAAACCCCGTGACCGCAAAGCGTTTATTCTGAATAAACCAATGCTTCGAGAGATTATAGGTGTGGGTGGTTTCTTCTTCCTGATGCTGCTTGGAATGCTTTATATTTTCCAGCATGCAGAGGTGAACCAGCTTACCGATCTGCTTCACCTACAGTTGGGAACCAAGGGACATGTGTCTACATACGAGCTGACATTGCTCTTCACGACTTTCGTAATGACCCACTTCTTCTATCTCTTCAATGCCCGTGCATTTGAGACCGGTCGCAGTGCTTTGCATTTCAAAGGATGTAACGGCTTGCTTACGATTGTGGCAATTATCCTCGTAGGTCAGATTGCAATGGTTGAATTACCAGGTTTGCAGCAGTTCTTCAATGTTGAGGGATTGAAACTGATAGACTGGGTAATTATCATCATTGGCTCTTCATTCGTACTTTGGGTACGTGAAATTTGGCATCTGTTTACGAAGTAATAAATTTATAAGGGTTGCGCTTTTTTAATTAAGGCGCAACTCCTTTAAATCAAGACACAATTCTTTTTATATTATGGATACTTATAATTTATTACGTTTCGTTGATGCTCAAGATTCATATTCGCAGTATGATTATGCTCTCGAGGAAATACGTTGCGGCAGGAAAAGAAGTCATTGGATTTGGTTTGTGTTTCCGCAGATGAAAGGGCTTGGGCGTAGTTATAATTCCGATTTTTATGGGATGTCCGGCATTGATGAAGCCGTGGCTTATTGGCAGCATCCTGTGCTCGGAACAAGATTGAAAGCGATTACAGAGGCTCTACTCAATCAGGACGGAAAAACGGCAAGAGATATACTTGGCGGTATAGATGCTGCGAAGGTGAAATCGTCGATGACACTCTTTTGGAGGGCTACGAAAGTCGAGATTTTTAAAAAGGTGCTTGACAAATATTATGATGGAAAGGAGTGTAATAGGACATTGAGAATGCTGAGTTGTAATGATTGTTCCTAAATAATGCTCGATAAAAAAGAGCAACCATATAATTTAAATCAAAGAATTGGAGCTTTTATAACTTGGTATTTCTGATTATGCCCCGGTAGACATTCTGTAAGTTCAAAGTAAGGAAAGGAAAATATTTTAATAAACATAATCTAAATAACTATATGACTATGAAAAGAAACTTTTTTTCTGGTGGTTGCATGGCGATAATTTCCATGCTGTTCATCTTGTGTTCATGTGATAATGCCGTGAAGAAGCTTATTCGCAACGGGGAACGTGAAAAGATTGTCAATGAATTACTCTTGCTGAAGAATGAGTTGCCAATGAAAGTTGATAATACGGAAGTGGAAATGACAGATGTCAGTGTAGATGGCGACACGCTTGTGTTTGAATGTTCTGTGCCAAACGAGTATTGGGAAATGATACAGCCTACTATTGACAAGGCTAACACAGATCGGAATGTAGCACGTTTGGTGGAAAGTCTCAAAGACGGTTATGCGGACAAACTAATTGCTGGAGGTTTGGGGTTCAAATATGTATATAGAAATAATAATTCCGGTAAATATCTTTTCAGCATATGTGCTTCTCCTGAACGCCTGAAAGATTTAAAAGACAGATTGGACCGTGGTGCGTTGAAACCATATAGTACGTTGGAACTGACGCAGATGGAGATTGAGAAAATGAAGTTGCCAAGTAAGATTGAAGATGGGGTCTGGCTTACCGACGCTTATGTAAAAGACAATTCCCTATTTTATGATATAAAGGTAGAGGCAAAGATTGATCCGGCGAATTTATCTTCGACAGATGTGGCAGATATGCGACAGAGTATAATAGAGAGTCTTAAAGAAGAAAAACTGTTGAAGTTATATAAAAAGAACATTGTTAGAGAAGGTATTCACTTTGTATATGTCTATAACGATAGTCGAGGAATCGAGTTCGCCCGAATAAATATCGGTCCGGAAATTTTTATGTATGAATAAAAAAATAGGTGGAGGTAATAATATGAAAAAAATGATTTCACTCGTAGTTGCTGTTATTGCAACAGTCTCTTCTGCCATTGCAGCACCGCCGCAGACTGTTGCTGTCGATACAACGCAGGCTGCCAAACAAGCGAAGAAAGCCTTGAAACTGATGAATAAGGACAATGAAAAAGACTGGCAGAAGGGCTTTGCCATGTATAGAGATGCAGCTTATAAGGGACTTCGCTCAGCCCAGCGGGAACTCTTTGATTTCTATTTGTCACAGACTCCACGTGCAGAGGAAGATGCGATGGAGTTTGCAAAGATGCTTGCAGATGAAGGCGAAGTGGAATATCAATATTTGGTTGGCTATTATTATATATTAGCAGACTCTGCAGCCACAGCTCCACGTAATGCAGTTCTGGGTACGCATTATTTGAAAACTGCTGCTGACAATGGGGATGTAAAAGCTGCGGTATTGTATGGCACTTGCCTGATAGAAGGCAGAGGCTGTTTCACAGATTTTGATGCTGCAGAGCGTTATTTTCTCAATGCCGCAGATAAAGGCGATGATGCGGCAATGGAAATATTGGGTGAGATATATTATTTTGAGAAATATGGTCGGGTTAATTTAGAAAAATGTTTCAAATATACCAGGATGGGTGCGGAACTAGGCAATAGTGAAGCTATATTCAATCTCGGCTGTCTATATATGAACGGTGATGGTGTTACTAAGAATCTTGATGAAGCAATATACTGGTTTACCAAGAGCTCAGGTCTTGGCAATGCTGGAGCAAAGAATAATTTAGCTCTTGTTATGGAGGAGAAAAATGGCAAAAGTGATGATGCTCTATTCCTGTTGCGTAAATCAGCCGATGCCGGTGATGCTATGGCACAATATAATCTTGGCGTGAAATATCTTTTAGGAGAGGGTGTGATAAATAATGAAGAGAAGGCATTCTCTCTTTTTCGGAAGTCTGCCGAACAGGGATGTGCCGAGGGACAACGTGAACTTGGTCGTGCATATTTGAATGGTATAGGTACAATTGCTGATTCAGCCTTAGGATTTAAATGGCTTGAAAAAGCAGTGCTTCAGAATGACAGTACGGCATGTGTCTTCCTTGCTTCTTGTTATTTCCAAGGGGAAGGAACTGACAAAGATGACGACATGGGATTCGTTTATGTAAAGAAAGCTGCAGATATGGGCTCAGCACTTGGACTTTACGCAATGGGCTCTTGTTATCTTTCCGGATTAGGGGTGGCTAAGTCGGAAGAGACAGGATTCAGATATATTCGGCAAGCTGCAGACCTGTGTAATGTAAATGCATGCGAAGAATTGGTATATCTTTATCTTTCTGGTACTGGTACTGCGAAAAATGCCAACCTTGCCATATCTTATGGGAAAAAGGCTTTAGAGTTGGGCAGTGAGGATAAAGGAGCAATATACTACAATCTCAGTTTTGCTTATGGTGATTCTGACAAGAAAATGCGCAACGAGTATTTGCGTAAGGCTGCAGAACTTGGATTTCCAGATGCATTGATTAATTATGGGCTTTATTTGTATTATGGCGATGGAATACCTAAGGACGAAAAGAAAGCCAAGGAGTATCTTAGAAAATGTGCTCAGCAGAGCGATAATCCAGAGGCAAGTGCTAAGGCTAAGGAGATAATTAAGGAAATAGGAAACAAATAATGATATTAAGATATGGCAATGACATCATTTAGAAAAATTATATTGGCTCTATGTTGCCTTTGGGCTGCATGTGGAGCTTTGGCTCAGACTAGCGTGAAGCGTCCTGACACGTACAATTACCAGTTAGGTATAGAGGCATATAACGACGGGAGATTCCGCGATAGCTTTGACTATTTTGAAAAGGAGCTGGCACAGAATCCAAAGAATGGGTATGCAATGCTTTGGGAGGCATACATTTACGATGCGAACAAGATGTATGGTCAGGCACTTGCCAATACAGAGAAATCGTTAAAACACCTGCCGTCGAAAGACAAAGAATACATAGCCATAGCTTATGGAAAGAGGGGAGACTTGCATCTCATTGTCGGTGATACGATACAGGCGATTTCCGATTATGAACATGCATACAAAATGAATAAAAGCACTGAATATATGTTGAAGAAATGCAATATATATAATCTGCAAGGAAGATATGATGAAGTGAATACAATATTGTGCCGTCTGCTTGAAAAAGATAAGACCGACCCTGTATTGTGGGTCTATCTTGCACGTAATGAGACGGAGAAGGGCAAGTTCGATTCTGCCATTGAAAAATGTACGTATGCTATAACTCTTGATCCAAATTACTCATCTGCCTATTCTTTCAGGGCAACTCCATATATAGAACAGCACAAGTATAAGGAAGCAGTAGATGATGTCATAAAGGCTTTATCTATAGATGATAGTGACACCCGAGCGCAATATCACATGATAGAACTCGCAGACAAGGCTTTTGATTTGCTTTCCGCTAGTCTTAAGGCTCAACAAGTACGAGATGGCAAGAACCCACTGTGGAGCTACGATTTGGCTTACTTTAATGCATATAAGTCGCGATATGCAGAAGCAGAACAAGCTTTTCGTAAAGCATTGGCGATTTCACAGGAAGAAGGGGTGGAATATTATCTGCGTAATATATATGGGTGGCTTTCATATTCTCTCAATAAACAGGGTAAATATCAGGAAGCTCTACAATATGCTGATGAGGCTCTTGCTGAGGACTCTACCTATGCAATGGCTTATAGCGATAAAGCAAATGCTTACTACAGTTTGAACAAAACGATGATGGCTATTGATGTTCTTACCGAGGCAATAAAGCAATGTCCTGATGAGATTTTATTCTATGATAAACGAGCACGTATGTATATGTATGCCGGGTTGTATCGAAATGCTCTCGATGATATAAATCTTGCCATATCAATGGATAACGAAGATGTTTCATACTTGATGTTGCGTGTAGAGATATATCAGCGGATGAAACGCTATGAAGAGGCTCAGGTAGACTGCGAGAACGTGATACGGATTGAAACACAGCATCCTGAAGAAAACCGTGACAAGCAGATGCTTACTTATGCATATATTAGATCTGGCGACAAGGCTAATGCTCTAAATACAATAAAAGATGTCTATAAAGAAGATCCTGATGCAGAAGATGAATACGATCTTGCGTGTATGTATAGTCTTATGGATTTGAAAGAAGAGGCTCTTGGTCATATTGGACGTGCTTTGAGTAAAGGATATTGTGATTTCGTGCATATTGATAATGACACAGACCTTGACAATATACGTGAAATTAAACGTTTTGCACAGCTCATAGAAGAGTATAAGGCAAAAAGGCATACGAAATCTCTGTTTGGCAACGAAGTAGGTTTAGAAGAGTATGATGAGAAAGTTGTTGAGGTACCATTTACCAAGGAAGCTGGTATATGCAAGGTGAAGTGTACAATTAATGGTCTGCCGCTTCATTTCTATTTTGATACGGGAGCCACTGACGTAACCATATCCAACGTTGAGGCTCAGTTTATGATAAAGAATGATTATCTTAATCCTACAGATGTAAAAGGTTCTACATATTATAGTACAGCCGACGGCAATATAACAGCAGGTACCGTAATCTTGTTGCGTAAGGTTGACTTTGGCGGTCTAGAGTTAACAAATGTGCGTGCCAGTGTGGTGGACAACCAGCAAGCGCCGTTGTTGCTTGGCCAGTCTGTACTCAGCAAATTGGGAAAGGTGGAAATAGATAACGAGAAACATGTATTAAAGATTACTACACGTATTCCGAAGAAAGTAAAATGATTTTAGTTTATTTCATCTCTTAGGATTATGTGAGATGCTATTTTCTGAGAATGTTGCTCCGATGGTATTGGTGCCAAACATCAGCTACACACGCTGCTGAGCCATTATGTCAAAGAACGATAGTTTGAACGGTACCACACTTCCGCTACGGAAAAATTGACAGCGTGTATCAGCGGTGCCAAAACACCGCTACAGACGGTACCAAATCGCCGATGTTATCTGTTCAATACTCCTCAGTTCTTCTGTTTGCAGAATAAGCCTGTTTAAACAAGCTTATTCTGCAAGCAGGTGTTTAGGTGTTGATAATCAGATAGTTGGAGGTGTAATTTAATTTGGGGAGGCACGGATTCGGGGCTCTTTGCTTCTTATTATGCATCGAAAAAGGGCTGAAAAAGGGCTGATTTTGCAAAATAAGCTTGTTTTTATAGGCTTATTTATACAAAATTTGCAGATTAAGAGAAAATAGGTATATTTGTGACCTGTAAATGCGGCTGTTTTTCGGCTGATGAGCTAAATGAAGACAAAAAGCCACTCTTCTGAATAACAATCCAATCAAGTCCTGATGAACGATTCGGGGCGAACGGGCCAAATAGGGATTATGTTCTAAATAGCCAAAATTCAAGCAGGCTCTGATGACCGATTTGGGGAAACGGGACAAACTGGGATTATAAAAACAATAAAACAAGATAGAAATATGACAAAGAAAAGCCTTCTTATCAAAGACACTACGGTGGATGAACGAATGGCAATCGTGAAAGAGTCGCTCAACTTCTGCGACGGTGATTGCGATGGAGTAGATATGGATGACATGTATGACGACTATATCTTCGGTCGTCGGGAGCTTGCCGATATCAATCTGGAATTCAGTCGGAAACATGCCGGTGAGGTGGTGCCAAACCGTCCTTCGGCGCCTCGCGGCTGCATGGGGCGGTAACCATTTGCATTGGCATGAAAAAACGGATTGTCTGGAGCGTTGCTGGCTTCGGACAATCCGTTTTTTGTTCCAATCGGTCATTAGAGCCTGTCGGGCTAAACCTCAGACGGTCATCAAGTCTTGTCGGGCTAAACTTCAGATGACCATCAAGATTTATCGGAGCTAAACTCCACCTCAGCCATCAGCCGATTCGGACTAAATCACTTTATCGTCGTCTCATACACCGTTTCGGGGTCAGCCTTGCCGAAGTCCATGTCGCGGTAGGCTTTGGGGAGGTCAGACATGTCGAGGGTGATCTCCTTGTTTACGGGGCGGTCGGGGTCGAGCAGGGAGTGGGAGAAGAGCCAGTCGTAGGTCTTGCGCATATAGAAGAAGCGTGCCGGAGCACCGTGGTTGGCGCCCTGCAGCCAGGTGTAGCGCAGACGGGAGTCGTTGCCTGACTTCTCGAGGTCGTTGACCACCGATTTAGATTGGCTTATAGATACCGCCCTGTCGGCAGTGCCGTGGATTATCCAGAGAGGCAGCTTGCCGAGCGGCGTGCGGTCTTTCTTCGAGCATCCGCCACACATGGCGAGAGCCGCCGCCACTTTGTCGGGATATGTGCAGGCAAAGTCGAGAGTGCCATATCCGCCGAGGCTCATTCCGATGACATACACACGGGTGGAGTCGCAGGCATAGTTCTGCTTCGTCCACTCCAGCACGTCGTTAATCTTCTTCGGGTTCCACGCTCCGCCGGGGTTCTGCGGCACCACCACCAGAGCGTCTACCTGCCTGCCCTTCACTATGGCATCGAGCGGTCCGTAGCGTCTTACCCTGTTGAGGTCTCTGCCGCAGAGACTCTGTCCGTGGAGGAAGATGATGACAGGAGTCTCGTTCAGCGTGTAGTAGTATTCCGTTGGGGTGTAAACCCAGAAGTTGTAGCCACCAGGTATGGCGTCTTTCACGGGGCGTATGAAGTCGTATTGGGCTTTAGTCTGTAATGATGCCGACAGGATGAGCGCCAGCATGAGAAAGATTCTCCTTATTATATTTGGCATGTCTTTATGTTTTGTTCTTATAGAAAACGCAGATGAGTGGCGGTTTATTGTGTTTGCCCCCGGCAAATGACGCTTAATTATCCCTAATAATGCCCGTAATCCGATAATTATGTATATATTTGCAGGAAACAAACTTAAGTTATGTGTATGACCTCAATCTTATATTAAGGCAAATCAGACAATACTAATCTAAAATAAAACAACAGTTATGCGAAAAATCTTGTTCCTTGCAGCCGTGCTGCTCGGATTGGCGGCAAATGCTGCATTTGCTCAGGGATATCCCTACGACAACCTCTATGAGAACCTGCCCTTCAAGATGCCCAAGGTGGTGCGTCCGGTGTTTCCCGACAGGGAAGTCAGTCTTCTGAACTATGGAGCCAAGGGCGACGGCACCACATTGTGTACCGAAGCCTTCAGAAGTGCCATCGCCGATCTTGAGAAGAAGGGCGGCGGCAAGCTCACGGTGCCGCAGGGAGTGTGGTTCACCGGTCCGATAGAGCTGAAAAGCAACATCAACCTTCATCTTGAGAAGGGGGCGATAATACTGTTCTCGCCCGATCCCGACCTCTATCCGCTCGTCAACAACGTGTTCGAGGGCCTCGACACCCGTCGTTGCCAGTCGCCGATATCGGGCACCGGGCTCACCAACGTGGCGATAACCGGCCAAGGGGTGATAGACGGCAACGGACAATACTGGCGGCCGCTCAAACGCGAGAAGGTGACGGCGGCATACTGGAAAGAAGCCACGTCGAACGGCGGAGCCTTTATCCGCGACGGTTTCTGGATACCTACTGAGGGGGCGAAGAAAGGTTATATGATGGCAGACATGAATGTGCCCACGGGCAACCTGTCGGAAGCGGAGTGGGACAGCATCAAGGTGTTCCTTCGCCCCGTGATGGTGAACATCGTGAGCAGCAAGAACGTGTGGCTCAACGGAGTCATCTTCCAGAACTCCCCGGCATGGAACGTACATCCGCTGATGTGTGAGAACGTGCTCATCGAGGATGTGGAGATACGCAACCCGAGCTTCGCCCAGAACGGCGACGGCCTCGACCTGGAGTCGTGCAAGAATTCGCTCGTGGTCAACTCCCGCTTCGATGTGGGCGACGACGGCATCTGCATAAAGAGCGGAAAGGATGCCGACGGCAGAAGGCGCAACCGTCCGTGTGAGAACGTCATAGTGGATGGCTGCACGGTGTTCAAGGGCCACGGCGGTTTCGTCGTAGGCTCGGAGATGAGCGGCGGTGTCAGGAATGTCAGCGTGAGCAACTGTCAGTTTCTCGGCACCGACGTAGGTCTGCGCTTCAAGAGCAAGCGCGGCAGAGGCGGAGTGGTGGAGAACATCTGGGTGAAAAACGTGTCGATGTTCGACATCCCCACCGAGGCAGTGATATTCAACCTCTACTATGGCGGTATGTCGGCAGCCGAGGCACAGGCGGCAGGCAAGAACAAGGCGGAGGAGATAAAGCCTGAACCCGTGACCGAGGAGACGCCGTGCTTCCGCAATATATATATAGAAGATGTGGTGTGCCGCAATGCCAACCGCGCCATGTTCTTCAACGGACTCCCCGAAATGCCCGTACAGAATATCAACCTGAAGAATATCGACATCACGGCCAAGAAACCAGCCGAATTCAAATACTGCGAGAATATCCGGCAGGAGAACGTAAATGTGAGGATAAGCGAATGATGCGGGGGCGGAAACAATTGTGACAATGTTAAATTTAAGGTTATTTTAATAAATAATGGTTACAATCGCCCGGTCTTTACGTTTTTAGTCTATAAGGAAAGAAAAATACTAATTTTACAAAACCTATTTTTATGAAGACAAGAAAGATGTATAATTCAAGTGCCAACTTGAAAAAGATGTCCATCACGCTTGCTCTGTCCTCTGCAATGCTTTGTCCTGTGGCAGCCAATGCCGCAGGCAACGGAAACGTTGCCCCTTCTCCACAAGCCGTTCAGCAAAGTGGGGTAGTGAAGGGTAATATCGTTGACGAGACAGGACTGCCAATGATTGGTGTTACCGTTATCCCTATGGGACAGACAAAGAACGGTACTGTTACAGATCTCGACGGTAATTTCACCTTGAACAACGTTTCAGGAAAGGTAACTCTTGAAATTTCATACGTTGGATACAAGACCCAGAAGGTGCAGGCCACCGTCGGCACCCCATTGTCGCTCAAGATGGTTCCCGAGTCAAACCAGCTCGACGACGTTGTCGTTATCGGTTTCGGTACCGTTAAGAAGCGCGACCTCACCGGTTCCGTGGCTTCAGTGAAGTCAGACGTCATCCTTCAGACCCCAACCACCAGTGTGGCTTCAGCCATGCAGGGCCGTATCTCAGGTCTCGACATCAACGGCAGCGACCTCCGCATCCGTGGTAACCGTTCAATCAGCGGCGGCAACTCTCCGCTCGTGATCATCGACGGTGTGCAGGGCGGCAGCATGAGCGACCTCAACCCTAACGACATCGAGTCTATCGACGTGTTGAAAGACGCCTCCTCAACAGCCATCTACGGTTCGCAGGGAGCCAACGGTGTAATCATCATCACCACCAAGAAGCCGGAAGCCGGCAAGATGTCAGTGTCTTACGACGGTTACGTTACTGCAGCCTTCCGTCCCGACCGCGCCGACTACCGTTCGCCAAGCGACTACTACAACACCCGTCGCCTGGCAGCCCAGAACGCCGGACTCTGGAGCAGCGAGGCCGACGACCAGTCGCTCTTCTCGAGCAACGAGGCATACGCAGCCTATAAGGCAGGCGCATGGACAAACTATGAAGACCTCATGCAGAAGAAGACCACATGGAGCACCAAGCACACCGTGACCCTCTCAGGAGGAACAGAGAAGACGGCAGCCCGTTTCTCAGTGGGCTATGCCAACGACGGCGACAAGTGGAAGAAGAGCGGCGGCACCGACCGTTATACCCTTCGTGCAAACATCGACCACAACTTCCACAAGTGGATCAGTGCAGGAGTGACATTCCAGCTTGCCCATACCCGCTCGGAGTATTCACCATATATGAAGGCAAAGAACACCGGTCTTGAGCTGGGTTCACCTTATGGCGTATACAACAATGAAACAGGCGAGTACAGCATCGGCAACGATCTCGTTACATATCCATTGGCAGCCGATGACTATGTTAATCCGCTGATCGACCGCATTGACGGCGACAGATACAAGAAAGAGACCTACGCCACAAACGTAGTGGCAAACGGATACCTGGATATCCATCCGATTGAGGGTCTCTCATTGCGCTCTACACTCAACACCCACATCACCAACTCCTCTTCAGGCGACTTCATTGCCGAGAACCACTCTACGCTTATCGAGAGCGGCAAGACAAGAAGCCAGTCAAACATGTCGAAGGGTTCTTCTACATACGTGGAGTGGAACAACGTGTTGACATACAACTTCAAGAAGCTCCTTCCAGAAGACCATCACCTCTCATTGACATTCCTCACCACATGGGGAAAGAAGGTAGCCGACAATCTGAGCGCTACTTCCAATGGCCAGACACTGGCAAGCAACCTGTGGTGGAACATGGGCAGCAACGACGGCGGTGAAGGCGCCCTCTCACACTCAAGCTATTATCAGCAGGCACAGAACTTCTCTTATGCCGGTCGTGTGATGTACGACTGGAAAGGCCGTTACCTCTTCCAGGCATCCCTCCGTCGTGACGGTTCTTCAAAGCTTGCCCCAGGTCATCAGTGGGAGTGGTTCCCATCAGCAGCCTTTGCATGGCGTATCTCCGACGAGCCTTGGATGAAGCAGACCAAGTCATGGCTCGACGACCTGAAGCTCCGTGCCACATACGGTGTGTCAGGTAGCCAGAGTGTAAACGCATACGCTACATGGAGCGGTGTTACCTTCGCCGACTGGAGCTTCGGATTCCAGGACACACAGGCAAACCGCTACTTGCTCGGTGTGGTTGACAACGGTTACTACAAGATTGCCAACAAGACCACGAAGTGGGAGCGTTCAGCATCCTTCGACCTCGGTTTCGACGCAGTACTCCTCAACAGCCGCTTGAACATCACCTTCGACTGGTATTCACAGAAGACCACCGACCTCCTTCTGCAGCGCTCACTGCCTACATCAGCAGGACAGGACGGTAAGTATGCCACAATGGTGAACATCGGATCTGTGAAGAACCACGGTGTGGAATTCTCTATCAACAGCCGCAACATCGTGACAAAGGACTTCACATGGGGTTCTACACTCACATTCTCTGCCAACCGCGAGAAGATTGACGAACTCTACGACAATCTGAAGGAGCTGCAGACAGGTACAGAGAAGGAGACACAGACCTATATGGTAGGTCATCCAATCCACTCATACAAGACATTCAAGTATCTCGGCATCTGGACCACCGACGAGGTGAACGCCTGGACCGACGAGACAGCATACTACAAAGACGCAGCCAAGACACAGCGTTTCCAGGCTGGTGACATCAAGGTTGCCGACCTCGACGGCGACCACGTGATCGACCAGAACAAGGATATCGCTTATGTAGGTTCTACATCACCAGACTGGTTCGCAGGATTCAACAACGACTTCCGCTACAAGAACTGGGACCTCTCAATCTATTTCTATGCCCGTTGGGGACAGTGGGGCGAGAGCAAGGTGGCAAACTACGACCCTTCTACCGGTGGCATCTACTCTAACTTCGACTACTGGGTGGCAGGCACAAACGAGGGCGGCTCGCTGCCAGCACTCTACAAGGGCCGCAAGCTCTTCGACTACGTAGGCTACCAGAGCCTCTCTTACTGCGAAAACTCATTCATCAAGCTGAAGAGAATCTCGCTCGGCTACACATTGCCACGCACAGCATTGAAGGCAATGGGCGTCAATAACGTGCGCATCTACGCCACAATCAACGATCCTCTCTACTTCGTGAAGAACGACTGGCAGAAGCACTTCGATCCAGAGGGCAACCAGCGCAGCGTAACCGTTGGTCTTAACGTAAACTTCTAATCACCGTCAATAAAGGAAACAAAATGAAGAATTTCAATAAATATATTATCGCGGCACTGCTCGGCGGAACGACGATGGGATTCACCTCATGCTCGCTCGACGAATATAATCCAAGCAATGAGGGTGCCGACGCGGTCTTCGTTACCGAGAAAGGTATGGAGAACCTCGTGAACCAGATGTATTACAATTTCCGTTGGAAATTCTACGGACGTGAGGACCCTTGCCTCTACATGGAGGGATCGGCCGACATCTGGCAGAACATAGGATCAAACTACGACTACGGCAAGCAGCTCACACGCTGCGTAGACCTGCAGGGCGACCGCGGACAGTTTGCCAACGTATGGAACCGTGTCTACGACAACATCAACGTCTGCAATACCATCATCGGCAGACTCGACGACTGCAAGGAACTGTCGGCAGACAAGAGAAGCGACTTCGAGGGCGAGGCAAAGTTCATGCGCTCCTACTGCTACTGGTGGCTCACCGAGTTCTTCGGCGACGTAGAGCTCAAGACCAAGGAAACCAAGGATCCTGAGTTCACAGCCAAGCGCACCGACCGCAAGACAATCTACGACGAGGTAATCATCCCTGATGCCAAGTTCGCTGCCGAGAACCTGCCTGTCACTCCTTATGAGGGCAACGTAGGCCGTTCTACCAAGAAGGCAGCCAAGGCACTCCTCGCACGTGTTCTTCTGACCCGTGCACAGTATGAGGAGGCAGGAAGCGACGCTCAGAAGGCTTTCTATCAGCAGGCCCTCGATGCAGCCCTCGACGTGATAAACAACAAGGCTGCCCTCGGAATCAGAATCTATGACACTTACGACGAGATCTGGCAGGCAAAGAACAACAAGACTAACACCGAGTATCTGTGGGTGTCTACGTTCTCATCAGTGTCTTCACTGAATGCCGACTCCAAGCCAAACCGTCTGCACTCATACTTCTCTCCGAAGCTCGTGGGCAACGCCGGTATCCAGAACACACAGACTTCGTTCGACTATCCGGCAGAGTCAACACTCCTCATGCCTACATATTATTTCATGAACCTCTGGGAGGATTGGGACGCTCGCTACGATGCCGACTTCCAGGAAGCCTTCATGAACAAGGCGAAGTATCCTTACAAGTGGAAAGAGGCTGAGGCCAACAAGTATAACCAGCCAGAGCTCAAGGACAAGAAATCTGCAGTGAACGACACTCTGCTCTATTTCACCCGCAAGCACATCAGCGACGAGACAAGCCGCAACTATGCTACTGTAGACATCGACGAGCTGTACGACACCGGCAACGTGAACGCTTATGGCGGTGCACCTCTGCGCAACTATAAGACCGACGCTGCCAACTACGACTCCAAGACATCGCAGTATATCGCCGCTTCATTCCCACGCTTCAGAAAATACCGTATCTGGGATGGTGATGAGAACGGAACGATTCTCCTTATGGACCAGAAGGCAAACCAGAAGGCAAGCCATGCCGACGTACCGGTGATGCGCTATGCCGAGATGCCTCTCATCGCTGCCGAGTGCTACATCGCCCTTGGCAACCCTGGAGCCGCTGCCGACATGATCAACAACGAGATCCGTACGGCACGTGTAGTGAAGGCTGGCCACAGCCTGGCCGAGGCACAGGTGAATGCGTCACAGATGACAATCGACTGGATTATGGATGAGCGTGCCCGTGAGCTTTGCGGCGAGTGGCTGCGCTGGTTCGACATCAAGCGTGTTTATTCTCCACAGGGCAAGTTCGCTTCCACCATCACCGGTCGCAACCCGAGTATGACAAAGGACGACTGCATGCAGGAGTATCACGCCCTCCGTCCGATTCCAAACACATTCCTCGACAAGCTCGAGAATGCGTCAGAGTTTGGACAGAACCCGGGATACAATCCATATACGAAGTAATGGCTGACGAGAATTTTCTCGTTGACTTGTAAAAAAAGCGGAGTGTCATGGTTACAATACCATCGGCATTCCGTCTTTTTTTTAAATATAAACAAAGGACTATTTAAAAAATTAAAGATTATGAAGAAAATTCTACTTTCAGCAATCGCCCTTATGGGTATGGTTTCAGCCAACGCACAGGAGACTACAACTCCTTACATCCTTTCTCAGGTTGAGGCAAACACTTATGCCGTTACGATGACACACGATGAGATCACTGCCGCTTTCGATGCACAGTGGGTTGCAGACTCTTGGAATATGGGTGCCGCTCTTCCTGCAGGAACAGTGATGTTTGAGAACGACGACCTCGTCATCACCGCTGCCGTTGACAAGACTCCGGTATATGCCGAAAAGGGAAAGCTCTCTCAGATCAAACAGGAGAATCCCGGTTATACAGGATATGTGAATGCCGGTTCTACATTGGATCAGAACAACTGGGAAGAAGGCATTACCATCCAGGACATCGCAACGGTTAAAGCCGCCAACCAGGGTATCGTTGCCGTTACACCTAAGAAGGCAGGTGTGTTGAGCTTCGGCGTTTATGCCGGCAACAACAGCCGTGAGATCGGTATCTACAAGCTCGCTACTGATGACGAGAAGGCAGAAGGCGAGTTCGGAGCAATGATCGCAATGAACAACTTCCGCAACGATGGTGAGAACGGAACCGTAGAGAACGCTCCTGCTTTCGTTGAGGCTCAGGTTGAGGCTGGCCGTCAGTATGCTCTGATTGCCGGTGGCAACAAGAACCTCTGTCTGCATCAGATCAAGTTCGTTGCCCAGGGTGGTAGCGTTGATGGTATCAGCTCGGCAGAGACTACAACCGTAAAGAACATCACAGCCATCTACACACTTGCCGGTGCACAGGTGAGCAGCTTGCAGGACGGAGTGAACATCGTGAAGTATAGCGATGGCACATCAGCAAAGATCGTTAAGTAACAATCTCTCAATATGGACAACGTCCACACCGATTAGCGTATCGATGAAAAAACAACTCCCGTCAGGCATTTCGTCAGACGGGAGTTTTTTTCATCCTTCCTTTGAACTTGTCTGGGAAAATGCTATATTTGCAAAAAATACTTGGTTTATGACAAACGATGGTATAACTATACAAATGATTAGGGAAACGGCAAGTAAGATACTTCCCGTTGATGCCCGCGTAGTCCTTTTTGGGTCACGTGCAAGAAATACCGCGCGTGAAGATTCCGACTGGGACTTGCTGATTATACTGAATAAAGACCGTCGCAGCGTGTCTGATATAGAAAAGTATGCATGCCCATTCATGGAATTGGGCTATGAGAACAATGAGGAGATAAATCCTGTCGTTTATACCCAAAAAGAATGGGATGAGCGCAAACTTACTATGTTTCACCATAATGTAGAAAGAGAGGGCGTAGATTTATGGCATTAGATATAGAATCTCAGAAAGAAATTGTCAAATATAGGGTAGAAAAGGCAGAAAGATAATACCCCTCCGGAGACCCAAATCTCAACAAAACTACTATAAACAAAACAATATGCTAAAGGAAATAAGAAATGCCGGTATCGCCGCTTTGGCGCTATTGGCGTTGCAGCCAGCCCATGCCGCTATCGAGGGCAGTCTCGACCCCACGTCGGTAGTGGCACAGTGGAGCAACACTTCAACCTATCCAAAAGTAATCGACATCAACTTCAGCGACGCCACATGGCCCGACACTTGGAAGGGAGAGACAGGAGTAGACTGTCCCGACTTTGCCAAAGGCGGTTATGTCAATGCCGTGCTGAAAGTGGGAGCCAACGGAGGCACCACAGTGCAGTATCCGGTGCTGTTCCACAACTGCACCTTCGCCACCAAGAAGTCATACAACGGTTTCGCCGGTGCCACGGCAGCCTTCTGCCGACAGTATTACCTCGGTCAGAACAAGACCGGCAACAGCACCGCCACATACAACGACTGGACCGTTGCCGGCCACACGCTCCATCTCGAAGACAACATCACATACGACGCCTCCGGCAACCCCAACTATGGCGAGGCAGGCTTCGTGCAGATGTGTCGCGACGCAGCCATCACAGATGCCGCCGGCAACAAGGTGTCGCAGCACGGATGGATAGAGATAGACCATATTCCATACGTAGACCGTGTGCAGTGGTCGTGGTCGTCAACCTCCTGGGGTCGCGGCATAAAATGCGACTATAAGATTGGCGACGGCGAATGGAAACCGCTCGTATGGATGGGATCAGAGAAACACAAGATGGGATGGACCGTCTTCTCCGACCAGGGCTATTTCATGGAGAACGTCATCAACGCCTCCGACGTGTCGCTACGCTGGAGAGTGTGGGACGGCGAAGACCTCAAGAATCCCGTGCAGGTGGATGCCGACGGCAAATGTCCTTTCACCACCTCGCTCAACCCATACGCCCAGATGCAGGCGCCACGCGTACACAAGATACAGATTTTCGGCAGTGAGATAACCGCCGAACAGGCACAGTATGCCGCAGACCATCCCGTGTCTGACGTAGGCACCCTCTCCGACCTCGGCGGAGGCAGCGGTGAAGGCGGTGAGACCGCCGCTCCCGACGACAATGCCGCCGTGGTGATATCCACCGTGGCACAAGACGGCACCGGCGACTACACCAGGATACAGGATGCCATCAACGCCATTCCCGAAGGTTCGCGCGGCATCATATACATCCGTCCGGGAGTGTATGAGGAGAACGTCTATGCCGGAAGGAAGAGCACGAAGAACAAATACTTCTCTCTCATCGGCGAAGACAAGCAGACCACCATCCTCACCTCTGCCACAAGCCGTGGAAAAGGCAATGAGGACAACAGCTACAACGACTGCGCCGCCCTCAACGTCTATGCCAGCCGCTTCTATGCCGAAAACCTCACCATCCGCAACACCAGCGGCAATGTGGGACAGGCAGAGGCACTCTTCACCAGCGGCGACGCCCATATCTTCAACAACTGCATCCTCAGCGGCTATCAGGACACCTATAAGGCAAATGTGGGAGCACGCGGCTATTTCACCAACTGTACCATAGAAGGCGCCACCGACTTCGTCTACGACGGAGGAATGGAATGGTTTGACAGTTGTCGTATCCACCTTCTCAAGGGAGGCGGCTATATCACGGCACCTGCCGAGAGCGGCATGCCGCTGACCAAGGTGATGTATCCCGAGCTCAGCGCCGACAAGTTCTATCCCGGTCTCTTCTTCCGCAACTGCACGGTGACGGCTGCCGATGGCGTTGCCGACGGCGCATACTATCTCGGCAGACCATGGAAGGAAACCTGCGGAGCGATGTTCATCGGCTGCAAGCTCCCCAAGGCAATCAACGCCAAGGGATGGAAAGAATGGAGCGGCTCTGAAAACAAGGCGTCGCTATACGAATACAAGAGCATCGATGCCGCTACGGGCAGTCTTGCCGACGTGTCGTCGCGTGCAGCCTTCTCCCGTCAGGCTACGGATGCCGAGGTGGAGGCATATATGAACCCTAAGTTCCTCTTTGCGAAATACAAGGATGAACCGTTCGACTACGAGAAGATCCTCCGTGGTGCGGCAGCGCCGATGAACTTCGTCGTGACCCCTAATGAGATATCATGGGAGAGCGACGACAACGCAGCCGGATATATTATATATAAGGATGGCGCCTTCTTCCGTTTCACCACCGACCGCTCCCTCACCAAGGATGCTGCCGATGATGCCAGATACAGTGTGGCGTCGGTATCCAGGAAGGGAGTGGTGTCAAAGGCGGTCCTCGCCACCGATGCTCTCCGCATCACGGCATTCCCTACGGCAGAAGGTTTCGGAAAATATGCCACAGGAGGCCGTGGCGGTAGGGTGGTGAAGGTCACTTCGCTTGCCGACGACGGTTCTGAGGGCACTCTGCGCTGGGCATTCCAGCAGTATCCCGGCGAACCTCTCACCATCGTCTTCGCCGTGAGCGGCGACATCCGTCTTGCCGACCAGCTCCGCATAAACCGTGCCGACTGGACACTCGCCGGACAGACAGCGCCGGGCGACGGCATCGTCATCACCCACAACAAGATAAACCTGGGCGGATCGCAGAACTTCATTATCCGCAACGTGCGTTTCCGCTGCGGACAGAAGGATGTGAACGGACAGATTCTGCAGGACCAGGCACTCGGCGTGGAAAACTGCAACAACTACATCTTTGACCACTGCGTGGTGGGATGGTCGATGGAGGAGAACATGAACACCCAGGACTGCCACTTCCTCACCGTGCAGAACACCATCGTTCACGAAGGTCTCTACAATGCCGGCCACAAGAAGGGCAAACGAGGCTACGGCTCCCAGTGGGGCGGTTCGCCGGCATCCTACTATCGCAACCTGCTTGCCGACAACAAGTCGCGCTCGCCGCGTATCAATGGTGCCAGGGGCGAGGACTATGTTGTGTTCCTTGAGTATATAAACAATGTGAACTACAACTTCGGCGGCAACGGCGGATGCTACGGCGGCGAGAACACCGCCGACATAACATCGTACAACGGTATGAACTCAGCCCACGAATGCAACTTCATCGGCAACTACTACAAGCCGGGACCAGCATCCAACAAGTCGGGCGTCGTGCTTGTCAGCTCCAGCTACGCCCGCAGTGGCGCCACCTCCTGGGGACCGGCAAAATGGTATGTCAACGGCAATGTGATAGAAGGCGACGCCAACCGCACCGCCGACAACTGGAAGGCGATGAGTGCCGAGCATTATTCGCTCTCCGACATCAGAGTGGATAAGCGCATCGTGCCGGAGCACAACTACTACAAGTATTCCAAGGCTGGCAACGTGGGTACCTACGACCCTGAGATGTATATGATTTACAATGTGGAGAGTGGCGAAGATGCTTATCAGACCGTACTCCGCACCGCCGGCACCATCCGTCGCGACGCCGTGGAGAAGCGTGTCGTTGAGGAGGCAACCACGGGAGTTAACCTCTACGGCGGTGCCACCTATGGCGCCAAGAAGGGAATCATCGACACCGAGGCTGATTGTGAAGGCTTCATACAGTATGCCACCGACTACACCGTGCCGACAGATACCGATGGCGACGGCATCCCCGACGAATGGGAGCGTCAGCATGGTCTCAATCCTGAAGTGGCAGACCAGAACATGGTCAATGCCCAGGGATACACGGCACTTGAGGTATATCTCAACAGTCTGATGGGTGAGCAGCAGTCTTCTGAATTCCATGTCAATGCCATCCATTCCCTCCAGGCAGCTCCGCTTGTGGCATACGACCGCACTACCGCCACTCTGCGTGTCAGCCAGAATGCTGTGGGCGCAGTCCTCAAGGTGTATAACACCGCCGGGCGACTCCTCTCCTCTCGTCAGATCACGTCAGCCCTTACTTCCCTCTCCGATGTCAAGGCTCCCGTCTTCCTCGTCCGCATCGAGGGCAGCAAGGTGGCGCCACGTGTCATCAAGGTGGTGAAATAGGATGATTTATCAATAATTTCAAAAAACAGTCAAAATTGTCAGATTGTCTGGTTTTTTGCTGTAGTGCTTTGATATACAAGCAGTTGGCGGTCTGGCGATTGTTTGTGATTGTCTGGATGGTTTGATTGCAAGCAGCGTATCGGTGGTAAGCGTTTCCGCAATGCTGTTGGTAAGCGCATCCTCGATGCTGGTGTATACGGTTCAAAAAATATCGCTCAGGTTTTATTCTTGGGCGATATTTTTTTCTATGCGTCGGCAGAATTCTGAAAGCAGGAATATGGATATTACAATATGAACTTATTGGGCAGCTGTCTGACATGAAATCTGCCCATCCGGGGCAAGCAGCGTGCCCATGTTGGGCAAGCAGCGTGCCCCAGTTGGGCAAGCAC
>CAVBFA010000008.1:26792-41000 GCA_963594595.1 Oscillibacter sp. | reverse complement strand
CAATTGGATCGTGAAGTTACAAAACTGTTACATTTCACGACTTGCACAATAAAGGGACAATCTTAATAGTTATTTCAACAAATATAAAAAAAATGTGTGTATCAATATGAGGAATCTAATTATCATCATTCTATTATCTACAAGCATAGGATGCGTTGCACAAATTGATACGACAAGCATTGCATCTGACACATTGAGCACCAAGATGACTGGCAACATCCTGACAAAAGATACACTGTCGGGAACCGCTGCGGTCGGCATTCAGACAAAAGTCACTTCACCAGCGGACACGATGAGCAGCTCGCAGAAAGCCATCGCCTTCATCGACAGGCTTCCACAAGGAAAACTTTTCAGATCCATTTATACCGGTAACAACCACGGTTACTCCTGCGGCACAGGTCTGTCGCTGAAGTATGACGTGCGCAAATTCCTCTCCGCCATGATATTCCTGGATTACAACATCCAAGCCCCGGCGAGCCATGGCAGCAAGGAGTATATGCACATCATGACTCTGGGAGCAAAATTGGGATTACGCCTCTGACGACTTACGGCGTTAGTAATGGTGAAAGAATAGAAATACTCACTTTCTCAAAATTGGTCAAGTTGTTTTTTTACCATTACTTAACAACTTTTACAATCTTCTCATCCAACTTATTCCCTGTAATGATTGTTCGGAAAGCAAAAAAAACATATATTTGCAGAGACATATATAATCTGATAACAATTAAAACTATAAAAGATGAGAAAATTCACGACAAAATCCATTATTGCACTGTTAGCAGGTGCGGTGACTCTGAGTTCATGTATCGGTTCTTTCGGATTGACCAACAAGGTGTTAGACTGGAACAAGAGCCTCAGCAGCTGCAAGTTCCTCAACGAACTTGTGTTCCTTTTGATAAGCCCGGCCTATGCCGTGTGTAGCGTGGCAGACCTGTTCATCCTCAACACCATCGAGTTCTGGAGCGGCAGCAAAGTGATGGCCAAGGTGGGCGAGACACAAAACGTGATGGGCAAAGACGGCCGCATGTATGCCGTGAAGACATTGAAGAACGGTTATGAGATAACCTCTCCCGACGGTGAGGTGTCACACCTTGTATATAACAAGAAGGAGAAGAGCTGGAGCTACGAGGACAAAGGCGCCATCAAGGAACTGTTCCGTTTCAACGACGACGGCACCATCATGGCAACTCTGCCCAACGGCAAGAAGATGAAAGTATCGCAAGACCAGGCCGGCATCTACCAGGTGAGAATGGCTGTCAACGACGGAATGTACTTCGCTTCAAGAAAATAAAGAAGAGACATATAACTAATTATTACGACATGAATACAATAAAAAAATTAGCTACTTGCTGCATCGCTTTAGCTGCAGCACTAAATGCAAACGCGATTGGAACGGAAACGGCCAGCACGGCAGTATGCGTACAGAACATCAATGCACAATGGACTGGTGACGCCACTGGATTCTGGAAGGCAAGAATCGGTGCCAACGTCAGAGACATCCCGAGCTCCTGTCCAGGGCTATATTCAAAAGTAGACAAGACCGACTTCGGAGATGGCACATATATGTATTGCTATCTGAAAGACGAAGAAGAAGAAGTGTTTTCTGTAACCACCGACGATGCCGGAACCATCAATCGCGTCAGCATAGCCATGGGCTCCGGAATAGAGCTCTCTCTGATGGGCATCAAAGTGACTGCAGACACAGAATACCACACACTGATGAAGACCGTGCCCACCAAGATAAAGTGGGTGTTAGACTTAGATGAACTCACACTCTACCTCGGTTCGGAAAAGGTATCTTGCGCACCGTTCATCAGAGACCTCACCCAACGCGGCAAAAACAAGTTGGCAAGGATGAAGGATACGGGAAAACTGATTCCTGTCACCCTGTCAGACATCGAGCCCGACGCTATATTATGGAGAATCACCATAGAATAAGCGCATAAGCCCCATATCCACAACAAGCCCCGACCGGTAAGCACTACCCGTCGGGGCTCGTCAATATAAAGCCACGCCACACAAATAAGAACTTGGATTATCAAAACCATAACCTCCGTTCTCCTTTGCCATGAAACGATCATCTCATATTCCTGCCTTGGGGAAAAATCCAAGCAAGCCCAGATGACCGGTTTGGAGTTATCAGGAAGCAGGGAATGCGAAAAGGTTAAATTAACACAAAACCGGAGGGACGGAACGAGAGAAAGAGAAAATAGTGTTACTTTTGCAAGATATGAAGAAAGTGTCAGTACTCGTGCCGGTATATGGCGTGGAGAAATATATAGAAGAATGTGCGAGATCGCTGTTCGAACAGACCTACGGGAACATAGAATATGTGTTCGTTGACGACTGTTCGAAGGACGGCAGTATCGCCATACTTGAAAGGGTTGCCGAAGAATATCCCCAGAGGAAAAGTCAGACAAGAATAATCCGCCACGACCACAACAAAGGACTTGGCGGAGCGAGACTCACCGCCCTGCAGAAGGCAACGGGAGAATACGTGACCCACGTGGACAGCGACGACATCCTGCCCCTCGACGCCATCGCCCTGCTGATGGCGAAGGCCGAGGAAAGCGGCGCCGACATCGTAACCGGCGGATATTCAGAATGGAGAGACGGCAAGGCCACAAGATATGCGGAACCGCCACAGATGGGAAAGGAGAAATACCTGAAGGCGCTGCTATGCCAGAACATAGTGAAAAACAGGATATGGGGCAGGCTATACCGCAGGAAGACGCTGACGGAGAACGGGATATACAGTGTGGAGGGCATCGACTTCAGCGAAGACTATGCCGTGGTGCCGAGGGCTGTGTATCACTCGCGGATAGCGACTGTAGACAGAAACGTGTATTACTACCGCATGGACAACAACACCTCGTATACGCACACCATATCCGAGAAGCACCTCCGCTCCCACCTGAGGGCATGCCAGCTCGTGGCTGATTTCTTCATGACCGTTGCCGACGGCAGCAAATACCGCAAGGCAGTTGACATCGGCATCGCCAACGCCTTCAGATGTCTTGCCGACATCAATCTTGACGCCTCCATCGCCGACGAGACGCTGACCTATGAACCCGGCGACCAGATTTGCCGTCTGTGCATCTCGATGCTCAAGAAGAGACGATGGGTAAAGACCGCAGATTTCATATATCTCGCCTACAGGCGACTGTATTTCAGCATGGCATGACAACGAGGCTCTTGGCAACGGATTTCTGAGGATTCACAAACGGTAATGAAGCCGTTTGATACAACAAGCGACAATGCCCGATTGGGGCTGAAAAGGAATATAAATTGCTCCATAAGCGCCCATTGTTTATCGAAAGTCAAAAAATAGCGACTATCCTCTATTTTTTTCGCCGCAATAGAATAGGAAATATAACGATATTTTGTAACTTTGCAACCAAATACATATTTTTACACGACATATAAAGAAACAGAAAATGGCTGAAACAAGACAAATCAAGACCGCATTGGTATCAGTGTTTCACAAAGACGGGCTGGATGAGCTTCTCGCAAAACTGAATGCTGAGGGTGTGAAATTCCTTTCTACAGGAGGTACACAGAAATTCATCGAGTCGCTTGGCTATGAATGCCAGGCAGTGGAGGACGTAACGACATATCCCTCTATCCTTGGCGGAAGAGTGAAGACCCTCCATCCGAAAATATTCGGAGGCATCCTGGCACGCCGCGACAACGAAGGCGACCGCGACCAGATGCAGGAATTCGAGATACCAGAGATTGATTTGGTCATCGTAGACCTCTATCCATTCGAGGACACCGTGGCAAGCGGAGCTTCTGAGGCCGACATCATCGAGAAGATCGACATCGGCGGCATATCGCTGATCCGTGCCGGAGCGAAGAACTTCAAAGATGTTGTCATCGTGCCAAGCAAGGCTGAATATGGCGTGCTGCTCGACATACTGAACAAGAAGGGCGCCCAGACCGACATCGAAGACCGTCGCATGTTCGCCACAAGAGCTTTCGGAGTGAGCAGTCACTACGACACGGCTATCCACGCATGGTTTGAGAAATAAGCGAGGAGCAAAAGGAAGAAATGTTGGCGAGGAGACGAACGGGAAACTGACGGGGAGGAGACATGAACAGCCTACGACAACCGGCGGCAACCTGTACAAAAGAGGAAAGCAGTCTGCCAGTCAACAGACAGGACAAGCGGGAATGCTTGCAAGAACTTAGTATATATATATAATAAGGTAAAAGCAAAAGAACGAATATGGGATTCTTTTCATTTATACAAGAGATAGCAATGGACTTGGGTACCGCCAACACTATCATCATCAGCGATGACAAGATAGTAGTTGACGAGCCATCGGTAGTGGCTCTCGACCGCCGCACCGACAAGATGATTGCCGTTGGCGAGAAAGCCAAGATGATGTATGAGAAAACTCACGACAACATACGCACCATCCGTCCGCTCCGCGACGGCGTGATTGCCGACTTCACTGCCTGCGAGCAGATGATGCGCGGACTGATAAAGATGGTCCACACGGGAAGCCGCCTCTTCTCGCCATCACTGCGAATGGTGATCGGCGTGCCTTCAGGCTCTACTGAGGTTGAGCTGAGAGCCGTGCGCGACTCTGCAGAACATGCCGACGGCCGCGACGTATATCTGATTTTCGAGCCTATGGCAGCTGCCATCGGTATCGGAATCGACGTGGAGGCACCGGAGGGCAACATGATTGTCGACATCGGTGGCGGTAGCACCGAGATTGCCGTGATTTCATTGGGCGGCATCGTGTCTAACAACTCCATCCGCACCGCCGGCGACGACCTGACAGCCGACATCCAGGAGTACATGAGCCGCCAGCACAACGTGAAGGTGAGCGAGCGTATGGCCGAGCGTATCAAGATTCACGTGGGCTCTGCCCTCACCGACCTTGGCGAGGAAGGACCGGAAGACTATGTGGTACATGGTCCGAACCGCATCACCGCCCTGCCAATGGAAGTGCCGGTATGCTATCAGGAAATTGCCCACTGCATCGACAAGACAATCGCAAAGATAGAGAACGCCGTGCTTTCAGCACTTGAGAACACACCGCCTGAGCTCTATGCCGACATCGTGAAGAACGGCATATACCTGACGGGAGGTGGCGCTCTGCTGCGCGGTCTGGACAAGCGTCTGACCGACAAGATCAACATCAAGTTCCACATCGCCGAGGATCCATTGCACAGTGTTGCCAAGGGAGCCGGCATCGCGTTGAAGAACGTTGACCGCTTCTCATTCCTCATGAGATAACAAAGAAATACAAAATACAATTTAACAGCGAAAAGGTATAGTGCCGTAGAAAAGTAAAAAGTCAACGCTGACAAGCGAGAGTCCTTTTACTTTTTTACAGCCTTGCCTTTTTTCTTTTGATACACAATGCGCAATCTTCTTGCCTTCTTGGCGAAATACAACCATTGGTTCGTATTCATACTTCTCGAAGTGATATGCTTCGTGCTGCTGTTCAGGTTCAACAATTTCCAGGGCAGCGTATATTTCTCCTCGGCAAACGCCGTGGCGGGAAAGGTATATGAATACAATTCCTCAGTAACGACATTCTTCAACATGTCGCAGAGCAACAAAAAGCTCAGCGAGCGCAACCTCATTCTCGAACAGCAAGTAAGAGCCCTCACTCAATACATCGCCACCCACCACGGCGACTCCCTCGCCATGGAACAGTGTCAGAAACAGGCGCTTGCCGGCTTCAAGCTCATTCCAGCGAAGGTTATACAGAGCACCATAAACCGTGAAGACAACCTCATCACCATAGACAAAGGAAAAGCTGACGGAATACACGAGGACATGGGAGTGGCATGCGGCACGGGAGTAGTGGGCGTGGTGTATATGGCATCGGATCACTACTCCATAGTATTGCCGGTGATAAACGTGAACTCGAACATCAGCGTCATGATACGCAAGAGGGGATACTTCGGTTTCCTGCACTGGAAGGGAACGCCGAGCGACATTGCCTATGTTGACGACGTGCCGCGCCACGCCAGATTCGCCCTCGGCGACTACGTGGTGACTAACGGATACTCGTCGATATTCCCGCCAGGAATAATGGTGGGCAAGATTCTCCACGTGTTCAACTCCTCCGACGGACTCTCATACCGCGTGCAGTTAAGACTCTCAACCGACTTCGGCAAACTGCGCCACGTATGCGTGATAGACAACAGCGCACTGAAAGACAAGGCTCTGCTGCTGAAAGCGGCTCAAGACTCGCTGAAACCGAGAGACACCAGCAAGAAATAACAAGGCGATACCGCCACGACTACTTTATCACCAATAAAGGGAAAGGAACAAAGAATGAGCATCGACATCATAAAAAGAATCCTCCTGTTGACAATACTCGTACTGGCACAAGTGCTGGTACTCAACAACATACACCTGCTGGGATGCGCCACTCCCCTACTCTATGTATATCTCGTGCTGCGCATCAACCGCTTCTGTCCGCAATGGGCAAACCTGCTTTGGGGATTTGTCATCGGACTGTGTGTAGACATTTTCTCTAATACCCCCGGACTGGCGGCAGCCTCAATGACTCTCATGTCGCTGCTGCAGCCATACGTGCTCAACATCTTCGTGGCACACGACAACCAGGACGACCTGAAACCGTCGTTCCGCACGCTCGGTCCGGTGAAGTATATCAGCTACACATCAATTCTCGTGTTCATATTCTGTCTCACATTCTTCACGCTCGAGACCTTCAACTTCTTCAACTGGCTGCAGTGGATATACAACATCGTGGGCAGCACCATAATAACAGTGCTGCTCGTGCTCGTGGTGGAAAACGTGAGAAGAGACTGACAAGAGCAGGAAACAACAACTTCAAGAAATGAGCAAAGATTTCGGATTAGAAAACAGGAAATACGTGATTGGCGGCGTTGCCATGGGCATCATCATCATCTACATCATACGACTCTTCGTGTTGCAGATCATGAGTGAGGACTACAAGAAGAACGCCGACAGTAACGCTTTTCTGAAGAAAATAGAATTCCCCGCCCGCGGCGCCATCACCGACCGCCACGGCAAACTCCTCGTATACAACCAGCATGCCTACGACATAATGGTGATAATGAACGAGGAGAGCGGACGCCTCGACACCATGGCTTTCTGCAACGCCTTGGGCATAACCAAGGAGTTCTTCATAAAAAGGATGAACGACATAAAAGACCGTTCAAAGAATCCCGGCTACTCCAGATTCACCCAGCAGCTCTTCATGAGTCAGCTGACATCAGAGGAGAACTCCGTGTTCCAGGAAAAGATATACCGGTTCCCCGGTTTCTACATACAGAAGCGCAGCATCCGTCAATACATGTATCCTTATGCCGCCCACGTGCTTGGCGACGTGAGCGAGGTATCACTCGCCGACATCGAAGACGACGACTACTACCAGGCAGGCGACTATATCGGAAAGCTCGGCATAGAGAAATACTACGAGAAAGAGCTGCGCGGCACCAAGGGAGTGCATATCCTGCTGCGCGACGCACACGGCAGAATACAGGGCAGCTACCAGAACGGCAAGTTCGACACCAAGCCTATTGCCGGCAAGGACCTCACGCTCGGCATCGACCTGCAGCTGCAGGCGCTCGGCGAGAGACTGATGCAGGGCAAGATAGGAAGTATCGTTGCCATCGAACCTGCCACGGGAGAGGTGCTGTGTATGGTGTCGTCGCCAAGCTACGACCCGCGCCTGATGACGGGAAGGATGAGAGGCAAGATGCACCACTACCTGATGAAAGACCCCTACCGCCCGTTGCTCAACCGTTCCATCATGGGACAGTATCCTCCTGGCTCCACCTTCAAGACCTCACAGGGTCTGACTTTCCTGACCGAAGGCATCGTGTCGCCATCCACGGCATTCCAATGCCACCATGGATTCTCGTTCCGCGGACTCCATGTGGGTTGCCACGGACACGCCTCACCATTATCCATCGTGCCGGCAATAGGCACATCATGCAACGGATATTTCTGCTGGGGACTGTATTATATGCTGGGCAACAGAAAGAAATACAAAACCGTGCAGGATGCCATGAACACATGGCGCGACTATATGGTGAGCATGGGATTAGGATATAAACTGGGCATAGACCTGCCGGGAGAAAAACGCGGACTGATTCCAAACGCACAGTTCTACGACAAGGCATACAAGGGATCGTGGAACGGACTGACGGTAATCAGTATCAGCATCGGACAGGGCGAGGTGAACCTCACTCCTCTTCAGATTGCCAACCTGGGAGCGACTATCGCCAACAGAGGATTCTTCTATACACCACACGTGGTGAAGAAAGTGAAGGGCGAGTATCTCAAACCTGAATTCAGAGAGCGCCACTACACCAAGGCAAACCACCGGTCGTATGAATATATCGTGGCGGGAATGAGGAAGTCGGCATTGGACGGCACCTGCAAGATGCTCTCCCGTCTGCCATTCGAAGCCTGCGGAAAGACCGGTACGGCACAGAACCGCGGTCATGACCACTCCGTATTCATGGGCTTCGCCCCTATGAACAAGCCGAAGATAGCCATCGCCGTCTACGTGGAGAACGGAGGATGGGGAGCCGACTACGGTGTACCTATCGGCGGACTGATGATGGAACAGTATATTAACGGAAAGCTGTCGCCTTCTTCTGAGAAAGAGGCAGAGGCATTCCAACACAGACGTATAGCTTATGGCTCAAGTGACAGATAAACAACCGAGCGTGCTTCGCTCTCTGGACTGGTGGACGATAATAATCTACGTGGCGCTGCTCTGCTTCGGATGGATCAGCGTCTGCGGAGCGAGCTACACCTATGGCGACAACGACATATTCTCACTGGGTGCCCGCTCCGGCATGCAGATAGTATGGATCGGCACTTCGATAGCGCTGGGCTTCGTGTTGCTGATGCTCGACAGCAAGTTCTACGACACCTTCGCCTACGTGATATACATGGTGTTGCTCTTGCTGCTCTTTGCCACGATATTCAACCCACACGAAATCAAAGGTTCGAGGTCGTGGCTCGTGCTCGGTCCGCTGCGTCTGCAACCGGCAGAGTTCGCCAAGTTTGCCACCGCCCTTGCCGTGGCGAAATTCATGAGTGCCTATGGTTTCGACATACACCGCTGGCGCGACTTCGCCACTGTCTGCGGCATCGTATTGCTGCCGATGCTCTTCATCGTGGCACAGAAGGAAACGGGTTCTGCACTCGTTTACCTGTCTTTCTTCCTGATGTTCTATCGTGAGGGAATGCCGGGCAGCGTATTGTTCACTGGAGTAGCGATGGTGGTGTATTTCGTTGTGGGAATCAGATATGGCGAGACTCTCATCGAACCCTCGCCCACCCCAATAGGACCGTTCGTGGTATTGCTGCTGGTACAGATATTCACAGCCGGCATGGTGCGCACATACTGCAAAGACAAACACAAGTCGTGGCTCATCATAGCTTATTCGGTGGGTGCCACGGTGCTGTCGGTATTGTTTGCAGAATTCGTGCTGCCTTTCAATATCGTTTACGTACAGCTCGCTGTTACGCTGATTCTCATCGGCTATCTGCTATACCAGGCGTTGTATACGAGGATGCGCAACTATTTCCTTATCCTGATGTTCACCGTTGGTTCTGTGGCATTCTTCTATTCTGCAAGCTATGTATTGAACAATGTGATGGAGCCTCATCAGCGAGTGCGCATCAACGTGCTGCTGGGTCTCGACGAAGATCTGAAGGGTGCCGGCTACAACGTTCACCAGAGCGAGATAGCCATCGGTTCTGGCGGATTGAAAGGCAAGGGATTTCTGAACGGTACACAGACGAAACTGAAATTCGTGCCGGAGCAGGACACCGACTTCATCTTCTGCACCGTAGGCGAAGAAGAGGGATTCGTAGGGTCGGCAGGAGTATTGCTATTGTTCCTTGCCCTCATCGTCAGACTAATAAAGATGGCGGAGCGACAACCGTTCCGTTTCGGCAGGGTATATGGCTATTGCGTATTGAGCGTCTTCCTCTTCCATGTGTTCATCAACGTGGGAATGGTGTTGGGACTGACGCCTGTAATCGGTATCCCATTGCCATTCTTCAGCTACGGAGGATCGTCGCTATGGGGATTCACGATTCTTCTTTTCATCTTCCTGAGAATCGATGCGGCAAGGAATATGCCGAAATAACATTCAATGACATCAGAAAAAAGATAATGACCGATTGCAGCTTAGTGCACAATCGGTCATTATGTTTTAACCCCAAACGGTCATTAGGGCATGACTGTATCTTGATATTTCAGAAGAGTGGTTTTGTTTATCACCAAAATTCCATATCAGATTCTCTATCATCTCTTCACAATCTTCACGCCGATGTCTGACACACCGGGAAGTATCTCCCTCTTCATGTTGTGGCGAATACTGATATGCAGCGAGTCGCCTTTGTTGAGCGATATCTCACGGATGGGGAAAGAGTATTGGTATGCACTGACACCATCGCCGAGAAAATTTCCTCTGCTGTCGGTGATAGGACACTTGATGGTGTCGGTAACTACCTTACCTGACGGATAAACCGTCTGCTGCACTATCAGGCTGACGCTCGTGAACGGGAATATCTCCGTCATCCTGACGCCCAGCGACTGAGAGTATACACCAGCCTGCTTCATCTTGGGAACATCGAAGGACAGGGTGTCGTTCTTCTCCCAACCAGATAGCGGTGTATGGTCGTAGGTGTCATACACGGTGTCGGTGGTGCACGATGCAAAGACATTCGCCGCTATTACTGCGACGAATGTCACTATATATAATAAGGTGTGTCTGAAGTGCATATCTGCGTTGTCGTTATTTTTACTGGTTGCCGCCATCATTGGCTTTCTCCTGCTTCGGCTGTTGCGGAGAGTCAGGTTTGCCCTGACGACGACGCTGTCCGCCGTTTCCGTTTCCACCATTCCTCTGCTGCTTAGGTCCGCGCTGCCTCTGACGGTCGTCCTGCGGCTTCTGCTGGTCGCCATTAGCATCAGGGCGCTGAGGTTTGGCGTCACGCTGTGGCTTGTTATCAGGGCGCTGCTGTGGTTTGCCTTCCTGACGCTGTGGCTTACCCTCCTGGCGTGGCTGCTGTGGCTTGCCCTCCTGACGCTGTGGCTTACCTTCTGCCCGGCGCTGCTTTCTGTTCTCGGCTGTAGCCTGCTGGTTGCCTCCTTGCTGCTTGTTGTCAGGTTGCTGGTTGTTGGCGTTTGCTGCCTTAGCCTCCTTGTTGCCACGCGACTTCTGTTTCTTCTTTTTCTTTGCCTTGTCGAATCTCGTGAGACTCTCGCCTGCCAGAAGGTCCACCTGGTGGTTCTCTGCAATATGCTCGTCGCCGTCGTTGAGCGAGTCCGGCTTCTCTCCCCGCCTGTTCATCTCCACAATCTCGAGTGCGCGCTGGGCGGTGATTGTCACGAGGTTTGCTGCGAGGCGCTTGTCGGTGGAATATGTCACAAGACCTGCCAGGATATCTGTCTTGAAGAGGAAGTGGTCGCCATCCATAGTCTGCAGCACCACTTCGCGGCTCGGCAATTTGCGGCCTGCCTCTATGTAGCTGTCCACCTCATAGTTGAGACAGCATTTCAGTTTGGCACACATTCCGGCGAGTTTCTGCGGATTGAGCGAGATGTCCTGGTATCTGGCTGCTCCTGTGCTCACCGACACGAAGTTCTTCATCCATGTGGCACAACAGAGTTCTCTGCCACAAGGTCCTGTTCCGCCGATGCGTCCTGCCTCCTGTCTGGCTCCGATCTGTTTCATCTCGATACGCACATGGAAGGTCTCGGCAAGCACCTTGATAAGCTGGCGGAAGTCCACTCGCTCATCGGCGATATAATAGAAAATCGCCTTGTTGCCGTCGCCCTGATACTCCACATCGCCGATTTTCATCTGCAGGTTGAGGTCTTTGGCTATCTGTCGGCTCTGTATCATGGTACCGTGTTCGCGGCTCTTCGCCTCGCGCCATTTGTCGATATCCACGGGTTTCGCTATGCGATAGATGCGCTTGATGTCGTCCATAGACTTGAGGTTCGCCTTCTTGACCTGCAGTTTCACGAGCTTTCCCGTGAGCGTCACCACACCGATATCATGACCCGGACTTGCCTCCACAGCCACCACATCGCCCTTCTTCAGGTCGAGGGCATTGACATTATGGTAGTATCCCTTTCGGGTGTTCTTGAACTGCACCTCCACGAGGTCTGTGCTCTCGGCATTTCCCGGCACATCAGCGAGCCAGTCGTATGTATTCAGCTGGCGGTCCTGCCGTCCGCAGCCTCTTCGGCAGAGTCCGCGTGAACAGCCGTCGCCAACGGTGAATTTCATATTCTTGAAGTCCATATCGTAATTTTCTTTTCTTTATTAATAAAACATTGTGTGTGTATATATATATTGTTCGTGCTTCCCCCTCCGGAATGTCATTTCTGTATGAGCAGCACGATTGTCTTCAGCGCGATGTCGAAGAACACGATCTTGGCATTTGCGTTCTGCCCGATGTCGCGTATTCCCCGTTCGTAGAGTTCCGACAGCTCCACCACGTTTGCCTCGTTGATGAAACGGGCGAAATTTTTCGAGAAGTTCTCCTCTTCAGCGGTCATGTAGTTGAGTTCGGGGTTGTGGAAGTTATACATGAAATTCTCTCTTATGAGTCTTCCGAAATATGCGAGCATACTCTTCTGCCGTTCTCTTCCGTATCCTGCCACCGCTTCGCTCCATTTCTTCAGGTCTTTTATCTTGCGCATATATGCCAGTCGCATGAGCATAATGAACATGTCGAGAAAGAGTCTGTTCTCGTTGCCGGCATCAAGTTCTGCCTCTGCAGCGAGCCAGTTACCGTTTGCCACCCTCGCTATGCGGTGTGCCATATCGGGCGCCACATACCGTTTGTCTATGAGCGTCTGCTCCATCGACGGAGTGTCTATGCGTTTGAAGTCGAACCGCTGCGTGCGGCTGCGGATGGTCTCAAGGAGTTTCTCCGGTTCCTCACAGACCATTATGAACACGGTCTTGTGTGGCGGCTCCTCTATCAGCTTCAACAGACTGTTGGCGCATTCGCCGTTCATCCTCTCAGGCAACCATATTATGCAGACCTTGTATCCGCCCTGACTCGACTTCATGCTGAGTTTACGTACGAGCGCATTGCTCTCTCCCACTCCGATAATCGGCTGCTGGTTTGCGGCCCCCATTGCCGTGAGCCAGTTTGCCATTGAGAAATACGGCGACTTGCATATCATCTCGTTCCATTGCCGGGCGAAATCATCACTTTCCATCTTGTGTTCTGACGATGTGCCGGCAGGTTTTATCACGGGATATGAGAAGAACAGGTCGGGATGTCCCCATTTGGCAAGCATCGCCTCTGCGCTGCGGCGCTTGTCGGCGGTTAGCGGCGGCATGGCAGCGGCGGCGTCATGCTGGTCGGCATCATCGTCGTCTCGCTCTCCGAGCAGGAATGAGGCAAAAGCCATGGCAAGCGCCATCTTGCCGCATCCCAACGGGCCACAGAATAGCATGGCATGTGGCACGCGGCCTTCGGCGACGAGCTGCAACAGCTGCCGCTTGGCTTCTTTCTGTCCTATAACGTCTCTGAATTTCATCTTGCCTATATCCGGAATACCTGTCTGCGCCCCCACACCACCGTGTATGGAAACGTCGGCATTTCCGTGGATGCAAATTTACGCAAAATTATCGACTTATTTTTAAAACATCGGCAAAAAGGAACATGACGGTTTGTTTTATGGCGTAAAAAATGCCAAAACAAGTGGATTATCGATGCTACGGAAACGTTTTTCCTAATTATTCTGCACAATATATATGATTTTCGGTCAAGAAACGTTACCTTTGCCTCATAATAACAAACTAACCTACGTAAAACAAGAAACAAAATGAAACAGACACAACAGGATGTGGCCTGGCAGGAAAACGGCAGCAGGTCATATCTCATCTCTATCGTAATGGTGGCGGTGTTGGGCGGACTGCTCTTCGGCTACGACACTGCAGTGATTTCTGGTGCTGAGAAGGGACTACAGGCATTCTTCAAAGGAGCCACAGACTTTCAGTACTCCGACTTCATGCATGGTTTCACCAGTTCGAGCGCCCTTATCGGCTGCATCTTCGGCAGCGCAGTATCAGGATTCTTCGCAAGCCGCTTCGGACGCAAGCGTTCGCTGATACTCGCCGGCATCTGCTTTTTCCTGTCGGCATGGGGGTCGATGGAACCCGAGTCGTATATCATGCCACAGGGCAAGG
>CAVBFA010000008.1:0-26782 GCA_963594595.1 Oscillibacter sp. | reverse complement strand
GCTCGATGGAGCCCGAAACCTACATGCTGCCGCAGGGACAGGCAAACTGGACGCTGCTCGTGGTGTTCAACTTCTACCGCGTGCTCGGCGGCATCGGCGTGGGCATGGCCTCGGCGATATGCCCGATGTATATCGGCGAAGTGGCACCGAGCAATATCCGCGGAATGCTCGTCAGCTGGAACCAGTTTGCGATTATCTTCGGACAGCTCGTGGTGTATTTCGTCAACTTCATCATCCTCGGGTCTCACGCCAACCCTATATACGACGCAGTGGGCAAGATTGCCAACTGGGCTGACTGCCAATGGACGGTGGAAACGGGATGGAGGTATATGTTCGGCAGCGAATGCGTGCCGGCGGCTCTCTTCACTCTGCTGATATGTTTCGTGCCCGAAACACCACGCTATCTCGTGATGATAGGACAGGACAAGAAAGCGGAGGGTATCCTCGCCCGCATCAACGGCTCGAACAAGGCGAAGGAGATAATCAGAGATATAAAGGAGACTATCACGGTGAGGACGGAACCGCTGATGACCTATGGCTTCCTCTGCATCTTCGTGGGAGTGATGCTCTCGGTGTTCCAGCAGGCAGTGGGCATCAACGCCGTGCTCTATTACGCTCCCCGCATCTATGAAGACATGGGAATGAAAGACCCGATGGTGCAGACTGTAATCATGGGTATCGTAAACATATCGTTCACGCTCGTTGCCGTGTTCACGGTAGAGAAACTCGGACGCAAGCCTCTGCTCATCTGGGGTTCGATAGGAATGGCAATAGGTGCGCTCGGTGTGGCTCTCACTTTTGGCAACCCGAGTCTTGGCACGGTGACGATGCTGAGCATCATGGTATACAGTGCGAGCTTCATGTTCTCGTGGGGCCCTATCGCATGGGTGCTCATCGCCGAACTTTTTCCAAACACGATCCGTGGTGCAGCGGTGGCAATTGCCGTAGCCTTCCAGTGGATATTCAATTTCATCGTGAGTTCCACCTTCGTACCGCTATTCAACATGCATCTCACCGAAGGCGACGACTTCGGGCATTGGTTCACCTATGTGATGTATGGCGTCATCTGCGTGCTTGCCGCATTGTTCGTATGGAAACTGGTTCCTGAAACTAAAGGCAAGACTCTGGAAGACATGACGAAGCTTTGGAAGAAATAACGCTGATTTTCAGTAAAACCAAGAATTTCTGAAAAACTGTCAGATTGTCTGGTTTTTCGTCATAACATTCTGACATACAGATAGTTAACCATCTTGCGATTGTCAGGCAATTGTCTGGATGGTTTGCTGATGAAAGAAATTACATCTGGATGGTTTGCTGATGAGAGGAATTGTCAGATGGATGGAATTGCATGCGTTGGCTGAACTCCGTAAATGGGAATGTATCGGGCAGGTATCGGAAACCAAATCTGCCCATCCGGGGCAAGCAGCGTGCCCCTGTTGAGAAAGCAGCTTACCCCAGTTGGGCAAGCACCGTGCCCAATTTAACACAAACTGACATTAAAGTTAAGTGTGCGCTAAACTAATTCCGCCAACGGGTCATTTTCTCTATAAAGACAAATTATTGCCGGTCTCCTGTCTATGCGGGGACCGGCTTTTTTCAATGCCTTATTCTACGCGTCATATACACTTTTCGCCACAACGCTTTGACATCTGACAAAAAAGAAGTAATTTTGCAGCCAAATAGGTAAAGAGACATTATAATGAAAGAGTTACAGTTAAAGTACGGATGCAATCCGAATCAGAAGCCCTCACGAATTTACATGGAAGAGGGCGAACTCCCAATCGAAGTATTAAATGGCCGTCCGGGCTACATCAACTTCCTTGATGCCCTGAACAGCTGGCAGCTCGTGAAGGAGCTGAAAGAAGCTACAGGACTGCCTGCAGCAGCCAGCTTCAAGCATGTATCACCGGCAGGTGCCGCTGTGGGACTGCCGCTGAGCGACACTCTGAAGAAGATATACTTCGTTGACGACCTGAAGATGGAACTCTCGCCCATCGCCTGTGCATACGCAAGGGCACGCGGTGCCGACCGCATGAGTTCATACGGCGACTTCGTAGCATTGAGCGACACTTGCGACGCCGCTACGGCAACACTTCTCAAGAGGGAAGTGAGCGACGGAGTGATTGCCCCGGACTTTACGCCTGAGGCTCTCGAGATCCTCCACGACAAGCGCAAGGGTACTTACAACGTGATTAAGATAGACCCTACATACAAGCCTGCACCGATTGAACACAAGCAGGTGTTCGGAATCACATTCGAGCAGGGACGCAACGAGGTGAAGCTCGACGACCCGAAGCTCTTCGAGAACATCCCTACCAAGAGCAAGGAATTCACCGAGGAGGCTAAGCGCGACCTCATCATCAGTCTCATCACACTGAAATACACACAGAGCAACTCTGTTTGCTACGTGAAGGACGGACAGGCTATCGGCATCGGCGCCGGACAGCAGAGCCGCATCCACTGCACACGTCTGGCCGGCAACAAGGCTGACATCTGGTGGCTGCGCCAGCACCCGAAGGTGATGAGCCTTCCTTTCGTGCCGGGTATCCGCCGCGCTGACCGCGACAACACCATCGACGTATATATCAGCGAGGATCACGACGACGTGCTTGCCGACGGCACATGGCAGCAGTTCTTCACAGAGAAGCCGGAGGTGCTGACGATGGAAGAGAAAAAGGAATGGATTGCCAAGAACACCAAGGTGGCACTGGGCAGCGACGCCTTCTTCCCATTCGGCGACAACATCGAGCGCGCCCACAAGAGCGGTGTGGAATATATCGCACAGGCAGGTGGTTCGGTGCGCGACGACCATGTCATCGACACCTGCGACAAATATGGCATCACGATGGCATTCACCGGTGTAAGACTCTTCCACCATTAATTGCACGACTATGGACATAGATCAGATCATCGAAGGCGGCATGACCTTCAAACCAGCCAGAAAGGACGATGGCTCCAACGGCAAGGTGAAGACGAAAGCCAAGAAAAAGGCATACATAACTGGTGCCCACGGTAGTGGCTCAGCCATGCAGAAAGCTAAATACCGCCAGCAAAGAGCCAACAGAAAAAGGAAATAACGTCGGCACTTGAACGATCCGACCTGAAAAGCTACTCCCCTGAGAAACCATACAACGGATTTCAGGGGAGTTTTTTCGTATCTGTCTGTAAAAAGACTGCAAGCTGTCATAAAATACTACATCTAACGGCCTAATGACCGTTTGGGGTTAAACAAATAACGCATCGGGAAATGTTGAAATACTCAAAACTTGGTAAATAGAAGGAAATATTTTCTGACTTCCGATTTTTTGTAGTATTTTTGCACCGTTATTGGGCAATGACGCCCTATGATACCACAAGACAATGCTTAGAATAAAGAAATTAGATATCTTCATATCCAAACAATTCGGGATGCTCTTCATCGGAACATTCTTCATCTGCCAGTTCGTGCTGATGATGCAGTTTCTATGGAGATATGTCGATGAACTCATCGGCAAGGGATTGTCGGTGGAGGTAATGGCGCAGTTCTTCTGGTATATGAGTCTGATTCTCGTGCCACAGGCTTTGCCGCTGGCTATCCTGCTGTCGTCGCTGATAACCTTCGGAAACCTCGGCGAGAGCAGTGAGCTGACTGCCATCAAGGCTGCCGGAATATCACTGATGCAGGCTTTCCGCTCGCTGATAGCCATAACGCTGATAATATCCGGAGTGTCGTTCTACTTCCAGGACGTGGTGGCACCAAGCGCCAACATGCAGTTCGCACAGTTGCTGATGTCGATGAAGCAGAAGAGTCCGGAACTGGAAATACCGGAAGGCGTGTTCTACGACGGAATACCGAACTGCAACCTGTATGTGCAGAAGAAGGATCTGAACTCAGGAATGCTCTATGGCATAATGATTTACCGCATGACTGACAGCTTTGAGGATGCAGCGATAATACTCGCCGACTCGGGCATGCTGCAGTCTACGGCAGAGAAGAAACACCTCGTGCTGACGCTGCATAGCGGAGAGTGGTTCGAAAACATGAAGTCGTCTGACGTCACAGGCAGCGCCAACGTGCCATACAGACGGGAGACGTTCATCTCCAAGAAAATCGTACTCGACTTCGACAACGGATTCAACCTTGCCGACGCAAGTTCGCTTTCAAACAACGCCAAGGCAAAGAGCATATCCCAGATAAGCCACGACATGGACTCGATAAGCCATGAATACGACAGCATCGGACGGGCATTCTACAAAGACGCCCGATTCATGCTCCTGGGCAGCCAGAAGATTTCGAAAAGCGACTCCATGAGGATAAAGAAAGAAGTGGAGAGCGGACAGTTCAACGTGAAGAAGAAATTCGAATCGCTTACGGCTGACAACAAGCTGAGGGCAGTGAACAACGCCATGTCGACGGTGCAGAACAACATGAACGAACTGCAGTTCAAGGCTATGGTGACGGGCGACGGCGACAAGCTGCTGCGCCAGCACAAGATAGAGGCGATAAACAAGTTCACGCTCGCCCTGTCGTGCATCATATTCTTCTTCATCGGCGCCCCGTTGGGAGCAATCATCAGGAAGGGCGGACTCGGAGTGCCGGTAATCATCTCGGTGCTCGTATTCATCGTATATTATATCTTCGACAATACCGGCTACAGAATGGCGCGCGGCGGCATGTGGGCGGTATGGTTCGGAAAGAGCATCGCGACAGCCGTACTGACACCGCTCGCCATATTCTTCACCTATAAGGCAAACAATGACTCCGTGGTGTTCAACATCGACGCATACAAGAAGGTGGCGGCAAAGCTGCTCGGACTGAGAACGAAGAGGAGCATAACGAGAAAGACGGTTATAATAGAGACTCCCGACTATGAGAAAGACTGGCAGAACATCGAACAGATAACCAGGGAGATAAAGCAGTATGCCACGACACACAAGCTGAAATCTCCGCCAAACTTCATCAACGTGTTCTTCAAATATCAGCCTGACCATGAGATGGAGCGCATCGGCGAACTGCTCGAAAGCACCATTGCCGACCTTTCGAACTCAAGCGACAGAAAGGTGATAAACTGTCTGAACGAATATCCCGTGATAATGGTGAAATCACACACACGACCGTTCGAGAGGAAATGGCTGAACATCACCGCCGCCATAATCGTGCCGGCAGGTCTGTTCTTCTTGTTCAGGATGTGGAGATTCAGACTGAGACTGATGAGAGACCTCAAGAAAATCAGCGAGACCAACAAATTGATATCAGACAGGCTCGCCGAAATGAAAGAGGAGCAGACGGCAAGATGACAAAACAAGAGAATTCACATACAAAGAAATCTATATATTATATAATAAGGTAACAATCACAATGGAGAATTTAAAGCTCAATACCGTAGAAGAGGCCATCGAAGACATCAGAGAGGGCAAATTCGTTATCGTAGTGGATGACGAGGACCGCGAAAACGAGGGCGACCTCATCATCGCAGCCGAGAAAATCGACGCCGAGAAAGTGAACTTCATGCTCAAGCATGCCAGAGGCGTGCTCTGCGTGCCCATCACTATGTCGAGATGCAAGGAGCTCGACCTGCCACACCAGGTGTCTGACAACACCTCTATGCTCGGCACGCCGTTCACAGTGACGGTGGACAAGCTGGAGGGATGCTCCACAGGAGTATCTGCACACGACAGAGCAGAGACAATAAAGGCTCTCGCCGACCCAAGTTCCAAACCGACAACCTTCGGCAGACCGGGACACGTGAACCCTCTCTATGCACAGGACAACGGAGTGCTCAGAAGAAGCGGTCACACCGAAGCCACCATCGACCTCTGCCGCATGGCCGGACTCTATCCTGCCGGTGCGCTGATGGAGATCATGAACGAAGACGGCACCATGGCAAGACTGCCTCAGCTGCTGGAGTTCGGCAAGGAATACGGTCTGAAGACGATTTCCATCAAAGACATGATAGCATACAGGCTCAAGAACGAGGTGCTCGTGGAAAAAGGAGAAGAAGTGGACATGCCGACGGCATTCGGACACTTCAGACTCGTGCCGTTCCGCCAGACAAGCAACGGACTGGAACACATGGCACTCATCAAGGGAAGCTGGGAGCCAAACGAACCTATCCTCGTCAGAGTACACTCTTCATGCTCTACCGGTGATATCTTCGGAAGCAAGAGATGCGACTGCGGAGAACAGCTCCACAAGTCGATGGAGATGATAGAAAAAGAAGGAAAGGGCGTAGTGGTATACATGCAGCAGGAAGGCAGAGGCATCGGACTGATGAACAAGATTGCCGCATACAAACTGCAGGAGAAAGGTCTCGACACCGTAGAGGCAAACATCCACCTGGGATTCAAGCCGGACGAGAGAGACTACGGATGCGGAGCACAGATTCTCAGACAGCTCGGAGTGAGCAAGATGAGACTGCTCACCAACAACCCTACAAAGAGAGTGGGACTGGAGGCGTACGGACTGGAAATCGTGGAGAACGTGCCAATCGAAGTAGCACCCAACGAATACGACTACAAATATCTCCAGACCAAGAAGGAGCGCATGGGACACAACCTGCACCTATAATATATATATAGGTACCGGAGAATGAAATAACAAGACATTCAATACACGGCAAAGGGCTGTTTCTTAGACATATTGTTCTATGAAACAGCCCTTGTTGCTATTACTTAACACATATTACAAAATAAAAGTGAGAAATATTCGTTAAAGAGAAGAAAATAATATACTTTTGCAACAAATATAAACACATAACACATCTTATATGACAAAATTATCAGACCGCCTGAACAGGCTCGCTCCTTCGGCTACATTAGCGATGTCGCAGAAAAGCGGAGAAATGAAAGCGCAAGGTATCGACGTTATCAATATGAGCGTGGGAGAACCGGACTTCAACACACCTGACCATATCAAGGAGGCGGCCAAGAAAGCTATCGACGAGAACTACTCGAGATACTCGCCAGTGCCGGGATATATCGAACTGAGAAAGGCTATCGCAGAAAAGCTGAAGAAGGAAAACGGACTGGAATACTCTACAAACGAGATTCTCGTGTCTAACGGTGCCAAGCAGAGTGTGTGCAACACGGTGATGGCACTCGTAAACGATGGAGAAGAGGTGATAATCCCTGCTCCATACTGGGTGAGCTATCCGCAGATGGTGAAACTTGCCGGAGGAGAACCGGTCATCGTAGAAGCAGGATTCGAACAGAACTTCAAGATGACACCGGAGCAGCTCGAAGCTGCCATAACACCGAAGACAAGGATGCTCATCCTGTGCTCGCCAAGCAACCCTACAGGCAGCGTGTACTCTGAAGAAGAACTCAGAGGACTTGCAGAGGTGATAAAAAGACATGAAGGACTGTATGTGCTCGCCGACGAAATTTACGAACACATCAACTACGTGGGCAAGCACTGCAGCATCGCCCACATAGAGGGAATGAGAGAGCGCACGATAATCGTGAACGGAGTGTCGAAGGCATACGCCATGACAGGATGGAGAATAGGATTCATCGCAGCTCCGGAGTGGATAGTGAAAGGATGCAACAAACTGCAGGGACAGTACACGAGCGGCCCTTGCTCTGTGAGCCAGAAAGCGGCAGAGGCAGCCTACACCACATCGCAGGAATGCGTGGAGACAATGAGAAAAGCGTTTGAAAGACGCCGCGACCTCATCGTGGAACTCGCCAAGGACATACCGGGACTGGAAGTGAACAAACCGGAAGGCGCCTTCTACCTGTTCCCTAAATGCAGCAGTTTCTTCGGCAAAAGCTACAACGGAAAGAAGATAGAGAACTCTACGGATCTCGCCATGTTCCTGCTCGAAGTGGGCCACGTGGCAACTGTGGGCGGCGACGCCTTCGGCGACCCATACTGCTTCCGCATGAGCTATGCCACAAGCGACGACAATATCCGCGAGGCGATGAAACGCATCAAGGACACTTTGGCGCTGCTGGCATGACGTGCAAACGGCGTGTCTTTATGACGCGCTAATGGAAAATATTGCGAATAAAAACACTCGAAGCATATAGAAAAGCACTCGGAAAGGAAAAAAATCGTGTCAAGGTAGTTAAAATGATTTAACTTTTTATCAAAGTCAATATTAAATTACTATCTTTGCACGGATAAGAAGTGCCTAAATCTCTATGTTGACCTTCGAGACAAACTTTAAATCAGCCTTTTAAAAGGCGCTAATCGAGACTATAACTTAAATTTATTAATAACTTAAAAATCAAATTCAACAAAATTATGGCAAATTCACAGACAAAAGCCCCAGCCAAGGCTAAGAAGCAGGGCTTTCAGGGCGTTCGCGCAGCGTTTTGGATCATCGTACTCTGCTTCATCGCAGGTGTATGCTTCTACGAGTTCGTTCTCGGTAACCCAGGTAACTTCCAGGGTGGCGACAACGCAAACGCTCCACTTCCAGGCAACTTGCTCGGTACTATCTACAAGGGAGGTATCGTCGTTCCTGTCATCATCACACTTCTCTTCACTGTGATCGCACTTTCAGTAGAGCGTGGTCTGGCTCTCCGCACAGCAAACGGCAAGAGCAGCCTCGTTAAGTTCGTTGCTAACGTTAAGGCAGCAGTTTCAGCCGGCGACATGGCTAAGGCTCAGCAGCTTTGCGACAAGCAGCAGGGTGTTGTAGGTAACGTTGTTACAGCTTCTTTGAAGGCTTACTCAGAGATGGAGAAGACTCCAGGTTTGAAGAAGGAGCAGAAGGTTTCTAAGATCCAGCAGGCTCACGAGGAGGCTGTTCAGCTCGAGATGCCTACTCTTCAGATGAACATGCCAATCCTGGCAACTCTCGTAACACTTGGTACTCTTACCGCTCTGTTCGGTACCGTTGTGGGTATGATCAAGTCGTTCGCCGCTCTTGCAGCTGGTGGTGGTGGTGACTCTCTCGAGCTCTCTACCGGTATTTCTGAGGCCCTCGTCAACACTGCTTCTGGTATTTTGACTTCATGGTGCGCCGTTGTTGCTTATAACTACTACTCAAACAAGATCGATAAGCTCACTTACGCTCTTGACGAGGTTGGTTACACTATCGCAAAGACATACGAAGCTAACCATACAGAAGAGGCTTAATCTTTATTACTAACCCTTTAAAACTTTATTCATTATGGGTAAGATAAAGATTAAGAAAGCCGACGTCTGGATAGATATGACCCCTATGTCTGACGTTATGGTCCTTCTGCTTACCTTCTTCATGTTGACGTCAACGTTCGTGAAGAATGAGGCAGTGAAGGTAAATGCGCCGGGCTCAGTGTCAGAGATCAAGGTTCCAGAAACAGAAGTTCTGCAGATTATCGTTGACAAGGATGGTAAGATCTTTATCGGACTTGACAAGCCGGGATATATGCAGGAGATGCTCGAAGGATTCAAGAGCAAGTTCTCAGGACTCTCTCTCTCTGCTATGCAGGAGAAGAACTTCATCGGACTCGCTTCCTTCGGTATGCCTATGAATAAAATGTCTGATGTTCTCAAGCATGAAGCTGGAGACGTCAACAATCTTCAGAAGGAAATGGGTATTCCTACTGACTCCATCAACGGAGGCATGAGTGAATTCCAGTGCTGGGTAGACGCCGCACGCAACTCTTCTTTTGGCGACAAGATGAAGGTTGCTATCAAGGCTGACGCCGCAACTCCATACAAGGTTGTAAAGAAGATGATGTCTGAGCTTCAGGACATGAGTGAGAACCGTTATTATCTTATCACTACATTAAAGAAGGAGGAGGCTGAATAATATGGCAAAGAAAAAAGGTTCAAGACAGAAAAAAGCCGAGACCCGCGTCGACTTCACCCCTATGGTGGATATGATGATGCTTCTTATCACCTTCTTCATGCTCTGTACTTCTCTGAGCAAGCCTCAGTCAATGCAGCTCACCATGCCAAGTAATGATAAGAACGTGAACGAACAGGACCGTTCTGCAACCAAGGCGTCACAGACTCTGACTCTGTACCTTGCAGGCAACGACCAGATCTATCACGTAGACGGTATTCCACAGTATGACAACCCTGCATGTCTGAAGAAGACAACATGGGGTGCTGACGGTATCCGCAGCGTCTTGATCAACCACAAGACTGAGGAGGGTTACACTCCTGTCAAGAACATCATGGCAGCAAAGAAACTTCTCGATTCAGAGCGTGCAAAGGACAAGAGCATGAGCGACTCTGTTTACAACTCCAAGCTTGACAAGATCAAGAAGGGTGAACTGGAAACAGGTAAGGTTCCTGCACTGACAATCATCATCAAGGCTTTGGATACTGCATCCTATAAGAACCTTGTAGATGCTCTCGATGAAATGCAGATTTGTGCAATAGGTAAGTACGTTATCGACAAAGTAAACAACGACGATATGCGCCTTCTGAAGGCAGCCGGCGTTAAGTAAACGATGTTGATAGTTTTCTAAAATTAAACAATTTAAAGAAAATGGCAAAAATTGATCTTATATCAAATGAATGGGCTGACTTAGTCTTCCAAGGTCGTAATAAGGTCTATGGTGCTTACCAACTGCGTAGAGGTACAAGCAAGCGTAATATCGTTTCAATGATATTCGTTGCTGCCGTCGCAGCGGTTGCATATTTAGGACTTGCAGCTTATAACTCATATCAGGAAGCTCAGAAGGCTAAGTTCGAGGCTGAAATGGAGGCATCTCTCCTTGATGCAAAGAAGGAGGCCAAGGTTGAGAAGAAGACCGTGACTCCTAAGGTGGAGCAGGTGCAGAAGGTAGAGAAGGTTAAGTCTTCTATCGCCTTTACACCTCCTGTCATCAAGAAGGACTCTGAGGTTAAGCCTGAGGAGGAAATGAAGACTCAGGATGAGTTGAAGGAAACAAAGACTGCTATCGGTGCTTTCGACGTTAAAGGTAACGACGAGGCAGGTGGTACAGTGCTCAAGGCCGTTGAGAATATTGCAGCTCCAGAACCTCCAAAGCAGGAGGAGGAGCAGAACAAGATCTTCGAGGTGGTAGAGCAGCAGCCTCAATTCCCTGGCGGATCTGTAAACGGATGGCTCGCTGATCATATCAAGTATCCAGTAGTTGCTGCTGAGAACGGTATTCAGGGTCGTGTTGTTGTACAGTTCGTCGTAGAGAGAGACGGTTCTGTATCACAGGTTAGGGTCGTTCGTGGTGTTGACCCATCACTCGACAAGGAGGCACAGCGCGTAATCAGCAGCATGCCTAAGTGGATTCCTGGTAAGCAGAATGGTCAGTCGGTACGTTCAAGATTTACCGTACCTGTAACATTCCGCCTTCAGTAATCTCACATAGACGAGATATCTAACAAGAAGAGTAGAGGAATTGCCTTATAGAAGGTAGCTTCTGCTCTTCTTTTTTTCTCTGGCATACAGAGTAGTATCCTAACAGAATAATTTATAAAACGAGAGGCTCCATGAAGAACGGGGCTGTCACAAAACAAGAATTATCATGAAGCGAACGACTTACACATTTCTTACAATGATGGTTGCATTATTGGTTTTCTGCGCATGTTCAGGGCAAAAGTCCAAGAATGCAAGAACTGACACCTACTCGTCAGGCAAAATGACATTGATGTGCGATGAGAGCTTCAGCCCTATCGTGGAGGAAGAGCTTGCCGTATTCCATGCCATGTATCCTGACGCTCATGTCACTGCGAAATACACTAATGAGATTGATGCTTTCAACGCTCTTATGAAACAGGACGTGCATCTTATCATAACGGCAAGGAACCTGTCTAAGAAACAGCTCGAATATTTCAAGAGCTTGAAGATACAGCCACGTTACTTCCCGCTGGGCTACGACGGACTGGCGTTCATCATAAACAAGAACAATGTTGACTCCTGCATAACGGTGAAGGACATCAAGAGAATCCTCTCAGGACAGGCTACCAAGTGGGACCAGATAAACAAGGGTTCGAAATTCGGAACTATCGACGTGGTATTCGACAACAAGCAGTCGGCAGCCGTAAGATGGGCAGTAGACTCTATCCTTGGCGGCAAACCAATCAACAGTCCTAACATCTCGGCAGTAAACACAAGTGCTGAGGTTATCAAATATGTTGAGAAGACTCCAAACGCCATCGGCATTATCGGCAGCAACTGGCTCAACGACAAGCGAGACACTACAAACGTGACATTCAAGAAGAACATCACCGTGATGTCGGTATGCCAGATGGAGAAGGCTACGGAGATGAACAGTTGGAAACCATACCAGCTATATCTGCTCGATGGCAGATACCCGTTCGCCAGAACGATTTATGCCTTGCTTGCCGACCCGTTCCATGGACTGCCGGTTGGCGTAGCAAACTTCATGCAGTCGCCTCAAGGACAGAAGATAATCCTGAAATCGGCTCTCCTCCCCTATCGCGGAGACCTGGAATGGCGCAGCGTTCAAGTTAATGATGATTAAAAGAACAATAATATTTTCTCTTGCAATGCAATTTATCCAGAGGATAAGTGTTAGATAAATAAAAATAAGTATCTTTGCATACGCAAATAAAGAGACTAATAGAAAAGAACGATCATCAATCACTATCTTAAAAACAAGAGAATTATGAAAGCAATAAAATATCTATTCATGGGAGCGCTGATAACAGTATTCAGCGGCTCTGCTATGGCACAGACAAGCGTCAAGGACGCTGTAAACGCCATCAAGACCAACAAGGACAAGGCTGCTGTGGCATCTATCGTAAAGGCAGCGGTGAAGGAGAACAAGAAAGACGCCAAGGCTCTCGCAGCTATCGGTCGTGCTTATCTCGACGTAAAGGACACAGCCAACACCCGCAAATACGGCGATATGGCTGTTGAGTTGACAAACAAGGCAAAGACTGGCAAGGTGGGCGACGGTTTCGTGCTCCTCGGCGACTTGGCTTACTTCAACGATGATCCAGGCACTGCTGCTGCCATGTATCAGAACGCTTACTATGCTGAGCCAAACAACATCAGCGCTTACGTGAAATATGCCCGCGTTATGCGTGGTGTTTCTCCAGACATGGCTGTAGAGCAGCTGGAGAAGGTTCGCACACTCGATGCCAACTTCCCTGTTGACGCTGAGGCAGCTCACATCTACTATGAGGCTGCAAAGAAGAATGGCAAGTATATGCAGAAGGTGCTCGACTACTATAGCAAGGTGACACCTGCCAAGCTCTACGACCACGAGCCAAGCTATCTGACAGAGTATGCACTGGCTGCATTCGCAAACCAGAAGAATGATGTGTCAAAGGAACTCGCCGTTTACGGTCTTTCAAAGAACCCACGCAACTCCGGCTACAACCGTCTGGCTCTCTACAACTCTTTCGAGCTGAAGCAGTATGACGAGGCTGCCAAGTATGTTGACGCCCTGTTCAACAAGAGCGACTCTGTAGACCTCACTGCAAACGACTACAAATACGCCGGTCTGACATACAGCGCTCTGAAGCAGTATGACACAGCCATTGAATACTACAACAAGCAGCTTGCAGAATGCAAAGAGAACGCTCAGAAGGCAGCTGTAATCAAGAACCTCTCTGACGCTTACAAGGCAAAGGGTGACTTCGCAAAGTCTCTGGAACTCTATGAGCAGTATCTCGCTCTGAATCCTAATGTGGGCATCAACGACTACAACGGTCTTGCCAACATCTACCGCAACCAGGCTGCTAACCAGACTGGCGCTGCACAGGAGGCATCTGTGAAGAAGGCTGTTGAGATCTACAACCAGATGAGCGAGAAATATCCAAGCAATGCTGACTTCTGCAACTTCATGGCAGCACGTACTCTCGGTCTTATCGACGCTACTCAGTCTAAGGGTCTTGCAAAACCTTACTACGGCAAGCTCGCCAAGCTGATTGAGGAGAAGGGTGTGAAGGACGATTCTGACAAGGCTCGCATCACTGAGGCTTACACATACCTCGGCATCTACTTCTACAAGATCAAGAACGACAGCGCTGCTGCAAAGCCATACTTCGAGAAGCTGCTCCAGATCGACCCGGAGAACCCGACAGCTAAGCAGGTTCTCGCTACATACTAAGAAACGGATTTCTTATAAATAAAATCTAATCATTAAACCCCAAACGGTAAATCATATCGTTTGGGGTTTAATTTTCTTTATCTATCCATCAAGAAATGGGCACGATGCTTGCCCATGTGGGGCAACGTGCTTGCCCATGTTGGGCACGGTGCTTGCCCCAAGTGGGCACGACAATTGCCCAAACAGTGCCCAAATTATTAATGGAATGAGAACGTTAGTAAAGGTGAGTAATAAGCGCCATCAGAACAGACTATTCTCGGTTGAAAAGGCATGATATTTCTATGATACATCAATCCTGTTGAACACGATAAGCAACGCGCCTTTGCGTTGAAAAAGGCATGATACTTCTATGATACTCCAGTGACACTTTTCTGTAAAATATTCAGAAAAGTATCATTAGGTCAATTCGTTGGTCTACAGTATTTTAGGGCATTCATAAGGGTTCAGAATGATACTATGACACTTTTCCTAAGAAAAAAACATATACACAAGCATCGCGGAAACGCTTACAACACCAAACTATATATATAAAAGCACTGATTAAAAAGGTATTGACAAGACGACAGATGTCCTGCTCATATGCGTATGTGATGTTGGAAGAAAGAATATCGGATATGCGAAACGTATACGCAAAGCGGAATGAAGAGTAAAGGCAAAAAAAAGAGCCTCCCCGAAGGAAAGCTCTGATTTTCTAAAACTTAATAATATATGAGATTGTCATCCCATAAGTTCTAAAGGAACTCCGTATTACTCACCAAGGCTGATAGCCTCAGATGGGCAAACAGAAGCACATGTACCGCACTCTGTGCATGCATCTGCGTCGATAGAATACTTGTCGCCCTCAGAGATAGCACCTACTGGGCACTCATCAATACATGTACCGCATGCGATACAATCGTCACCAATTACGTAAGCCATAATAATTTATATTTTAAAGTTAATAATGTTCTTGTACTGTTTTTCTCGTACGATGCAAAGTTAGATATTTTATTTTAAATACCTAATATTTGGTACGGATTTTTTTGCTTTTGAGTAAAAAATATCAGTTTCGACCTTCCCCAACTCCTTATATGCATATTATTAACATATAAAGAATCATGGCGATAATCATTTGTGGGTATTACAACTTTAAGATCCTCTTTTCTGAAAAAAACAAATCCCAGCAATGCATAATGAGCTATTTGTGCAAAAAAAATGAGAGATTCATTTGGTGGTTACAAAAATAAACACCACATTTGCATTCGACAAAATTGCGGATATCCGCAGAAATATAGAATCATATGGAAATAAAACGCGACATATTACTAAGAAGATTAATGAAAGTGTAAACTAATGATTATACTCCATATATTTCGGAATCAACAAAATACAGATTATGTGATTTTTCATTTTCCAAGACATTGATGCCTCCCCAAATGCAATAAGACGCCGAATTCTACGTTATCAGTAAATAAAACGATAACCGATGAAGACAATTACAAGACATATACTGATTCTGTTCGCCTTGCTGATGGGCTGCACGGCTATGAAAGCGCAAGACACACAGGTGCAGAACCGTCCGTATACCGATTTGCGACCGTTTCACTTCGGTGTGATGGTGGGAACACACCTGCAGGACCTGGAGTTCGTGGGCATGGGACCACAGACGATAACGACCGAAGACGGCACGGTGGAGAAGATAATCACCACCGACCAGGACAAGTGGGACGCCGGATTCACCGTGGGCGTGCTCGGCGAACTGCGCCTTGGCACTCACTTCGCCTTCCGACTCGCTCCGGCAATGTATTTCGGAACAAGGAACATCAAATTCATGAACCTCACCGACAAGACCGGCGAAGGAAAGAACGTGACACAGAACCAGGAGCTGAAGACCATCTATATCTCTTCTGCCATGGACCTCATCTTCAGCGCACCACGCTTCAACAACCACCGCCCTTATCTCATGGCGGGCGTGAACCCTATGCTGAACCTCTCTGGCAGCGACAGCGACTATATCAAGCTGAAGCGCTACGACATGTTTCTGGAAGTGGGACTGGGCTGCGATTTCTACCTGCCCTTCTTCAAGCTGCGCCCTGAACTGAAATTCTGCTACGGACTGACCAACTGCCTCGACACCAACCACCCGAAACGGTTCAAAGACCCGAGCATGGCAGACCGCTTCATGTATGCTAATTCAGTGAAAGAATGCCGAAGCAAAATCATCGCCCTGACATTCTACTTTGAATAAACTGAAACGAACAAATATCATGAATAAACTTCCCTTTGTGATTACCAAACATGACAAGGCTATCACAAAGGGAAGCATTGTTATATGCAATCACCAATAAAAGTAAACCGTCTGATGCCACTATAATATTGTCTTAATGCTATCAAGATATTGCAAAATAGGCAAAAATGACATTAATCAAAGAGAAAACAGAGAAAAAAGCAATTCAAAAGTTCAACGTATTTGATATTTTCATATATTTGCAACCATAAACCCAAATCAGTCTTCAGGGCTTGCTTGGGTTTTGATTTTTTAAGCAGTCAAACTTAAATATCAAATACTTATGAACAACATTCCATTAGTTTTCTGGCTGATTCCCGTAGCAAGCATCGTGGCATTGGGAATGGCATGGTATTTCTTCCGCACCATGATGAAAGAGGAAGAGGGAACCGACCGTATGAAAGAGATTGCAGCACACGTGAGAAAGGGTGCGATGGCATATCTCAAACAACAATACAAGGTGGTAGGCATAGTATTCATAGTGCTTGCCATAATATTCTCATTCATGGCATACGTGCTCGAAGTGCAGAACCCATGGGTGCCGTTTGCATTCCTTACCGGCGGACTGTTCTCCGGACTCTCCGGATTCTTCGGTATGAAGACCGCCACATACGCCTCTGCACGCACTGCCAACGGAGCACGCACAGGACTGGACAAGGGACTGAAGACTGCATTCCGCAGCGGCGCCGTGATGGGACTCGTAGTCGTGGGTCTCGGACTCCTCGACATCGCCATCTGGTTTCTGGTTCTCAACGCCGTATATGCCGATGAGAAGACAGCCCTGATAACCATAACCACCACAATGCTCACATTCGGAATGGGAGCCTCAACACAGGCGCTCTTCGCACGTGTGGGCGGCGGAATATACACCAAGGCCGCCGACGTGGGAGCCGACCTCGTGGGAAAAGTGGAAGCCAACATACCGGAGGATGACCCCCGCAACCCTGCCACCATCGCTGACAACGTGGGCGACAACGTGGGCGACGTGGCTGGAATGGGAGCCGACCTCTATGAGAGCTATTGCGGATCAATTCTCTCCACGGCAGCTCTCGGCGCCACGGCATTCGCCATGAACGGCGACATGCAGCTGAAGGCGGTAATAGCTCCAATGATAATCGCGGCGATAGGCATCTTCCTCTCGCTAATCGGAATCTTCCTGGTGCGCACAAAAGAGGGTGCATCGATGAAAGACCTGCTTCATTCGCTCGGTCTCGGCACTAACGTCAGCGCCGTGCTAATCGCCATCGCCACATTCTTCATCCTCTATCTGCTGGGAATAGAAAACTGGCTCGGACTGTCGTTCTCTGTAATCAGCGGTCTGGCAGCAGGAGTAATCATCGGACAGGCAACAGAATATTACACATCACAGAGCTACAAGCCGACACAGAAGATTGCCGAGGCATCGCAGACAGGACCTGCCACGGTAATCATCAAGGGCATCGGCACGGGAATGATATCAACGATGGTGCCAGTGGTGACCATCTCCGTGGCTATCATGCTCAGCTACCTGTGTGCCAACGGTTTCGACATGTCGCTATCAGCCAAGAGTCTCAGCACAGGGCTCTATGGCATCGGCATCGCTGCTGTGGGAATGCTCTCCACACTCGGCATCACATTGGCTACCGATGCCTATGGTCCTATCGCCGACAATGCCGGCGGCAACGCCGAGATGAGCGGACTGGGCGAGGCTGTGCGTGAACGGACTGACGCTCTGGACGCTCTTGGCAACACCACAGCGGCAACGGGAAAGGGATTCGCCATCGGTTCGGCGGCGCTAACGGCGCTTGCATTGCTTGCATCCTATATAGAGGAGATTAAGATAGCCATGGTGAGAGCCTTCGAGGGCGGCAAGCAATATGTGGATGCGGCTGGAAACATCTTCGACCCTACAAACGCTTCTACGATAGACTTCATAAACTTCTTCCAGGTGAACCTCATCAACCCGAAGGTGCTCGTGGGAGCATTCCTCGGAGCCATGGCGGCATTCCTCTTCTGCGGACTCACGATGGGTGCCGTGGGACGTGCCGCAGAGTCAATGGTACAGGAGGTGCGCCGACAGTTCCGCGAGATAAAGGGAATACTTGAGGGCAAGGCAACACCAGACTACGGACGCTGCGTGGAAATCAGTACGAGGAGCGCCCAGCGAGAGATGATAATCCCGTCGCTGCTCGCCATCGTGATACCGATAGTGGTTGGCTTGGTATTGGGAGTTGCCGGTGTGCTCGGATTGCTGACCGGCGGACTGGCAGCCGGTTTCACCCTCGCCGTATTCATGTCGAACTCGGGCGGAGCATGGGACAATGCCAAGAAGATGATTGAGGAAGGAAACTTCGGCGGCAAAGGCAGCGACAGCCACAAGTCTACCATCGTTGGCGACACCGTGGGCGACCCATTCAAAGACACTTCCGGTCCGTCGCTCAACATCCTCATCAAACTGATGTCGATGGTCAGCATCGTGATGGCAGGACTTACGATTGCTTTCCTGTAACAGCATCCCGACAATACTTTATGCATTATCACCCTTAAATAAATACCAACATGCCCCGCCATGACAATCTCTATGTCGCGGCGGGGCATGTCGTAAATATATAATTTTAAGTCGTAGAATTATCCTTCATGTCGTAAATCTATCCTTCATGTCGTAAAAGGCAATCCTTTAGAGCTTTATCACTTCAAGATCGTCGGGAACGAACACGTTGCCAGAGAAATTCTCTTTCACTTCTTCGGTATAGCGTTCCTTGCGGTGGGCGAGGTCGGTGTCTTCGGTGTGGTATACTATAAGATTCCTTACACCGGTCTTCTCAGCCATTGTTCCGGCATCGAGTGCAGTACTGTGGAATTTCTCGTATGGACGGAAGCGCTCCCTGTCGGCATACAGGCAGAAAGCCTCACACATCATCCAGTCGGCACCGACGGCGTGTTGCAGCGTCTGTTCCGAACAAGGTTCGTCACCCATACACACCAGTCTTTCGCCATTGGCGAAGCGCAGAGAGAATCCATATTGCGGTTCCTTCTTGGAGTGGATGTCAAAACACCTCACATCCATCGTGCCCACCTGAAATCCATCTCCGTCGGCAAGACGGTGGAACAATATCGCCGTACCGATGAGGGCATTGTATTTCTTGTGCAGGGTCATTCCGCAGATGGCGGTTATCACATCCACCACCTTGTCGTTGCCATACACGTGGAGCACTCCGTCGTAGCGCTTTTCGAGCACATGCTGCATTATCACTCTCACCACCCATACCACTCCGAGCACATGGTCGGTATGGGCATGTGTAACGAAGAGGTGATGGATATCATCGATGGCGACTCCAGCCTTGGGCAACTGGCCCAGGATACCGTTTCCGCCACCGGCGTCGACCATCAGCCTGTCGCTCCCCGACTCCACCACAAAACAGGTGTTGTAGCAGCGAGTCACCGTGGCGCTACCCGTACCGAGCATGGTTATCGTGTTGCCGGTTTCCATATTCTCTTTCCCGTTTGCCTGCCTGTTGCTGTCGTTGCCGGCAACCGGAACATTAAAATCTTTTGTCGTTTCCATGTGTCTTCCTTCTTTCATCAGCATCACAAAACATCATGATGCCAAAAATAAAAACTGTGATACTAATAATACTACGATACTATAAGGCACAAAAAAAGGAGGCTCCGAAGACCTCCCATTCTGTGATCCGCTTGGGGTTCGAACCCAAGACCCCAACATTAAAAGTGTTGTGCTCTACCAACTGAGCTAGCGGATCTCCGTATTTGCTTTATTATCAAAAGCGAGTGCAAAGGTATGACTTTTCTGTCAAACAACCAAATATTTTGATGATTTTTTTATTCTGACGTATTTTCATGCTATATCGTTTGGAATATTTTTCCTTTTATTATACATTTGCAACTCCTTACGAGAGAAACACGATGTTCTTACGGAAAGACACAATATTCTCAGAAGAAAAAATACCATGTTCTTGTGACAGGAACACAATATTTTCCTGGGAGAAACGCACCATGATAAACTATAAATTAAATATGAGACATTTTCCTTTATTGGCAATCGCTGCACTATGCGCATTGCCGACACAGGCGCAGGAAACTGCACCGAAACTGAAAATCGGAGCCGAGACAAAGGTGGGCTTCTACAACGACAGAGTTGGCGGCGAACTGAGACATGACCACTCGGGATTCAAAGGCGACCAGCTGAACGTCTTCGTTGACGGACAAATCAACGAGAAGGTTTCTTTCTCCTTCAGACAGCGACTGAACAAGAAAATACAAAGAAATGACATCTTTGAAGCAACAGACTGGATGTATGTGACCTACCAGGCTAACAAAAACTGGGGCTTTTCTGCCGGTAAGGAGATAGTATGGATAGGTGGATACGAATATGAGAAAGCGCCTATCGACATCTATACGGCATCTGAATTCTGGAACAACGTGACCTGCTTCAAATTCGGTGTAAACGGTGCATATACCTCTAACAGCGGCAAGGACGTTTTCTTCGCACAGTTCTGCGAGAGCTCTTTTGCCACCGCCGACAAACACGACATGTTTGCCTACAACCTCTATTGGACCGGCACTCACGGCATCTGGAGCACCACATATTCTCTCAACATGATGGAATACGAACGAAACAAATTCATTTCATATATAGCATTGGGCAACCGATTCAATATGGGACCGGTGACGCTGGAACTGGACTTGATGAACCGTGCAGCCAGCCATCAGACCTATTTCTTCAAAGACTGCTCAGTGATGGCAAACCTGGTATATGGCGTGGTTCCCATGCTGAACATCTACGGCAAGGTGACCTACGACGTGAACAAGACAGACACCGATGCCGACAAATATGTGATGGCTGGTTCGGAGCTGACCACGGTGAGCGGCGGTCTGGAGTTTTTCCCTGTAAAGAACAAGAAGAACTTCAGAGTGAACCTCGGTGTGGCACACACCAGCGGAAAGAACACAAACCCTGACGGCACGATGCTCAACGACAGGCTGACAATTCAGGCTGGCGTATCGGCAAAGATCGATCTGTTCAAAATGGGTTATTGATAATGTCATGGCAACAGCGCATCTGTCAGCAATGGCAGATGGCGCAATGCCCGGACACAAAAAAAACTAAGAGACCTATTCAGAATTAAATCCAATACCCAAGACATTAACAAAAAGGAATATGGAAAACAAGACCAAGAAAAGAAGTCTGCTGCCAAATGGCTGCTTGTGCGTCCTCATCGTAGTGGCGTTGTTCGGATACCTGGGCTATGTGATGGGAGTTCCCAACATGCTCAACACGATAATGAAGACCGCCCACGACCTGCTGCTCAACACGGTGTTCTATCTCATGAGCATCTGTGTGATAACAGGAGCCTTGGGCAGGGTATTCGTGGAGTTTGGCGTGGTGAGCCTGCTTGAGAAGCTTTTGCGCCCGTTGATGAAACCGGTGTTCAATCTCCCCGGTGTGTCATCGCTGGGAGCCGTGATGACATTCCTCTCCGACAACCCCGCCATCATATCGCTTGCCAACGACAAGAGATTCGCCTCGTTCTTCAAGAAATACCAGTATATTTCCCTCACCAACTTCGGAACGGCATTCGGTATGGGTCTTCTCGTGATGGTGTTCATGGTAGGCAACGGTTTCTATGTGGCACCGTTCATCGGTCTCTTCGGAGCCTGCTGCGGATGCGTCTGCTCCACCCGTCTCATGCAGCGCTTCATACTGAAGGCTTTCCCTCAGTATGCCCATGAGAATGCCGTTGAAATAGAAGAGGAGGAAATGGCTGCCGAAGAGAGCGACAAGCCAAAGAAGTCAGTATTCATCCGTCTGCTCGACGGTCTGCTCGACGGTGGACGAAGCGGAGTGGATGTGGGTATTGCCATCATCCCCGGTGTGCTCATCATCTCTACGTTCGTGATGATGTTCACCTTCGGCGAAGGTGCCAACGGATACGACGGTTCGGCATATCAGGGTGTGGAACTGCTGCCTACCCTCGCCTATAAGATAAACTTCGTGTTTGAATGGCTGTTCGGCTTCAACGATCCTCATCTCGTGGCATTCCCAATCACCGCCCTCGGTGCCGTTGGAGCGTCACTGAGTCTCGTACCCGGTTTCATAGAGCACGGATGGGTAGACGGCAATGCCATTGCGGTGTTCACCGCCATCGGTATGTGCTGGAGCGGATTCTTGAGCACCCACACTGCAATGCTCGACTCTCTGGGCTATCGCGACCTGACTCCTAAGGCTATCATCGCCCACACCATCGGCGGTTTGGTGGCTGCCGTATGCGCCCACCTGGTATATCTGGGCTACACCTTGATATTCCTTTAACCCAAGCATGTCATAATGGCCAGTTGGGATTTAAAAATCATCTGATATCATTGATTCCCTATAAGTTCAAAAGCCTGCAAGCAGTATTTATCGACTGCATGCAGGCTTTTGTCTTGTTATAGCAAATCCTAATCAGCGACTGGAGTTGAACCGTCTGTGGCTGGAGTTGAACCGTCTGTGACTGGGGTTGCAGCAGTGGCTGCGCCATCCGCGACTTCTGTGGATTCGGCATCGGTATGCTCAGCAGCCTTTTCTTTTGTTACATATCGCTGATAGTAGGCTATCAATATCGTTGTCAGCGGCAGGGCTACTATAAGTCCTATGAATCCGAGCAGCGTGCCCCATACAGAGAGGGCGAGGAGCAGGATGGCAGGATTCAGTCCCATCGCCTTTCCCATCACCTTCGGCGTCACCACCATATCTATTATCACCTGTACGATGCAGAACACCGCCACGGCGCTCGCCAGTATCACCCAGAAGTTCTGTCCTGTGTCGGCAGCCTTGAGCAATGCGAGGAATGCCGTTGGAATCAGGGCGAAGGTATGCAGATATGGCACGAGGTCCATGATGCCTATCAGTATTCCCAGACCGATAGCCATCGGGAAATCGATTATCGTGAAACCTATGCAGAAGAGTATTCCCATTATCAGCGCCACGAGCGACTGTCCGCGGATATAGCTGTTCAGCTCGCGCTCCACGTCTTTCATCAGCGACTGCCAGAACGGGCGCACCTTCTTGGGGAATATCTTTATCCAGCTCGACGAGAGATACTCATAGTCGAGAAGGATGAAGAACATATAGAGCAGCGTTATCAGCGACGCCACAATGCTCAATATCACGTTTGCCGTCTGGCCGAGCACGCTGAACAGCTTCGGCATCGCCGACTTGATGGCATCCGACACGTCTTTGCGCTTGAACACCTGTTCTATCGCCTGTCTGTTGTCATGCAGCCACTGCTGCACCACAGCCTGGAAGCTCTCGCCGTTGGTGCCCTGCTTGACATATTGCATCACGATGTCGCCGAGTTTCTCAAACTGGTCTATCATCGGCGGAATGATGAGATAGAACACTCCTCCGATGACGCCAAGCACGAACACCAGCGCCACGATAATGGACAGGGCCCGGGTGGGCACATGCAGCTTATACTGCACGAACTTCACTATCGGATACATCAGATACGCCAGCAGCCAAGCCACAAAGAATGGCAGGAGCACGCTGCTCAGGAAATTCATTGTATATAACACGCCGCCCACAAGAAGCACGATACCGAGTATTCGCACAAAGCGGTCGAAAGTAATCTCTTTCTCCAACATAAGCTTCTATACTTTTTTTATTATTACATCACGGTCATCAGGCAAGAATCTTGCCGGTGGTAAGATCAGACAAGAATCCTGTATCTATAACAAGTCACGCCGTTGTTTATTCCTGACAGTTATACATTATATATATAACCTGCCCAATATCGCCATGCGTCTTGCCCTGAATCAGCGCTCCTGCTGCTCGTCGCCATTCACGATGCGCTGGTAACACTCCCTGCACAGTGGTTCATATTCCATCTGCTCACCCAGGAGCACACGCTTGTCGTTTGCCACGAGTCGATGGCTGATATATGCCAACGCTCCGCATTTCACACAGATGGCATGCACCTTGGTCACCTCGTCGGCAATGGCACAAAGGGCGGGCATCGGACCGAAGGGTTTGCCCTGGAAGTCCATGTCGAGTCCTGCCACGATGACTCTCACGCCACGGTTGGCAAGGTCGTTGCAAACGTCCACCACTCCATCGTCGAGGAACTGTGCCTCGTCGATGCCCACCACATCGATGTCTGACGAGAGCAAGGCGATGGTAGACGATGAGTCTATCGGCGTGCTCGGTATCGAATGCTGGTCATGGCTCACCACATCAACGTCGGAATAGCGTGTGTCGAGCGACGGCTTGAAAATCTCCACCTTCTGCTTGGCAAACTTGGCCCTCTTCATTCTCCTTATCAGCTCCTCTGTCTTTCCGGAAAACATAGAGCCGCACACCACTTCTATCCTTCCGGGACGGTGTGTCTCCCCTGCTAAATTATTGTTCATTTGAGCACAAAAGTACAAAGACGTTTTAAAAATTGCAAAGAAACTATCAGTTTTTTTGCTCCTCCTGATTAATATCCTTATATTTGTGGCTCATATGGGAACATTGTATATCGTGCCGACACCTGTCGGCAATATGGAGGACATGACGCTTCGCGCCATCCGCATCCTGAAGGAGGCCGACCTGGTGCTTGCCGAGGATACCCGCACATCGGGCATCCTGCTGAAGCATTTCGAGATAAAGAACCAGCTTATGGCACACCACAAGTTCAACGAGCACGGCACATCTGCCGGCATCGTGGAGCGGCTGAAGGGCGGACAGACGGTGGCTCTCATCAGCGACGCCGGCACTCCCGGCATCAGCGACCCTGGCTTCTATCTCGCAAGAGAGGCTGTGGCTGCAGGCATCACGGTGCAGTGTCTGCCTGGCGCAACGGCATTCGTGCCGGCGATAGTGGCATCAGGACTTCCCTGCGACCGTTTCTGTTTTGAGGGTTTCCTGCCTCAGAAGAAGGGACGTGCCACTCGTCTGGAGAGCCTCACCGAGGAATCGCGCACGATGATTTTCTATGAGTCGCCATACCGTGTGGTGAAGACGCTCAAGCAGTTTGCCGAATATTTCGGCGGCGACCGACAGGTGAGTGCCTGCCGCGAGATATCGAAGATTCACGAAGAGAGTGTCAGAGGCACTCTCGACGAGGTGATAGCTCATTTCGAGGAGATTCCGCCGAAGGGTGAATTCGTGATCGTGCTCGCCGGAAAACCGGAGGAGAAGAAGGACAAGAAGGAGAACAGGCAGAAGAAGGAAAGGAGAGGCAACCGACCTGACCCTGCCGAAGACGAAGAACAAGGAGAATAAAAGGTAACCCCAACATATCTTTAGAAAGAGAGTTAATCAACGAGAAAAGTAAAAACGAAAAATAAGATACTCATGAAAAAGATTCTATTTATCGTGTTCTGCCTGGCGACGATAGTTGCCTGCAAGAACGAGAAGGCAACGGGCGAACTGTCTAACATAGTGCAGAACGACTCACTTCAGAAAATCATCGCCCAGCGCGACCAGGAGATAAACGACATGGTGGGAATGCTCAACGACGTGGAAGAGGGATTCCGCGCCATCAACAAGGCGGAAGAGCATGTCACCATAGCCAAAGAGGGCGAGGGACAGAACAAGCAGGAGCAGATAAAAGAGAACATCCAGTTCATACAGCAGCGCATGCAGCAGAACCGCGAGCTCATCGCCAAACTGCAGCAGCAGATGAGAGAGAGTTCCTTCAAGAGCAGCGAACTGAAGCGCACCGTTGACAATCTCATCAAGCAGATGGAGGAAAAGGACGAACAGCTGAAGCAGCTGCGTGCGGAACTTGCCGCCAAAGACATACACATCGCCGAGCTCGACCAGACCATCAGCGACCTGAACACGAACATGAGTGACCTCAAGACGGAGAGCGAGCAGAAGACCCAGACCATCAATTCGCAGGACAAGCAGCTCAACACGGCATGGTTTGCCTTCGGTACGAAAAAGGAACTCAAGGCACAGAACATCCTCGTGAAGGGCAAAGTGCTGCAGGGCAACTTCAACAAGAGCTACTTCACCAAGATAGATATCCGCGTGGAGAAGGAAATCAAACTGTATTCCAAGTCGGCAAAGATCCTCACCATGCACCCATCGAGCAGCTACTCGCTCACCACTGATGCCAAAGACCAGTATGTTTTGCGCATCACAAACCCTGACATCTTCTGGAGTACAAGCAAGTATCTCGTAATCCAGGTGAAATAATACTGTCATCCCGCCACGGGACAACAGACTGAAACAATACCGGCAAGAGGTTGAACCAGCGGATTTCCGCAGTTCAACCTCTTGCCTTTTTATGTAAGACAGACAAAAGCGGAACTCGAAACGGCAAAAGCGAAAAACGTTATTTTGAAAATGTTCTATAAATAACAAAGTCCTGAAATGCAACAATTCTCTTAAAATAACCTGTTGGCGGAATTAAATTAGTGCACACTTATTAATGGCCGATTGGGGTTAAAATTGGGCACGGTGCTTGCCCAACTGGGGTAAGCTGCTTTCTCATCATGGGCAACGTGCTTGCCCCGGATGGGCAGAATTGCAGTCAGACGTCTGCCCAATAAGTTAATGTTGTAATACCCATATTCCTGTTT
>CAVBFA010000007.1:0-41744 GCA_963594595.1 Oscillibacter sp. | reverse complement strand
CTTCTCGAAGCGGAAGTGCAACAGCTACAAACTCGTTTTGAACGCATACAAAGTATAATTAAACTTTACCATGCGTTGGGAGGAGGAATGTAACTTTACAAGAATTATAACCTAATACTGAACCATGTTGTGTAATTTTTATATTTCAGTCGTCATAAACTTATAAATAAGTAATTTAGTATGCAAAAACAAATTAAAAAGTCTTCTCTTTTTTTGAAGAGAAGCAACACCTGACCCACTTCGCTACCGAACAGGATGTAGCAGAAGAATTGTTTGAGTTACTCTTAGAAGCGAGAGAACTCTATCTTCAGGATGTGATTTTGAATGGCAAGCGGTATGACCGCTATGTGGATGACTTCATCAACAGTCATCGGTATATCAACTGCAACAGTGCAATTTGCCGAAACTGCCACGAGATGAACATCCACATCGTCAAGGGACTGCTGAACGAATGCGCCCACCTTATCCAGCCTCTTTTTGAGGCATCCGACTTCTCCTTTGAGAAGTGTATGGAGTTACAAAGGAAGTATGACCGCTCGGAACCGTTGCCGCCATACAGTTGGCACGGAGCAAGGGGGCTTTTGTGTATGGCATCTGCAACGTCGTGGGTGCCTCTATCCCAAGAAATACGGATTCCGGGACATACATCCATGTAGGACCTGAGATAGGTGTGGCTTCTACCAAGGCTTTTACAGGACAGGTAACGGTGCTGATGCTGCTTGCCCTCTGCGTGGGACAGATGCGTGGTACTGTGGATGATGCAACCGTAGAGAGGATTGTCCGGGAGTTGAAGAACATGCCCCTATATATAAAAGATGTGTTGGGACTTGCTGACAAAATCAAGAACTTGTCGAAGATATACACCTATGCCCGCAACTTCCTTTATCTCGGTCGTGGGTACAACTACCCCACCGCCCTTGAAGGTGCGTTGAAGCTGAAAGAAATATCCTATATCCATGCGGAGGGTTATCCTGCTGCGGAAATGAAGCATGGACCGATTGCACTTGTAGATAGCGAGATGCCCACGGTGGTCATTGCTCCAACGGACTCGCTGTATGACAAGATAATCAGTAATGTAAGGCAGGTGAAGGCGCGTGGCGGTACGGTTGTCGCCATCATTACCAAGGGCAATGACGCAATGAAGGACATCGCCGACCATTGCCTTGAAGTGCCCGACGTACCCGAATGCCTTACACCTCTCGTTGTTTCCGTCCCATTGCAGTTGCTGGCCTATTACATCGCCATCAACAAGGATAGGAATGTTGACCAGCCAAGAAACCTTGCTAAATCAGTTACCGTAGAATGAATAGAATATTATCACTTATTGTTACCATCCTCTTTGCGTTGTGCATTGAGGCTGGCATCTTTATGCTTATTGCCCACTGGTGGGGCATGACTGCGGCCATTACCGTGATAGCCATTGAATGTGTGTTAGCCTTATGGACAGTTTACGAAATGAGACATGCGAGTGATGAACCAGTTGATGAATAACATTGCAGGCTGTGGTTAGAACGAAAAAGGCTAAAAACAAAAGGACGGGTCGATGATTCGTCCTATTTTTGTGTCTTTTTGGTGGCAAAATGTAGCGATTTAGCAAAATAAACATAAATTCCAGTGATATTCAGCATGAAAATTCGCCCATTTAAGTGAAAATGTGTAATTTTGCAACGCAAAATTGTGCCTAAGCATTTGCATCAAAACAACAATAGTTCAATCGAGGCTGATATGAAAGTAGAGATTAACAAGAAACGTTTAGAATACCTGCTGGCATTATACAAGATGTCGGTGGATGACTTGTTGTCTCTTCTGAACAAAGGCAGGAAACGGATAACAGGAGCCGCAGACATCAGTGGAGATTCTATTGATTTGGGGGTGTTGAAGCGTATAGGTGAGATATTCGACAAAGAAGTCAGTTTCTTTCAAGACTATTCTAAGTTGTCAACCAATGCAAGCAGCAGTATCTTCTTCCGCAAGACCTCATTCGGAACAGAGCTGAACTTGGAGTCGATCCGTACTGTAAACCGATTCGAGAGTCTGAAAAACGCTTTGGATGCATACAACAAACTGTCGCAACTGGATGTGAAGTTTGACATAGAACACTACACCCTACAAGATGACCCTAAGACAGTAGCCGTACGTGCAAGAGATTTTTTTTATCCCGGGGAAACTGTCAATCATAGGCAGTTTCTTGTGAAGATGATAGAAAAAATCGCCGATCATGGCATTTTTGTCTTTGAATACATAGAGACATGGAACAAGAAAGAGAAAACCAACATTGACGGTTTTTACCTTAAGCCCAATGTGATAGTGCTTAAGCATCATAAGCATTACAAGCGAGAAATATTCACTCTGGCGCATGAATTGGGGCATTGTCTATTGGGGATTGAAGAAGTGGAGTCGGTGGACATGATGGACATCTCGGCACAGACTTCATACAGTGATGTCGAAAGATGGTGCAATGATTTTGCATATCAGTTCATTATGGGACAAGAAGCAGAAACACTTGCTAACATAGCATGTGTAGATTCCCGTAACGACTACTGCATTGACCTCTTCAAGGCTATCAGTGCACGGACGCACATTAGCCGTCTTGCCTTATATACAAGGATGTATATCGACAGGAAAATCAGCTATTCGAGCTACAGCAATGTCAAGAGTGAATTGGCAGAGGAATACAGAAGAAGAGAGGAACAGGAAAAGTTGAAAAACTCTGAGAAGAGAGGCGGGCGAACACCAAAGCCCATCATTTCTCCGCTATTCTTGAAAACCATGCAATATGCCTATTTCAATGGAGTGGTCAACGAGACCACTTTCTGTTCGAGACTCAATGTCAAACCAGCAAATTTTGAGAGGGAGTTATGGCGATAGTTGTTGATACATGCTCATTGGTGATGATTGCCAAGAATTATCTTCCCTTGGATAAGGACGGACAGTTGTACTCATTCCTGGAAGAGGCGTTCTCCCGCAAGGATTTGATGCTACTTGATGTGATTCTGGATGAATCAAAACGCACCTCCAAAGGAATTGCAGTTGAAAAGATGCCTTTCCTCAAAGACAAGAAATTGGTCATTCCGACAAAGGATCTATTTCCATGTGCCCCAGAGAGATTCAGCAACATGATAGACAACAATTTCTGTGTAAGACTGAAGAAGCAGGAACTGACTGAAGAAGAATACATAGAGCAAAAGGAAGAATACCTTAAAACAGGTGATGCTAAGATTATCATTTATGCACTGAATGTACGACACTCGGACGCTATCCATCTGGAAGAGATGCAAGTAATGACGGAGGAAACAAGGCAGCAGAATGACGGTAAGTTGTTCAAGAAACTTCCTTTGTTGTGTGAGCAGATAGGGATTGGAACACTAACCGTTTCAGAATATCTGCATAGAAACGGGTTCTTTATTGACAAATAGCATAGATATTAGTATCATCTTATGACATCTTTCACGAAATCATATTATATTCGTGAATAAAACACTTGTTTTTCAAGAATAGAAATTGTTGAGGATTAGATATTTAAGACATTATTGCAATGCGGAAGGGGTGATGTGAACGACAAAAGACAAGGCGTTCTATTAGAGTGGATGCTTGATAAGATTGAGAAGAATGGACGGGTCGATGGCTCGTCCTTTTTTTGTGTCTTTGAGTGTGAGGTGCAGGTGGGGACCAGTACTGCGACCACTGTTGCCTGTCAGCGCGATGATGATGCCGGGACGGACGTGGGTGCCTTTGGTGACGAGAGTTTGGGAGAGGTGGCAATAGCTGACGGTGAAGTCGCCGTGACGGAGGGTGACATAGAGGCCTGAACGTTTGTCCTTGCCTACCTTGATGACCTCGCCGTGCATCATGGCGTATGTGGGTTCGTAATTTGCCTTCAAATCAAGCCCGTTGTGTAGGGCTTTTCTTTTTGTAAATGGGTCTCTGCGGTAGCCGAAAGGGCTGGTGACAGAGATATGACGGAGTGGACTGACAAGTGCCGTGTGGCGGTCGGTCTGCTCCGTTTGGGTTTGTAATGGGGCAAAGGCAAGAGAGTCTCGCCGCTGATGCGGCGAGCACGGAGGCAGTTGTTCGGATGTTGCGGACTGCGTCGTTTTTGGCACAGCCTTGCGGTGTACCTTAGTCTGTGTGACGGTATTGAACTGAGCGCATACTGTTGCTGATGAACAGAATATTGCTGCTATTGTGATGAGTAGAAATCGTTTCATGGTGCAAAAGTAACAAGCAATTCTTTGACTGGCATAAAGAACAAAGGGAAGACAAGAAGATTGTAACATAATATAGCAATCGAGTTTGATTTTTGAGCAGAAATCAAACTCAAATAATAATAATCGTCAAAAATAACACGCATTATCTTATGCAATTCTGCTTGTCTCTGAATAGGTATATAACTTTGCATGAGTTTAATTTCAAATTCAAAGTTAAAGTATGAAGCAAGTACGATTTGAAGAGAGCGAGGTGCCTTATCAGACACTGGCTCGTTTTGGTCTCACACAAGAGAAGATTGAAGACCTGCCCATGTGGGCGTTGGAAGATATTGGTCAGGGACGACGTTCACCGTTGCTGCCCATTCAGGTGAATAATGATGAGGGCGAGACATTGAAGAGCCGCACCCGATTTGCGTTGGTCCGTATGGAGGACGGCAAGGTGGATGTGGTCTTCTATCCGCAGTTGGAGAAATCACCATTGGAGGCTTTTACTCAGGAACAGCAGGAGGACTTGCTGGCTGGAAAGGCTATCCTTGCCGATGTTAAGGATGCTGATGGCAGGAGCAGCAAGGCTTTCGTGCAGATTGACACGGAGACCAATCAGGTGATGTCGGTACCTACGCCTGTCATCGGGCGCAACTTGGAGGTGCTGAAGGATGAACTGAAACTGAGTTCGGCAGAACTGACCGTGATGCAGAAGGGTGAGCCGCTCACGCTCATCATGGAGGACGAACAGGTGACGGTGGGTATTGACCTGAACGATAAGACCGGCATAAGGATTAATCAAGGCGACAGTCAGAAGTGGAAGGAGAACACCAAGCGAGAGTGGGACAAATACACCTTCGGGTGCTATGGCTGTTGGGTAATGGGCGATGACGGTAATCTTGACTATGTGCCTGAAGAGGAATACACGGAAGAACTTTGGAATGAGCAGAAGAAGAATGGAGAGCGCAACCGCGCCTCTTTTTCCATGCACAAATAATCTACACATAATATAATAAGTATATGGCATCAAATAAATATTATCCAGAGAATGTGCTCGTCGAGAAGATACAGAGCGGCGAGTACGGTTGGTTGGAGTATGTCAACCATCATTCTGCTGAATGGCAGGAAGAATATGAGAGCTATTGTCTGAACAACGGACTCTGCATTTGTGAAGAGAGTGCGGAGCAGTTTGTCCATCACAAAGATGAGGAACTGGAGAAGGCAATAGAGAACGGTGAAGCATGATAAATGAAGAGTGAAGAATGAAGAGTGAAGAATAAGTATGGCGATAAGAAAGAATACGAATCCCCAACAGATGGACCTGCAACCAGAGATGCGTGACTTGCTCATGCGCAATGGTATGCAGGCTCATGTGGTGAGTAATGGCAGCGGCTATCAGCTTGTGGTGCAAGGGCATGACAGTCCGCTGCTTACCTATAACATCACCGAGAAGCAGATGTTGGCTCTGACCGACTGGGGTACGAATCATGCCAACAAGTTAGCCTACAATACCTTTACGGGCATTGTGGGCAACGACTTCTATATGCCCAAGAACTTCGTTCATGCACGCAATGCCAACGGTCGTGTAGCTATGGGGCTGCACGGCTATCGTGTTGGTATCGGCGAGTATGGACGGATGGGGCGCATCGATATGCCACCACCCTTTTTAGGTTGGACACCACGCAGTCAGGAGGGATTCCATCTTCGCAGAGTTGGAGGACGATTGTTCTTCCCCGAAGCCCCGATTGTGCCTGAACGTTGGGACGGCAGAATGAAGCCTGGCGAATTGCAGAGCGGCGGTTATGGGTTCTATTATAAGGGACAGCAACAGAGTTATAGCCCTCAGCAACAGGATGTGCTGAAAGATTTGGAGGGAATCATAATGCCTTCCATCAGCCGCACGAGAAGCACGGAGCCAGCCAAGCCTTATAAGGAACTGATTACCTCGCCTGTCTATTTCACCAATGAGAAGTGGCAGGAGTGTCTGGCATCGCATGGCATCATCATTGATGAGAATGCGAAGACGCTGACCATTCAGTCGAACAGCGTCAATGCCGACATGGTGTATGACCTGACAGATGAGGAACTGAAGAAACTCACCTCCAACTCCATCAAGGAAGTGCCCGTCGTTCAACGCTTGGAACTGCTGAATGGCATCATCAAGGACGACTTTGCTGACAAAATCCTGATGGACACACTGAATAGCAAGGAGCGCATCGACCTGCATCTGCATCCCGAACTTGAACAGGAGTTGCAGCAGCGTCAGCAACAAGACGAGGAACGGTTGCTTCCGTTGGAAGAGGACGAGACTGTCAGACGTGACGTGTTGCAAGGCGATGCCATGGTGAGAGGTGAAGACCTTGCCTTGATTAATGAGAACAAGGGTTGGTATCGTGAGGGAGCGCATGGGCGTGAAGTGAAAGTCGGTGACATCATGGTGGAGAAAGTGCCTCCGATGGAGGGAGATAAGAAAGGCGAAGATAAGTATCGCATGACCGCCATTATCAATGGAGAAGCCATCACGCACGAAATCAAGCAGAAGGACTACGACAAGTTCTTGGCGGTGGATGACTACCATCGCATGAAACTCTTCTCCAAGGTTTTCAGTGAAGTGGATATGAAGACACGCCCCGAAACCAACGCCGGACTGGGCACGAAGATATTGGCGGCTCTGACGGCAGGAGCAGTCGTTACAGCAGAGGTGGCGCATGACATAAGCCACCATCATCACCATCCAGCCCCGGAGTTCTATGCAGAGCATCATGGCGGTCCACGTCCTTACTTCAAACCGGGAGTGGATTCGCCACAGGAGATTGCGGCAAGGTACTTTGAGGCAGAAGCAAATCATGTTGCCACGGAGATAAGGAGAGGATATTAACAATGTATAATTTACAATTTATAATTTATAATGAGTAGTGAACTGACATACGATGACTTTCTGGACAGGTTGAGCATACAGGAAGTACTGGTGGACGCAGGGTATCATCTGAACAAGAGAGATGGCTTGCGTTATCCGTCGTATGTGCGTACTGACAGTGAGGGCAGACGGGTGCGTGGTGATAAGTTCATTGTCACGCAGAATGGGAAATGTTGCTTCCAACCACCGCAGCAGAAGGTGTATAATGTCATTTCGTTCATCAAGGAGCATCCAGAAATGTTTTCAGAGAACAAGGTGGGAATGTCTCCTGACCGACTCGTCAACCTCGTCTGCAACCGACTGCTCAACCAACCCATAGAGGACAGACCATCGAAGATTACAGAACCAAGAAAGGACGGAAAGCCATTCAACCTGAATGACTACGACATCCACAAGTTCAATCCGCAGGACAGGGAAACGCAGAAAAGGTTTTATCCCTATTTTAAGTTCCGAGGCATCGACCTCTATACGCAGTATGCTTTTCATCGGCATTTCTGTCTGGCTACTAAGCATCGGACGGATGGACTTACCTTTGCCAACCTTGCCTTTCCGCTTGTACTGCCCAAGACACCCGACAAGACTGTGGGCTTTGAGGAACGAGGACGACCGAAGATGGACGGTAGCGGCGGTTACAAGGGCAAGGCAGAAGGAAGCAACAGCAGTGAAGGACTGTGGATTGCCAACCTCACGGGCGAGCCGTTGGATAAAGCAAGCGAAATTGTATGGTTTGAGAGTGCCTACGATGCCATGGCAGAGTATCAGATAAATCCTGTAAAGATGGTGTATGTATCTACGGGCGGCACACCCACCGAGGGACAGATGCGAGGACTTCTGTCCGTTACTCCCAACGCACGGCACTATTTGGGTTTTGACAAGGACGATGCAGGGCGGCAGTTTGTTGCAAACTTCAGGAAGGTGGCAGCAGAGATGGGCTTCCGTCACGAGCATGTGCAAGCCTATCATCCATTGGGTTGCTACAAGGACTGGAACGATGCGCTGCTCAACAAGAAATCAGCAGAACTGATTGCCAAGGGCGAACCAGATACCTTCGACTATGCCGAGTTTATCGCAGCCGGCAAGGCAGAGAAACAAAGGGAAAAAGAAGAAAAGAACACATATCATAGAAGCGTATGAGACAAGAAGATAATAGCATCATCACCTTGTGCCCCAGCATCGGACAGTTTTTCATCAACGAACTGCCTCTGTTGCTGTTGTGCGTGGCAATGCTCCTAATCGGAGGATTGCCCGGTTGTGCATATAGTACCCTGTTGCTTGTCTTCAGCCTCCTGTTCTCCCTCTGTTTACTCTACCGATTCATCTATCTGAGGAGTATCCGCTACCATATCGGGAGCGAGCAACTCATCTGTGAGCACGGAGTGTTTCAGCGGAGCGTGAACTACATGGAGTTGTACCGAGTGGTGGACTTTGCCGAGCATCAGACATTGATACAACAGTTATGCGGACTGAAAAGCGTGACCGTGTTGTCGATGGATAGAACGACACCGAAACTGGAAATGACCGGCATCAGCAACAGCTATGACGTGGTGAGTGTGATACGAACAAGAGTAGAAACGAACAAACGAAGAAAGGGCGTATATGAGATTACGAATAGATAAGATTTGGTTCATTGTCGTGGCATTGGTACTGAGCGTGCCGTCAGCCCATGCACAGATTGTGACTGCCAACCCTTTGGAATGGATGGCATTAGCAGAGGGCAACGAAGCCATCAACGGTGAGATAGAGAAGGAAATCAAAGGTCAGACCAAGACTGCCCTGTTGCAGAATACCATCGCCGCAGAGTTCACCAAGATACACGAATGGGAGAAGAAGTACAACAGTTATCTGAAAACCGCCAGTGGTTATGCCTCTTCCCTCAAAGCCTGTACCTATCTGTACGACGATGGAGTGAAGATATTCATCACCTTGTGTAAGATGCGCAAGGCCATCAACAATAATCCGCAAGGCATCGTTGCCACCCTCTCGATGAACAACCTGTATATGGAGACCGCCACGGAATTGGTGTCCGTCTTCACACTGCTGAAAGATGCAGTCGCCAAAGGAGGCAAAGAGAACATGCTGACTAGTGCGGAAAGGAGCAAGACGCTGTGGGCACTGAACGACAAGCTGAGTGCCTTCAGCAAGAAGCTGCATCGTCTTTATCTGTCTATACGATATTACACCATGACCGATGTGTGGAACGGCGTGACGGCAGGGATGATAGACCGAAGCAATGGAGAGATAGCCACCCAAGCCCTTAGCAGATGGCGCAGAGCAGGACGTATGACCATCAGTGATTAACGATAAAGGAATCAGTCATGAAGTATTTCATATCAATTGCCATTTTTATGTTTATATCATCTTTTGCAGGAGTGCGGGCGCAGAACGACCCGACTCTTGCGGGGATGATTCTGATGTACACCAACAAGGCGGAGAAAGAACTGAAGAATCAGGAGAAAGTGATGCTGCTACAATCCACCGGCCATATCTGGACCAAGGAGGAAGTGGAAGCCACTACCGACCTGCAGCGGGAGTTCAACAACTATCTGGACTCCTTCCGTTCCATCGTCAGCTATGCCGCACAGATATATGGTTTCTATCACGAGATAGGTCAGTTGGTGGACAATATGGGTGGATTGGTGGCGCAGTTGGATGCCCATCCTGCCAACGGACTTGCCGTAGCCCTGTCAGCCAAGCGCAACAAGATATACCGCGAGCTGATTATGAACAGCATCGAGATAGTTAATGACATACGCACGGTATGCCTGTCGGGCAACAAGATGACCGAGAAGGAGCGTGTGGAGATAGTCTTCGGCATCCGACCCAAACTGAAGAAGATGAACAAGCAGTTGAAGCGACTGACGAGGGCGGTGAAATACACCACCATGGGCGATGTTTGGATGGAGATAGACGAAGGGGCAAGACCCACCAAAGCGAACAAAGCCGAGATAGCAGCGGCTGCCAAGAGGCGGTGGAAGCAGGTGGGCAAGAACGTAAACTGATGGAGCAGCGAGAGCAGAGCCGAACTTGTTCGAGCTATGCCGAGTCGTGACAGAAGAAGACGAAGTCAAACCGTGATTAAAAAACGATAAGATATGGGATTTTGGAGTTCATTATTGAAATATGGTGGCAAGGCGGCACGAGGTACTGGCCATGTCATCGGAGTAACTGGAAAGACCTTAGGCAGTGCGGCACTCCACCCGCAACGCACCCTTATGGGAGCCGGCAAGGCTATGCAGACGGCCGCAGTGGGTAGTGCCGCAGGCTATGTGACATGGGAGAAGCTGACCACAGACAAGAGCGTGGCACGCATCGTAGGTGATGCTGTCATCGGCGAGAATGCCACGGAAGCGGTGGCACAAACCGCCAACGATGTGCAACGTCTGACGGGCAAGGCTGGTGAAGCCGTTGATGCGGTGAACACTGTAGCCGGAAAGATGGACACCCAGTTCAGCGGCATCAGTGATTTCTTTAGGAATATGTTCGGAGGCGTAGGATGCGACATGATAGGCAATCTCTTTGGCAATATCGGCAAGGGCAACGTGTCGGGTATGAGCATCGTCGGACTGGTGGCTGCCGCCTTCATGGTATTCGGACGCTTTGGTTGGATGAGCAAGATTGCGGGTGCCCTGCTTGGAGCGATGATCATCGGGAACAATTCTAAGGTGGCGCAAACTCTGCCTAACAGAGGCGGTACGTCTTCACATGGGCAGAACATGAAAGAAGCAGAGACCCAAAGCAGAGGGATGAAACGATAACCAATATACAGTGATATGAGATATACAGAAGAAATGATACTGCGCTCATCGAGCGGCTACTGTATGCCGTTTGAGGAGCCTATAAAGCAGGACGTGCAGATGTCCTTGGGTTACGGAGAGCAGAAAAATCCCGTGACGGGAGAAACATTCTTCCATCACGGCATAGACTTCTCAGTGAACCATTACCTGCTGTCGGCGGTGGCAACGGGAACCGTCTCTGCCATTGGGTCGGACGCGGAGCATGGCATCTACCAGACCATCCGCTACGGCAAATACGAAGTGACTTACAGGCATCTCTCCAATGTCTTCGCCAACTTCTCCCAAAGCGTCAAGGCCGGTCAGACCATCGCCATCAGTGGCGACCTGCTGCACATGGAGGTGAGGTTTGACGGAGAGGAAATCAATCCGTTGGAGTTCCTCACCATGCTCTACGGCAATATCAAGGCATTGGAGCACAATTCCCAAATGGGCATCAATGAACTGGACATGAACATCCCTTCACCCTACGACACCGACCGTCAGGAGATAGAGGCATTGATGCTCCGCTTCCTTCCCTCCTACTTCGAGGACCTTCAACAAGGAGCATACTCTCTGCCCGAACATACGGAGCAGTCGTTGAGAAACATCTTCTCGTTGGGAGCGAGCAAGCATTATTTCTACGAGACCATGCCGAGCATGGCTAATCCCTTGGGCATCGGCAACCGCTGTATGCCTTTGGCGACTAAGGTGCAGAACCTGCTCATTGCCGACTTTCTCAACTATCTTGCCATGCGACATCAGGTATATCTCTCCACGATGGACGAGGTGTTAAAAAAAAACTCCAAGAGCAAGCCCTGACGCATGACGGCATCATCGACCCTCTTGCCGACTTGGACGTGGATATCCAGAGCTTCGACATTCCGAGGATAGTGAGCGTCTATCCCGACCGGGCTGGCGTGAGATGGTGGACAAAGGCATGGTTCAATGGTAAGGAAGAGGGGGAACCCTCCGTGGAGATTGAGGAACGTATGGCCGTGCAGTTCATCCACTGCCAAGTGGACAAGGACGCATGGTTGGAGGAACACTATCCTAAGCAGATGGAGATATATCACAATGCCATCGAGCAGACAAAGGAACAGATATTACAGCAGTATAATATATAAACAAGGTATATGGCAGTTAAGAACAGTCAGCGATTCGCAGAGATAGAGCGTCTGATGGGCGACTACTTCGGGTGTCACCTTGCCCCCGTGATGGGCAGGGTGCAACGGGACTTGTCCAACAGACAGGCAGACGAGATGCGAGCCTACTCCAACAGTACGGCTGGCATCCTACGCTCATTGGCCACTGCCAATATGCCTGGTGATGACCCATACGCCACGCTGAAGATTACAGGCAAGTGGAACAGCAAGACCACCGAAGACTATCTGGCGATGTGCAAGGAGGCTATTGTCGGCAACAAGGATATGCAGCGTGACCTTGCCGTGATGGCTGAGGAATGGCGCAAGGCGGTGGTGACGGAGATAGGACGAGAGCGGTACGATGCACTCTCTAAACAACTCGGTTGTGATTTGGCATACGCCTATATCGATCACCGCATGGAGCAGCTGATGATAGAAAAAATGGTGAAAGACCGTATGCCAACATCTTCTGCCGACTATATCATCCGCAAGGCGGCACAAAGCAGTCTGTTCGGTCTGCCCTACGAACTGAACAAGTCACCCCTTGCCGCAGAGATAGAAGCCAAAGGAGAGGCAGCCTATAAGCCCTCTCGAACAGAGAAGGCAGCGGGATGGGCAGCCGGAGCGGGTGCCGATGTCGTGGCCATGGGAGGGATTGGCTCATGGGCAACCTTCGCCAAGTTTGTCGGTATCGATATGGTGATGAATGTCGGCATGGAGCACCTAAGCAAGAAAGGTAGCAGCCAAGAGGTCTGTGTCGAGGAGTGTATCAGCAAGGGAGTTTTCGGTACGGGCACCAACGTCTTCGCCTCATTCCGCAAACAGGCAAAAGTCATCAAGAACCACGAGAACAGCTATATCAAGGCTACCAACAGCCATTTCAAGAACAAGATTCCCACGAGCAATATCACTTTTATGGATTGGACGAAACAAACCGAGCAGACCTCTTTTCCTTGGAACAAAGGTACGTTCCTTGACCCTCAGAGAAACGAAGCAACCAAACGTACAGGCAAGTACAAGGATGTGCCCTTGATAGTTGCGCCTGGACAGGAAGACGAGTATCTGGAGGTTAAGGCGAGACTGGATGCAGAGGCTGAGAAGGAGAAGAAGGCAGAACCGAAAGAAACTCCTGATTCATCGACTGAAGAGGCAACACCATCTGTAGTCCAGCAGGAGGAAACAGCCTTACAAACAAACGAAAATGGATGGGACGGGCTGTTGCAGAGTTTTGGACTGAACGGCTTTTCAGACATCGGCAAGAACCTTGGTTATGTGTTGGCGATGCTGCCCGATGTACTGGTGGGACTGTTCACTGGCAAGACAAAATCGCTGAATATGGACAATAGCCTCCTTCCTTTGGCCTCTATCGTGGCTGGAATGTTCGTGAAGAATCCTATACTGAAGATGCTGTTGATGGGTATGGGAGGTGCCAATCTGCTCAACAAAGCGGGACATGAGGTGCTGGGCAGGAAACAGCAGGAAGGCATTGCACCTACAGTTAGTCCTGCTGCATCTCGCATTCAGTACCGCCAATATCCTGATGAACCACTCAATCCTCGTATCAGCAACCCGATGCTGCAAGGGCGGTGTCTCGTTGCCAACATTGACCATGTGCCTTGTACCATTCAACTGCCTGACAGTGTGATTGGGGCGCATCAGTCGGGGGCATTGCCGCTGAATACATTGGCTAACGCCATACTTGCCAAGAACGACCAGATGCGACAGATGGCAGCAATGCAGTACGAAGAGCAGGCACGGGAGAGCGTGGTGCGACCGAGGGGAATACAGTGAAGCCCGACAACAAAATTGTCGGGAACGGTGGCTTGGTAAGCCAATTATAGAATGTGATTGAGATAAACAAAAAGATAAAAGCATGAAAGAGAAATCAGAATTTGAGAAGCGGACGGCGGAGAAGCAGGTGTCGCTGCTCACTGAGGCACTGACGAGTGCGGTGGATGCCAAGGGACATTGGTTGAATGCAAGCGGCAAACTCTATCCGAAGCTCTATCCCAAGGGCTTTTCGGTCAGTCCGTTCAATGCCCTTGTCCTTGCCCTTGACTCCGATGCCAAGGGTTGCAAGAGCAATCTGTTTACGCAGTTCTCCGAAGCGAAGGCACGGGGTGAGAGCGTGAGGGAGCATGAGAAAGGTGTGCCGTTCCTGTATTACAATTGGAATAAGTACGTCAACCGCAACAATCCCGACGATGTCATCACCAAGGAGGCATACGCAGAACTGTCGGAACAGGACAAACAGCAGTACAAGGGAGTGAAAAACCGTGAGATCCGTGTGCTGTTCAATATCGACCAGACGCTACTGCCTATGGCTAACGAAACAGCCTACACTACGGCATTGAAGAAGGATGGCACGGTGGAGGATAGAGGTTATGGCGACAAGGAGGACAAGCAGCTGCATGGGTGCGTCAACGGATTCCTTCAGAAGATGAAGGACAACCTCGTGAATGTACGTCAGGACGGCACGGGTGTGGCGCACTACGACACCGAGAAGGATGTCATCTACCTGCCACGGCAGCGTGACTTCGAGCACTACAATGACTATGTACAGGAGATGATGCGTCAGTTGGTGTCTGCCACCGGTCATCAGCAGCGGTTGGCACGTGAGGGCATGGTCATGAAGAACGGCAAAGCCCCGTCGGAGGATGCCGTGAAGAAGGAACGACTCATCACTGAGATAGCTTCGGGCGTGAAGATGCTCGAACTGGGACTGCCTGCCCGTCTGTCAAAGGACAGCCTTAGCATGGTGGACTATTGGACGAGGGAACTGAAGGAAGACCCTTGTCTGATTGATGCCATCGAGAGTGAGGTGAACGGTGCGCTGAAGGTGTTGAAGAAAGCCGAACTGGGTGAAAAGGTGGAGTATGCCACCGACCAGCATCAGCGAGAGACGGCGCAGATACAGGTGCAGTTGCCCAACCACTACTTCGTAGCAGACGAAATCAAGCAGCATCCCAACGAGGAGCAGCGTACTGTGGTCATCGTGCGTGATGATGCCAGCAAGACCGCCGATGTGGTGCTGCCACAGGGTGCATCGTTGGAGGTGAACAACGAGATCAAGGGCATGAACAAGCAACGCTTCACCAATGCCTTGCAGAAAGAGGGTTATGACAACGTGCGTTTCTACAATCCCGACGGAGCCTTGGGCTTCCGTCCCGACGACAGTTATTTCGCCGACAAGAAAATCACGGTATCAAGACTGCGCAACTGGTCTATCGAAGACCTATCCTCGTTGGATGCTTCTGAGGCCGTAACCCACAGCCGTGACATCGGTTTCGACAATGTGCAGTTGGTAAAGGATGACAAGGAGCGGTGGGCATTGTACATCAAGCCCGAAGGTAAGGAGGGCTTTGCCGTCTATCCCGACAAAGGAGACCTCAATCATTTCTTCACCACCTTGAAGCAGTCGATGGACAACATCGAGCGTGTGCGTGAGGAACTGGCACAGAAGTATTATGCTATGGCAGAGGCGAAACCCGACCTGAAGGTGGACATCTTCGGAGGTAATGAGCAGGAGGTTGATTTGAACCGCATCCAGCGTGTGGCAGTATTCCGTGCCAAATCGGGCGAATGCCTGTGTGCAGCCACTATTGACGGCAAGAAGTTGCAGCCGAGAAGTGTCAGTCCGTCACAATGGCAACGATTGTGGGTGGCTCCTGACAGGGATTCCTACAAGCAGAACCTTGCCGCCTCGCTGTTTGCTGATGTATTGCAGAAAGACAACAATGTCGAGCAAAGTACACAAGAGAAGCAGGAAGAAGCGACGGAGGTGAAGCAAGCGGAGACGGCAATTGTCGATAAGCATGATGAACAGAAGGAAGTGGTACTTAAGGAAGATAAAAGCTCTGAACAAAGGGAAGAGAAGAAACAAGAGGAAAAGAAAGAAGAAAAGAAGGATGAAAAGGCTGTCAAGGCTGCTGTCTCTCCCCTTGTCCAACAATATCTTGACTTGAAGAAGAAGCATCCTGATGCCATTCTTTTGTTTCGCTGCGGTGACTTCTATGAGACCTACAAGGATGATGCGGTGAAGGCATCCAAAATATTGGGTATTACGCTGACAAAGAGCAATGGGCGCAAGGATGATGAAGGCAAGCCGTTGGCAATGGCAGGATTCCCATATCATGCCCTCGACACCTATCTGCCGAAGCTCATTCGTGCTGGTGAACGGGTGGCCATCTGTGACCAGTTGGAAATGCCGAAGCAGACAACATCATCGAAGCGTGGAATTACGGAGATGGTGTCACCTGGAAAAGAGACAGGAAAGCAGATGGCACAGGAAAGTCAAGAAACAGAACAACACACCAGTCTAAGGAGATAGGCTTATGGGAAAGAACGCAGCGTATGCCGCACAATATGCGGAGGAAGCCAAAGAACAGATGCGGATGTATGGGATTCCTGCCTCCGTCATCTTGGCGCAAGCCATACTGGAGAGCAGCAACGGACAGAGCCAACTGTCGCGCGAATGCAACAACCACTTTGGCATCAAGGCTACGGCATCGTGGTTGAAGAATGGCGGAGAGTATGGAGTCTATACGGATGATAGGCCCAACGAGAAATTCTGTAAGTACAAAAGCGTGGGTGACAGTTATGAGCATCACTCGCAGTTCCTGAAGCAGAACAAGCGTTATGCGCAGTGCTTCACGCTGTCGCCTGACGACTACAAGGGATGGACGAAGGGCATTGAGCGTGCCGGCTATGCCACGGGCGGCGGTTATGCTGCAAGTCTGCAGCGCATCATTGAAGCCAACGGACTGGACAAGTATGACAGTGAGGTGATGGCTGAGATGCGGGCAGAAGGTCGGTCGTTCGGGGTGGAGAATAATCCTCGTAGAGAAATGCCTGCTGCCCATGTACCGCAGTCTGCCGGGTATTCCTTTCCTGTGGAGCGAGAGGAGTTTCTCTTCATCACCTCGCCTTTCGGCAATCGCCAGGATCCGATGGATGCCACCAAGCAGCAGATGCACAAGGGCATTGACATCAAGACGAACCATGAGGCGGTGTTGGCCACGGAGAACGGCGGCAAGGTGGTGGCGGTGAACCATAATGCGAACACGGCAGGAGGGAAATCCGTCACCGTGGAATACAGCCGTGAGGATGGCAGCAAGGTGCAATGCTCCTACCTGCATCTGTCTGACATAGCAGTAAAGGTAGGTGACGTGGTTAATGCCAGTCAGAAGTTGGGGGTGTCGGGAAATACCGGCACCAGAACCACTGGCGAGCATCTGCATTTCGGAGTGAAGAGTGTATCGGCTGACGGCTCAAAAAGGGATATGGATCCAGCCGCTTATCTGGCAGAAATCGGACAGAAAGGCAACATCAAGCTACAGGCCCTGCATAACGGCAATGACCTGTTGGCAAAATACAAGAGCAATGCGCCACAGGAGCAGAAGGTTTCGTCGGAGGACTGGATGAAGAAAATCCTTTCCTCGGAGGACAGCGGCGTGGGCATTTCAGGAACGAATGACCCTATACTCGACATGGCGATGACCACCTTCATGTCGCTGATGATGTTGGCAGCGCAGATTGACAGCAATGATGAGGAACGACAAAAAGGACTTATCTCTGCCATGGCAGCCAACCGGCTCGTAGATTTGACCTCGCTTGTTCCAGGCATGAGGCAATGCACCATTACTGTGGGTGAGAACGGCAAGACTGTGCTTCATGCAGAGAGCGGTACGGTGAAGATTGACCGTGAACTGACCTCCTCGGAGATGAACCGCCTGTCGCTCATTTTGGGCAATGCCAATCTGTCGGAAGAAAGCAAACGGACGAAGATTGCGGGAATGGTGACAGGCATCGTGGCGACACAGCAGGCTTCGCAGAACTTCGAGCAAGGGATGGAGGCTGAGAGTCAACAACAAAATCTGCAAAGGAAATGAAAAGGATAGCAAGTCATCTGTGTACATTGCTGGTGGGTATGGTAGCTGTGGCAGGACACTTCATGCTTACCCAATGGCTTTTCGGTCAGACCGTGGCCATCATCTATCTCGGCTTCCAACTTATCATAGCAGCGTGGATAGTCTATGAACTGATACGTGCGCTAGTATATGATGATTGAAAAGAGATTATTGTCATTGCTAAGACATTTCACTTGGACGATGGATATGTATAATTCAAATAGTATCGAGCAATGATCAAATGTAATGTAACAGTGTGCGGAACGGTCAGCAAGGCTGCGACCTGCCGCACGAACAAGGAGGGCAAGGCATTCGTGAGCTTTGCCATGAACGTAGTCATTCCAGCGAAGAGCGGGATTAACAAGACCATCGAGGTGTCGGTCATCAAAGATGGGACACTGACGGAGGTGGGCAGCTGCAACATCGGCGAACGCATTGAGGTAGCCGGTGTATTGGTACCAAGAAAATGGGGCGATGTCCTTTATTTCAACCTGTCGGCAAGCAGCATCAGCCACCAGCCTGACGAGGCAGAGGACTGCATCAAGGGCGTGATGGAGTTCCGCGGCAAGGTGGGCAAGAGCATTGAGGACAAGACGGACAAGAATGGTGTGCCGTACTGCCAGTTCTCCGCTTTCAGCGCAGAGAAAGTACAGGACGGATTTGAATACATCTGGGTAAGTTTCTTCCTATTCGATGGCAAATGCGAGGCATGGCTGCAACCAGGCGTGAAAGCGAACATCAAAGGGGCATTGTCTGTCAGTGTCTTCAATGACAAACTGGACTTCTCCTGCCGAGTGTCTGAAATGAGCGAATATGTTCCGCAGCCCTATAATGGTTAATTGACTATGGGAAAGCCTTATGCTAAGGAAGGTCCGAGTGCCGAAGACAAGGCACTCGACCTGTTTGCCGATATGATGATTGAGCGTATTCAGTCGCTGTCGGGCAAAGACGGATGGAAAAAGCCCTGGTTTACTGAAGGTGCGTTGCAATGGCCGAAAAACCTGAACGGACGAGAATATAATGGCATGAACGCTATGATGTTGCTCCTGCATTGCGAGAAGGAGGGTTACAAGATTCCTCGCTTCTGTACCTTCGACCGCATACAGCAGTTTAACAAAACTGGCAAGAAAGACGAGGAACAGAAGCCCCGTGTGTCAGTACTGAAAGGTGAGCATTCTTTCCCCGTGATGCTCACCACGTTTACGGTGGTCAATAAGGAAACAAAGGAACACATCAAGTGGGAGGACTACAAACTGCTCTCTCAGGAAGAGCGCGAAAAGTACAATGTATATCCAAAGCTTCAGACTTACCATGTCTTCAATGTGGCGCAGACCAACCTGAAGGAGGTCAGACCAGAGTTTTGGGAGAAACTGGAACAGGAATACTCGATGCCCAAGGTAGAGAAGGACGAGCAGTTTGCCTTTGAACCCGTGGATAGGATGATAGCGGACAACCGTTGGATATGTCCCATCAAACCGATGTTCGGTGATTCCGCCTATTTCTCCATCAGCAAGAATGAGATTGTGATGCCTGAGAAAAGGCAGTTCAAGGATGGGGAGTCTTTCTACTCGAACCTTTTCCACGAGATGGGACACTCCACGGGTGCGGAGGGACAGTTAGACCGCATCAAGCCCGCTACCTTCGGCTCGGCAGAGTATGCACGCGAGGAACTGGTGGCAGAACTGACGGCTGCGCTGACCGCTCAGCGGTATGGCATGACAAAGCATCTGAAAGGAGATTCGGCTGCCTATTTGAAGTCTTGGCTGGATTCGCTGAAGGAGTCGCCGCAGTTCATCAAGACCACGCTACTCGATGTGAAAAAAGCTACCTCAATGCTCACGCAGCATATCGACAAGATTGCTATGGAGATAGACCAGGAGAAAAAGGCTGAGCAGGAAAACGGGCAAGGGAAAAGTTATCTATCCATAGATGACGGCGACCATGCAGTCTTGGCATATAATGGTTCTGCTGTATATATCCAGCATCATGAGAAGGAGGACTCTGTAAAGATTGCTGTGCCGACGAGTAACGGTCTGGAAGTGAAACTCTCTGTTCCTTACGACCACGGCAAAGACCTTGACACCAATTATCAGGAGGCTTTTGCCCAGTACAAAAGCCTGACAGAGCCTTCACAATCGAAAGAAAACGTCTATTATGCCTCCATCGCCTATCTCCAATCAACGGATGACACATCGGAACTGGATAAGCTAAAGGAGAAAGGTGACTATCAAGGACTGCTGACGCTTGCCAAGGAATACTATGACGGGAACGGCATGGACGAGGAGCAGACCTACAGGAAGCCGTGCCAGAACAGAGGCGATGACCTGCTAATAGAGGACAAGGACTTTGCAGTGGTCTATAACGGGAGTGTCGGCGGTACGTATGAGGTGTTCCTGAAGCATACGGAGCAAGAAGTGCGTGACCATATCACTCGCTATGGCATAGGACGTGCCAGTGAGGACGTGAAGGCTGTGGCGAGGGAGATGACCGCCGAAGAGTTTTCGGAATTGGCGCAGCGAAAAATGCCGATATTCCAAATGCCGAATGGTGGTTTGCTGAACCTGCAATATAACAAGGATAAGGATAGCCTGGATGTGGGGACTGTGACCAATGCAGGACTCTCTGTGAAGCATACCTTCCCTTTCAGCCACAACCATTCTATGGACGCAAACATCAGCTCTGCGTATGAGCAACTGCTTGACATGGAGGAGTACCAGAAGGAAGAGGTACAAGAGGAGCACGTTGCCAAGTCCGCTTTCCGAAGATGAGAGTAGTATCGTAGTATATACTAATCGTAGGCTTTACTACTCATAGTAGGTACTAACAATAGTCAGCCGCAAGGAGTAATGTCCCTGCGGCTGATTTAATTTGGGGTCATTCCATATTATGAAGGAATGCTTGTAAATCCTCGTCTGGAATGCTCTTCAGTTTCACCGGCTTGAAGCCGTCCAACTGCTCCACTTGAAATATCTCGTCCACTCCATATTTGGAGCCATCCACCTTTACGCTCTCCATTTCATTGACGGAGGTATAGCCATACTCCGTTTCATGCAGACCGCATACGATGGTGAACAACGTGGTGTCGTTACCTTCCGGCTGTCCTTCAAGTACGAACCAACGGACGTGTCCGATGAAGAATATTGCCACACAAACGGCATCCTTGCCTTTGCCGTCCTGTGAATACAGAGGATAGGATTTCAGTATCTCCTCCAATACGGGTGTAATCAATCTGCTTGCCATAGTCAATCGTTGTTAAGTGTTCTGTAATACATTCTGTTCTCTACAAGGTGTTCGATGGCCTCTGCTGCCAATCGGCACACCCACTCGTCACGCTGGTCATAACGACCTTTTTGATAGTCGTTGGCAAGGCGTTCCAAGAAGGCAAACACCACCTTGCCCTTTTCGTTGATAAGATAGCGATGGTCATCTGCAAGGGCATTGCCTACCTTGGCGGCTGACCCCATCTGACCGTTTACGAACCGTGAGAAGCACTCGACAAATGCCTGCTCGTTTTCTGATAATCTGTGTAATTCCATACGCAAAGAAATTATTTGTTCAACTTGTTTTTCTTCCCTCCTTTTGAAGCCTTTCGGCTCCTCTTGTCGGGAACTGATTTTTCGTGCATCAAAAGACTGCGGAATGAGGGCGATAAGGCAAGAAAACAGACGGAGGAGTTAATGAAATACCCAAATCTTTGATTTGCGGAAAGCTGTCGTTCAGTCCTCTGCCTGTTAGCATGGCGGTACTTGACCATTCGCCCGGGCAGTAACTTTGCAAAGAAAAATGGGCATCGGCAAGTGGAATAGACACTACAAAACAGGAAAATCATTGATTTTTAGTGCATTTTTCTTTATTTCTTTCTTTGATTTAGGATAAAATATATAACTTTGCCTCCGAAAAAGTGTCACAAGTGACACTTTTTCGTAAAATATGATAGTAAACAGATATAGATACATAGAACAGTTGAGCCGTTCAAAGAACAACGGGCTCATAAAGATAATCACAGGATTGCGACGTTCAGGCAAGTCGTTCCTTCTGAAGAAACTCTTTCATCAGCATCTATTGGATGAGGGCGTGAGAGAAGACCATATTCTCGTCATCGACATGGAGAGTAGGAAGAACAGAGAGTTCAAGAACCCGGACTACCTGTTGGACTGGGTGGAAAAGATGATGATTGACTATGAGACTTATTATATCATCATCGACGAGGTGCAGGAGGTGGAAGACTTTGTAGAGGTGCTCTCTTCCTTGTCAGTTACCGAAGGGGCGGATGTGTATGTCACAGGCTCCAACTCGCGTTTCCTGTCCTCTGACCTGGTGACGGAATTCCGAGGCAGAGGTGACGAGATACATGTGTGGCCACTATCCTTCAAGGAGTTCATGACGGTGTATGATGGTTCGAAAGAAGACGGTTGGGCTGAATACAGACTGTACGGAGGTTTGCCGCAACTACTTACACAGGTTGGGGATGAGAAGAAGGCTGATTTCCTGCGTCGCCTTTATCGCACGGTATATCTACGTGACATCTACGAGCGGAACAACATAGAACTGAGACCTGAATTTGAAGAATTGTCGAAGACCGTAGCATCCAGTATAGGAGCACCTGTCAATGCACTGAATATAGCCAATACGTTCAAGTCCGTAAGCAATGTGCAGAGCATAACCGACAAGACAGTGTCGGCTTATCTGGAATATATGCAGGATGCTTTCCTTATCGAAAAATCCGAAAGGTTCGACATCAAAGGACGGAAATACATAGGTTCGTTGTCCAAGTATTATTATCAGGACGTAGGTCTGAGGAATGCTATTCTGTCGTTCCGTCAGAGCGAGCCGACACATATCATGGAGAACGTCATCTACAATGAGATGCGTATGCGAGGATGGCTCGTGGATGTGGGTAACGTCTATCATCGAGTGAGGAATACGGAAGGAAAGCAGCAGAGGGTGACATTGGAAGTGGATTTTGTCTGCAACAAAGGGAGCGAGCGGATCTACATCCAGTCGGCGTGGCGTATGCCCGATGCAGAAAAGATGGAACAGGAGAAACGGTCGTTGCGTCTTGTAGATGACTCTTTCCGCAAACTGCTGATCGTGGGAGAACATACCAAGCAGTGGAGCGACGAAAACGGCATACAGATAATGAGTATATATGACTTCCTGCTTGACTGGTCAAGTACTGAGAAACACGGATAAAAAAAAGATATGCGCATAGAATATGCGTTAATACATATATGATTAAGGGAGGGCCTATCCATCACGGACAAGCCCTCCCTTTCTAAAATTTATCAATGAAAAAAAAGTTTTAGTGCTCTTGTTCGGAGCTGTATGTCTGGCTATAGATACAGCAGGATTCTGGTATGGCGGTTCGCCTCATTGGGCGAGTAATCGTCAATGCCGCCATCGAAAATCTGAGAGATGGTGCCATTTTCCATACCACGTTTCATCAGTTCCTCTGCAATGAATCTGGCACGGGAACGGCTGAGGTTATCATTGATGGCTTCACTGCCTGTGGCACTGTCGGCAGCGCCGATGACCTTAACTTTCAAGCCATATTTCTTGGCGATGCGTGCTACTTCGTCGAGATTGACGAGCTGTGACCTGTTGAGCAACCTGTCAGTGCCAAGTTCAAAGAAGAAATAGATGGGCGCACCTATGCAAGCCTTTCCTGAGTGGATGAGCGATAGGTAATCGTCTTCCGGCTCACCTTCAGCATTGCCATATTCTTCTGTACAAGAGGCGGACTCCATGACCTTTGTCTTTTGACCATTACCATACTTGTCTCTCATTCTTGCACGCAGCGAGTTGAGACCGCTGTAGTCGTTTCGAGGATAGCCATTTGTGACGGAAGAAGCGGCATCGTCAGAAAAGAGGTGGCCGTACTTGTCCAGAAGTCCCTCGATGGCAAGAATCTTGCGCAGCTGCTCCAGAGTCTGACAATCTCGATCGTGCTGGGCGTGATAGCGGCTGTTGCTGTCAGAAAGGGATGAGGCGTATGCCGAAAGCCATTCGTTCTGTGCGATGTACGGGCGAGCGTCTATCACTCGCTTCCAGCCAGTCTTGCCGATGCGGACAGAGAGGCCGAGGGATGCGGACAGCAGATGGTCGCCAAGGCGGTGTGCCTTGCCATAGCCGTCAAAATCCTGCATGGTGGTCATGTTGCCTATCTCTGCCGTAACAGCAATGCGTGGGGAGAGATGATACTGCCCCTGTATGCCGTAGGAAATGGCAAAGGGCTTGTGGGCATTCACCTTGTTGTGCAGCATACCCACGCCCACGTATGGAATGACACTCCATCTGGCAAGAGTGTGTACATCGTCCTTGTAGAGGTTGCCGAGGACATTCCACATGAAATCAGCACGCAGGTACTGGTAGTCCTGCGAGGAGTTGTTGCAGTCGTTGAACTGCATACCGCCATAGTTCAGACGACCGCCGACGGAAGGTGTGAACCATTTGCCGATCGACACGGAGAATGCCGGTTTCATGCGACCGAATAGGTCGTTGCATCCGAGCGGTTTGCCGAGGAAGACCGTAGTTCCTCCTGCCGCTTGGACAAACCAGTTGTCCGTCCATGGCGAAGCTACCAATGCCCCTTTCATGTAGGAAGGTTTAAGCGGACGAAGCATACCGTCTGCCGAAAGTCTGCATACAACGGTGGTGGTGTCCGCCGTGCGGTGATAGTCTTTGGCTTGCGCACCCAATGAAAGGGCGAAGCCAAGGGATAGAATAAGTATTTTTCTCATGTTGTTCAATTTAATCTGGTGAATACTATAACAGGTGATACGTGACAGTGCCGCTTATCGTTTCTTCCTTTTGCCGGAAGAGGGGCGCATCATGCGTGCAGCTTTCATCATGCAACGGCGTGCCCAAGCGCGTTCATCCTCGTCATCGTCACGTCCCCATTTGAGGTCGGACGAACTGCCGCCACCGCCATGACCTTCGGCAAAGGTGGTGGCATCATCGACGTAGCCGAGGAATAGAAGCGTGGCACAGTACATCACCTCCGTTCCATTCTCCGCAAAGGCCTGAAGCAGGGAACCGTCAAACACGTCCTTGCCCTCATTGGAAAGCCGTGCCACACGTTCGGAGAACTCGCTGACCATGTTTTCGAGAAGGGCATTTCTGAGAACGGTGTCCGCACCTTGTCGGATAGTATCGGAATATCTGTGTGCCTCCTGCCGCAACTCCTCCGTGCGCTCCTTCATGGCGGTCATCTCCTCACGCAGGGCATCGAGCTTGCGGTCAGCCTCTGAGAGCTTCTCCTGCTTGTCGTCCAGTTTCGACTGGATAGCGGACAGTTCCTGCTCCAGCTCTTGGACTTGCTGACGGAGAGCATCAGGATTGTCGTGACCTGCAAGAATCTGCCGATGCAATTCAGCAAGTGCCGCCTCCTTCTCAGCCTTCTCCTGCAAGAGGTTGTTGACCATTGAGGTGAGTCCTTTTACTCTCCGCTCTGCCAGACGGATGTCCGATTGGAGCGAGGCGAGTGTCCGCTGATGGGTGGCGACGGACTGCTCAATGGTGGTGCACTGTTCTGACAGCTGGCGGCGGTATTCTTCGGTGGTGCGGTGGCGTGCTCCCGTCTCTGAGACGGAAGTTCCGCGCTCCATGCCCCAACGCTTGTTGACATCGGCAAATTCGCTGTGCAGGGCTTTCATCCTGGCAGAAAACTCGTACTTGTCCTTTCCGGCGAATATCTGTTTGTATGCAAACTTGCCGTCCTTGATTGGCAAGAGGGTGCAGTGAACGTGCGGATTGGTTTCGTCCAAGTGTAAGATGAAAGCGACGATGTTCTCCTCACCGTATTTGTCCGCAACAAAGCGGTAAACATCCTTTGCCCATTCCTCAATGTCCTTGCATCGGGTTAGATGCGAATTGTCCGCTCCGTGAGTGAGATTCACCTTCTGGTCACCGAATGCCAATTCTGTCATACGTTCTCGTGAGCCTCCGAAGATGAAATTGACCACTGTGCGGAAGCGTGGCTCTGCCAGTCCCTCGTTGGGGTCTTTGATTCCACGGCTCCGCAGGATGTCTGCCATGCGCTCCGGGATGCTTCGGCTCTTGTCTATAGGACAAACCTTGCCGCCCCGAACCTCGAAGTTGAGCCGCTCACGGCTGCGGTCGTAGTTGCCTGTTGATTCAGCGGATCCCCAACCCTTTTCCGTCCAACGGCGTTGGTGCTCGTTGCTCTGTGCTGTGGTGATTCCCTTAGATGGTCGGAAATCCATAACCTGTTTTGGTGTTGCCATAACCTATTTCCTTTTATGTGTGTACAACTCTCCTGTCTCCAGCTTGCTGCTTGTAAGGACAGCCTCCCGATGGTCGGAGACCAAGAGGGGTATTAGGCTACCCAAATTCCCTCATTTCCGACCAACGGGCAAGCCCGATTATTTTACAGCAATGGCAGACGTGTAAACACTGTGCCAGTAGAAAAGAAGAAGCGTTGTACGGTGATTATTAGAGGTTAATACAGCCTTTTGATGGACAGGAGCCCTCTTGGTTGGCTACAATGGCAAGGAACGGTCGGCAGAGTGACTGAAACTGTGACTTGATGGCTGCGCTTTCCTGATGCAAGGCTGGTGAGCTGCCATCCAATGCCAATTCTGATATTGCCTTTGCCGCCTCGATGAATGAGAGCCAGTCTCCTCCCAGGTCTTTGTAAAAGAAGGGAAGAAGGGAGGTAACGAGGGCGTTATCTGTTTCCTGCGAAAGCACCTGATGGAAGGTGGCTTCGCAGACAGCTGTGAGTGCAGTCATACAAAAGGCGTGTCCTACAGATTCGGGAATGTTTCTTCCGCATGGCACCTTGCCAATTGAATTGCCATTGTCGGCTTTCTGCAAGATAATGGCTACTTCCTCTGTTGCATCTTCGTAGAGTTGTTCACATTCCGAGGCGCAAGCCGATGCGGACATCTTGCCGCTTCGCCATTCGTCCAATGCGGTACACATCTTCTGGCGGAACACATCCAAGGCTGCGTCAATCGGAGAAACGGCAGGTGTCTCAGCCAACATCGGGATGGTGATGATTTGGCTCTTCGTGAGACGGGTGACGGAAATCTGGTTCATCTTCTCCAACTGCTCGATGAAGGTGCGGACAGTGGCGCGGTGCCAATGCCAGCATCCTGCCAGTTCGGTAATGGTGATTACAAACTGCCCGTTGGACAGGCTGAACTCCTGCTTGCACAGATCCTTGGGGATGTACTGTACAGAAGCCTTGTCTACAAGGTCAAGGTAGGCTTCGAGCTTCGACAGCCTTATCCCGGACCTCTCTTTCAAGAACTCCAACAGGGACATCCGTTCAGACATCTTGCCGGAACTCGTTCTATGTTTCTGTTTCTTCATTTCAATAATCTGTTTGGTGAATACTGTTGTTTGTCGCCAGCTCCATTATACAAAAGGAACGGCATGATACAGGTGATACTTAATAGTAGTATATGATGAGCATTTCTGTGTCTTCGAGGAGCATCTTGCGGTCAGCCTTGTTCTTCCACAGCGATATGACTATGCGCGAGGGATAGAACAGTGATGCCAGAAGGACAAAGGAGATGGTGACAGCAAGCGTGAACAGATGAGGAGTGAAGACAAACACCACTGCCGCCAACGCGGCGATGCAGAAGGGTGTCCGCTCCTCGTGCAGACGCTGTAGCCACCTCTCCACATCCATAAAGACAAAGAATATGGCAAACGCTATGGTGGAAGCCACTACGCCTATGTCGTTATAGTGTACACAGAGGTAGAGGAAGTGGAACACGTACAGCAGGATGAGCAGCATCAACCGGTAGAGCTTCCTTGCTGTCACAAGCGCGGTCATGCGCAGATAGAACCGTGTCATAAACTGTCTGCGGCTTCTGTGCAGAATCATCGTCACAAAGAAGAACGCTGACATCAGGATGAGAAACAGTATCTTACTTGTCATAATATGTATAGCATGTGAATAATGGAAGTGGACTCAGGTCGGGCTGGACGACACCGTGTGTGGCAGTGGATATGATACGCTCCACATCCTCCAGTGTCAGTTCTCCCTTGATTATTCTCTGACGGAAAGCTCCGTCGGTTGTCCGAAGGCTCTTGATAGCCTGTTCCAAGTCGTACTCGGCTATCTGCCACACTTGCCCTCTCGTGTAGGGGAAATGATGGTGGATGGCCTTGACCACAAGCACACGGCTGAGGATGTCGGTCATTCTGCCGTTCCTGACTATCGTGTGGTTGCGGACAGTGGCGATGCTCTCAATCTCCAGCCATGTGCGGTGACGGTCGAGAAGATGGATAATCTTCATGTAAAGCGTTTCCTTCATCAGATGGTCGGGAGCTTGTGGCATGACTTTGGCCTTTGTTGTGGACAACAGAATGGAGCGTTGTTGCGGTAGAACAGGACTGTCATCTGGCAAATGTAACTTTCAAATGAAGTCGAGCAGGACTTCCTCCTTGGGCTTCATGTATTTGAAGAACCCGTTCTTGCAATGCAGACTGAGGTCGAGGCATACATCTGCCGACATGTGCTCCAGCGAGTCATAGATGGTCACTTTTATCTGGCTGACCATGCCACGCTCATCTGTGGAGCCGTTGACCTTGAACATCCGTCCGAAAGAAGGGTTGGAATAGGCACAGCAGCTGTGTCCGAACTCCGTATGACGGCTTGGAATGTGGTGATAGAGGATTATCATTTCCATCTCGTCTTCGAGCATATCCATCACCTCCTCTATCGTGAAAGGGGTGTTCAACTGGAAAGTAAGAAGCACGTAATCGTCATACTTGACAGGCTTCTCCATCTTGCGCTTGTCCAGCAGTTCTGGCAACTGCAAAGGCACGACGGCAAGGAAATCATCGCAAAACTGTTCTAACATAATCGTATTCTCTGTTTGGGGTGTTTATAATCTTGTGACATAAATCTTCATCATGAGCATGGGCATATCCGACAGGCGTTGCTTGTCGAGGTGCAGTTTCTTGGCCAGACCGTCCATCTCCTTGGGGAGCGCATCGGCTATTTTGTAGAGGTCTGCCTTGTCCTTGTCGGAGAGCACGCTCACGGAAAGGTCATCCATCGTCATGAACGGCTGCATCATCATCAGGAGGTAGGCGTGCATGGTGTGCTCGTCCTTTACCCTGCCACTATTCAGATCCTCGATAGCCGCTTGTGCGTTGCGCAGCAGACGGTGGTTGGTGCGCATGGAGAGGTATATCATTGCATCCTTGTGGGACAAATCCTTGCGGTCGGCGGCACGGAGTATCTCCCGACAGCAGTGTTCGGTGTTTCGTCTGATGTCACCGATGTCATCGTCAGCAAAATCCGGCAGGTATTGCAGGAAGGATTTGAAATACAAATGCTCTTCCTTGATGAAAGCGAGCAGGTCTTCCTTGCCGTGAATGCCTTGCTTGGCGGATTTTTGCAGGAACAGCAGGTAACGCTTCAGTACCGCCTGTTTACCACCTTTATTATATATAGGCAGGCTATCCAAGGAAGCGAAGAATGGCTGTGCTTCCTTCACGGCTTGCTGTAGTTCCTCATCACCAACATGGGAAGAGGTCTGTTCTCTGAGATAGAGCAGGTCGTGAAAGGTGCGTTGCTTAGACATCGCCATACGGCACAGCTCGATGTGGATGGAGTCGTTCAACTCATGATATACCGTGAACGGGTATGAGTGGGCTTTCCTGACAGTGTCACGTGAGATGCACGATGTCACGGAATCGTCCAACACGCGCCATTCGTTGACAATCTTAACTAATGTCTGAATTGAGACCTTGCCGTTCTGTCGAAGAGTGGTCAGAAAGCCATGATACTCTCTGATGGCTTCATCGCTCGAATGGAACGACTTCGTGCCGTTTCCGTCTGAACATGCTGTCAGCATGACTACGGCAAACGCAGTGGCAATACAAATGGCAAGTCTGATACAGCCATGCGAGTTTGATTTTGCATTATGCAATATTTGCTTCATGCAATGGAGGTTGGTTTGTCCTCCGAAAAGTTGGGTTTCATATTTCATTGTTGTCATTATTTTGAGTCTGATTTTGAAATTGACGGTGCAAAGTTAATGCGTTTCAGCGATATATTTGCAAGAATGACAGTAAGTTTAATCTTATTTGTGTATCATACTTGCGAGTATGATTTTCAATGAAATCAAGTGAAAAGAAAATGGCAAATTATCGTGTTTAGGTATGATTTTTCGTTCAAGTATGATTGTTTCTCGGAAAAATAGTGTACCTTTGCACTTGATTTCATTTAATAGCGTACAACAGTATGGCAAAAGTAGGTTACATCTTTATCGCCACCAATGGCGAAGAGTATGCAGAAGACAAGGCTTGGATGCAGCAATACGGCTGTGTTCAGGTGATAGAGGAACTGTCCGAACACGAGAGGCTGCGCCCGATGTGGAAGCAGCTCATATCGAGTCTGGAGCGCGGCGACGAGCTGGTGGTGTCGAGGTTCAGTAACGCACTGCGTGGCACCCGTGAACTGGCTACATTCATAGAATACTGCCGTGTGAAGGTGGTTCGCATCATCTCCATCCAAGACCGCATCGATACGTTTGACGAACTTTTCCCCGACACCAAGCCCTCACAGGTCATCCGTATGTTCGGGTCACTCTCTGAGGAGTGTGCCGTGCTGCGCAAGGCATCGGCACACATCATCCATCTGCAACAGAATATCCGGCCGCCCAAGAAGTCGGAAAGGGCACTGTCGAAACTGGAGCGTGAGAAGAATATCGTGAACATGTACAACGAGGGGCACAGCATAGATGACATCTTTGCCATCAGCGGCTTCACAAGCCGAAGTTCCGTGTTCCGCATACTCAACAAGCATGGTGTGACGCTGAACCGTGGACCTCATAGTGGACCGCTGAAGAAAAGGAATAAAGAATAAACAAAAAACAGATACAATGAATAAGACATTCAACATCTACTGTGATGAAAGCACCCACATGGTGCATGACGGTCATCCCTACATGCTTTTGGGATGTACAAGTATAGCATACACACAAATCCGCATGGCAAAAGATGCCATAAAAGATATTAAGAAGAAGCACGGCTATAGTGATGAGCTGAAATGGACAAATGTCCACGAGGCCACGTATAAAGTCTATGCAGAGCTTATAGACTGGTTCTTTATGAATGACATGGAATTTAGGGCTGTGGTTGTTGACAAGAGTCAGATTGACGAGAAACGAGAAGACTATACGTTTAATGATTTCTACTTTCGCATGTACTACCAATTGCTGCATCACAAGATGGACATGGATTATACATATAACATATATATGGATATCAAGGACACATGCAGTAGCGATAAGCTGGAGAGGCTCAGAAAAATAATGGAATACAACTCTTCCATTGGCAGGTTTCAGTTTATACGTTCACACGAAAGTGTCTTCATCCAATTGGCAGATGTTCTAATGGGAGCCATCAACTACAACCTTAGATATGAAAAGGGAGAAGTTGAAGGAAGGGTGAGAGCCAAAATGAAGCTGATTGAAAAGATAAAAAAACACAGTAATATCAGTCTCAACACCACAACTCCCAAATTTAGAAAGAAGTTTAATTTGTTTTTTATCGCACTGAAATAGCCAATGAGCAGTTTGAATATTATCAAGAAATACCCTGAGCTGCTGGAACTGGCATATCTCAGTGAACGAGAAAGAGAGCATGATCTTCATGCAATATTCAAGCGTGATATAGAAGATAACTGTCAATTCTCATTCAGAGGGTGGCGCATCTATCCTATAAAGACAGATGGCGAGATTGACATGGCAAGATTGTTCAAGCATCTTACCTGTGAAGAAATCATGGTTGAGAACGAAGACGGTACGACTTATCCAAAGCGAGTATTCGAGATGGCTCGTTCACAAAGGCTTCATTGGATAAATCACCATGTGAGAGAATTGACACCAGACAATCTGGATGTATTTACCATAGAAGAGAGGGACGGCAAAAAGCGTAAGGTCAAGAAAACATACATCTATGATAAAGTGGAAAAGTATGTTATTGTCTTGGAACAACAACGTAGCAACGGATTCTATCTGTTGACAGCATACCATCTTAACAAAGAGTATGGACTAAAGGCTTTGGAAAAGAAGATGAAAAAGAGATTGCAGACACCACTATAAAACGCAAGACCCGAATTGCATCAAAGGCAACCGGGTCTCGAAACTCCTTCTATCTATAGATGAGCGCTGCAAAGGTACGAATATTCTTTGAAATAACGAAGGTTTTTCATTGAATTCTTCTCGATTTTAACATTTGCAGGGCAGTATTGTAAGATAACAGGAAAGAAAATAGCATAATTTTACAGAAAATCGTAATGGAAACATTCAAAGACGTTATATCAAGTGACCAACTTGTCTTGGTCGATTTCTTCGCCACCTGGTGCCAGCCATGCAAGATGATGCACCCCATCCTTGAGCAGGTGAAGGAAGTGTTGGGTGACAGAATCCGCATCATCAAGGTAGATGTGGACAAGTATGGGGTGACTGCAAGTCAGTATGGCATACAGTCTGTGCCCACATTGATGCTGTTCAGACGCGGCGAAGTGTTGTGGAGGACGAGCGGTGTGATGCAGAAATCAGAGTTGCTGGCAACGATTGACCCGTTTTTAAGATAAAAGAGCAGAAATGTCAAAATCTAAATTAAAGTCTGTCCTCATGTCCATGGACAAGAGTGAAATAATAAAAATGGTATTGGAACTTTATTCTGCACGGAAAGAGGCAAAGGAATATCTTGACTTCTATGCAGAGCCGAATGAGGGCCAGAAGCTGGAAGAGTATAAGCACATCATACGGGAAGAGTTCTATCCGAGCAGAAACAGAGAGCCAAAGACACGCTTCTCAGTGTGCCGCAAGGCATTGTCCGACTTCAAGAAACTGAAGCCTTCGGAAGATTCAGTCGCAGAATTGATGGTGTTCTATATGGAGAATGCCTGTCAGTTCACTTATGACTATGGAGACATGTGGGAGCAATTCTATGATTCTGTTGAGAGTAATTTCGACAAGACATTGCGCCACATCGTGCTTTATGACCTTTGGGACAAGTATGATTCCCGAATCAAGCAATGCCTTCGTTGGGCAAGCCCTTGTGGATGGGGATTTCCTGACGCACTGAATGATATGTATGAGGAAATGAAGGCGCAAAATGAGGAACTCCGAAAGAAATACAGGAATTTCAAGATGCCCATCAACGCTGATTATTAAACGAATATACTCAAATGGGGAAACCAAAGAAAAAACATAAGAAAGCGAAACAACTGCCCTTAAGCAAAGAAGAGCAGATTTTTCAAGCGGCAAGAGACCTTGCAGCTGAAATTGGCATATCCTATTCTGAGGCATTAGGGTTTACTTTGGGCATAAAGGACGTAACGTATGGTTGGGAAGAAGACTATACGGAAGAAGAGTTTCAGGCACTGATTGACCACGCTGTGGGAGACACTGATTATGAGCACACCCTCTATTGAATCATCTACACGAGAGGAACGTTTGGATTACGTTCTGAATGAATGGAGATGTCTGCACAACTGTGAGCTGTGCGGTAAGTGCCATATTCTGAAAGGCAGAAGCGAAGAAATACTCTATGCAGACTATATAGACGGCAAGCGGTCATATATGGATATAACATTAGAAATCAGAAGCAACAGATAATGATGTCACAGAAATACATATATCCATCGTTGTTCCAAGAGGAAGAGCCGCAAGAAAGCGTTCCTGGTGATAAGAAAGAGTATGACCTGACGAATCTCTTTGAGAGATTGGCAAAGTCTGATTTTCGCAGCCGGTTCCATCTGTCCAAGCAAGACAGGGAGTATGTAATGGAAAAGGGATTGCCGACGATACGAAAACACGCAGAGGACTTTGTGGCAAAAAGACTTGCTCCGGCTGTCATACCGAACGACGGCAAGCAGACTCCCATGCGTGGGCATCCTGTTTTCCTGGCTCAACATGCCACTGGCTGTTGTTGCCGGGGATGCTTCTTCAAGTGGCATCACATCTCAGCAGGCAGGGCACTGACCAAGGAAGAACAGGAATATGCTGTTGCCGTATTGATGGCATGGATTGAAAAACAGATGAATAAAGGATGAAGATAGAAGAAGCCATAGTATATGTGATGGTAAAGCGAAATGGCGGCATGACAACCGACCAGATTGCCGATGCCATCAATCGTCATAGGCTGCACCTGAGAAAGGACGGTCAGCCTGTGACAAGCAAGCAGGTGTATGCAACAATCTGCCGTTTCCCTGAAATGTTCACAAAAGAAGCTGGCAGAATCATGTTAATGATATGACGTAACGATATGACAATAGATACAACCAACATGTGCTCACACCTTCAGAAGAAGTTGTTTGAACCAGAAGGTGTGTATTATCCTATATGGCAAGCCATGCAGGATGATGAGACCTTGACAGCAGTGGTACGAAGCAGACAGCTGCACATCTACAGAAACGGGAAGAAAATTCTCGTTCTGGCAGGTAAGGCACAACCGAAGATTATAAGGGAAGACAAAATACAAGAGTTAATAACAAGATTATAAACAAAACATCAAATCATCAAAACAATGGACGCAAAAGAAAAAGTATTGGCAACAATGAAAGAGGCTGGTCAGCCTCTCAACGCAGGTAAAATCGCAGAACTCAGCGGTCTCGACCGCAAAGAGGTAGATGCAGCCATGAAGCAGCTGAAAGCAGAGGGTGCAATCGTCTCTCCTGTGCGTTGCAAATGGGCACCTGCAGAGTAAGGTTTATACTGCTGTCTTGAAATATAGGCAGCAGTATCTTTATTTTTATCAAAATGTTAAGGTGAGGAATCTGAATATCCTTGCCTACGGACACAATTATCCGCTGCATCTTTTTGGGGTAAGGTGCAGACGTATGGCTGTCAGCGTATCTTGGTTTAAAGACGCTTAGCGGTCACGGCGGAAGTCGTTTCGTCTCTCTCCGCCGAACAAAGCTCTGAGCACATTGCCCAAAGCTCCGAACACGAAGTAGCAAACGATGATTGCAACAATATCGTCCATAAGCATTTTCTGTTTTATGGGTTATACACTATTATGAAGATTCACTATGTCCAATCCCTGCCTCTTGGCTTCTCTGACGGTGTAGAACGTGCCGCCCTTGGGATTGCCATCGAAGTAGGCTATGAGACGTGAACTGCGGTTGACCATATAGTCGTTGCGCCTCAGAAGGCAGCCATTGTAGTATTGCTCGCTCAATACGACCACGTCATCCACGATGCGCAGGATGGCATCATACTTGGCTTGCTCTTCCTTGCTCCACCGGTCAGACTGACCACGGAACGGCACAACGGCTATCACCTGCAAGTCCTTCAACTCGCATTGCAACGAAAGGGCGGCTTCTGCCGCCAGCAGGTCAAATCCCATTGCCATGCCACAATAGAAATACCGGTAGCCGTCGGCATACGCCTTGGCTATCTCCGATTTGAGACATTGCTTCAACTCCCTCCGCTTGGCGAAAGGTACGCTGCGGTGTCCGCTGAAGCATACGGACACTGCCTTGTCGTACTTTGTCATACTTTACCTTACTTTATAATGTGTGCGTGCGAGGAACATACCGCCAATAACACATGCCCCGAGCCTTTCGAGTTGGTTGGCATACTTGGCATAGCTGAGACCCTTGGTTATCACATCGTCAAAGACCAACACCATTTTGTTGTCGAAGAACGGCTCATCAAACTCAACGACATTCGCCTTGCGGACTTCATCCTCGTTCTTGCGGTTATCGTGGATGGTCTTACGCTCTCCGCATACCCTCACGTGCTCGTAGCCGTTTTCCGCTCCTGTCAATTCACACACCCTGTGGCAGAAAGCCTTGTAGCGGAGTTCGTTGCTCTCGCTTGTGGATGCTGGAACGGGGGCGAAGACGATGTTCACGCAACCCTTGCCGTAGAGTGTCAGCATATTCTCTGCGGTGCGCTGCGCCACTTCCTCGTAGGCTCTTCCGTCCTTGAAGTCAAACACTAATTGTCTGTCGGCAATCTCCTTCTCACCCACATTGCGGATGCGTGCGGGATAGTATTTGCAGAACCAAGTCTGAGGCTTGTCTAACTGCTTTTGGATTTGATAGTCATTCTTGTGTGCCATTGCTCTTATGTTTTTTCTTCCCTTATTTCGGAGGCTTTTCCTGCCTGCCCAAGGGATATTTTTTGCTTTCCAAGAGTGATGGCGATCAAAAAGCCAAATCGGGAGCGAAAAATACGCTCTGCACGCAGAGGAAGATTTTTCGGTCAAATGCAATGGACGATTTGGTGTTTGAACAATCGCCAGCATTACCTTTGCAAAACAATATCCGCAGCGGCAAGGCAGGCGAAAAGAAATCTGTTATGTAAAAGAGGAAACGGGCGGGATGGCGTGGGGCGAAGCTGTATATGGGGAAGGACGATAGTTGATATGAGGGAAAAAGAGAAAATCTTGTAATAGGGAACGACATTGCCTTTTATCAGCATGGAGACAGTCCTACAAGCAGAGAAAACTATTGCCCTAAAAATGAGTTGGATAGTATTTTCTAAAAGTAGTATCGACTACGAATAGTATAATAGTCGAATAGTTTTTACTACCATACTACGGATAGTAAAGTCTGTTTATAGAAGAGATAGCGGTATCATCGTCTGTTCGGCGATGATACCGCGCGGCACTCATGTGTCATGCCGCTTTAGGTATTCTGTCATTGCCTCATTGACAATATCACGCAAGGACATCCCTTTCTTGATGGCGAGGTACTTCATCCTCGTGTGGATGCTCTTGTTGATAAGGAAATTGCAATGCACCGGCACTTCGGTAGTCTCAGAAACAGACACAGGTGGTGCTGGTGTAGTTTCTGTGACTATCTGCTCCTTACTCGGCTTCTTTGTGGAAGAAAGGAGTCCGTTGAGACCGCCTTTCATTCCCTCTTTCAACATACTGCTCTTGCTCATGGCTATGCTATTTTAAGTTTAACACTTCTTTTGCCAAAGACATATAATCACTGGCACCATTGGATTTGGGATTATACTCAAAGATAGTCTTGCCGTTGATGGGTGCTTCTGCCAAAGCCACATTATCACGGATGACGGTCTTGAAAACCTTCTCGTGAAAACTGTCATTGACGATTTCCCTCACGCTTCGGTTCAACGTCTTGCGGCGATCGAACTGGGTGATGACGATGCCGCCCACTTTAAGGTTGGAGTTGAGCCGCTCCTGAACGATGCGGATGATGTCCATCAACTTTGCCATACCTCTCATGGCAAGGTATTGCGCTTGAACAGGGATGATGATGTAGTCGGCTGCGGTGAGGGCATTCAAGGTCAGCAAGCCCAATGACGGTGGACAGTCGATGATGATGTAGTCGAAATGCTCTTTGGCGATGGCTTTGGTGATAAGTCCCTTCAAGATAAGCTCCCGTCCCGGCTCGCTGATAAGCTCTAACTCAGCCGCAGACAGGTCAAGGCATGAGGGTGAGACGGTGATGCCGTTGTGCAACTTGACCAACGGCAAGGTGTACTGTCCACACATTGCGCCATAGACTGTCTGTTCTTCCTCGATGGACAATCCCAAGGCTTCCGTGAGGTTGGCTTGTCCATCCATGTCAATAGCCAAGACGTTCTTCTTACTCAGTTGCAGAGCTGCCGCAAGGCTTACTGCGGTCGTACTTTTCCCTACACCACCCTTGTGATTTAATACTGCAATTATCTGTGTCATAACATGATACTACTATTAGTGAATACTACTTTACTATTCTACTACTGATAGTACATACTAACCATAGTAAAAGCGGATTTACTACGATTAGTACGTACTACTCTCAGTTGATACTACCCTCAGAAGGGAAGGTCTTCGCTCTTGTCCTGCGGTGCATCGGCTGGCGGTACGGGAGCCTCGCCCTCTGCCTTGGCTGCCTTGCGTGCCTTTGTTGCAGGTGTGTCGGTTGCATCCTTCTTCCCTGCATTGACAAAGGCGATGGAGTCAGCTATGATGCTATGCTGTATGTGGTTCTCTCCGTTGCGGTCTGTCCAAATGGAAGAAGTCAGTGTGCCTTCCACAAGCACCATACGACCCTTGGTGAGGTATTCAGCCAAACGGATATGGTTCTCCTTGCTGCTCTTCACCCTTACCCAAGTGGTGATTTGCTTGCCCTTACTGTAGTCGTCCACTGCGATGTCAACAGCCATGAATGTTCCGTGTGTACCTGTGATGACGCGGCAATCCTTTGCTCCGATGCGTCCGATAGTGTGAGTGTAAATCATAATGTGAAAATGTTATAGTGGCAAGTTGGTTAGACTTGCCGTTACCTTGTTATTTAAATGACTTTTCTTGTTGATTGAACATAAGCTATTGCTTCATTCATAATTTCTGCTCGTGACCTACTCTTGTTATCTTGCATCCACTCATCAATTTCAGATTTGAGGAACATGATACGTTTCCCCTTCTTATGGAATGGTATTTGTTTATTGCTTGTCCAACAATAGATTGTGTGTTCAACTGGATGGGTAGGGAGATACTCACTCAATTCGGAAACACTAAGCCATTCCAATCCCTTATCGGGCTGAATTTGAGTCATTAGTGTGGAAAACTTTTCTTCTAAAATCTCCAGCTTGTTTATTACTAATGACAATGCTGATGGCAAGTCATTAAAACTCAATATTTGCTTTTCCATATCAATATATGTGTGGCAAGTTGGTTAGGCTTGCCGTTACCTTGTTATTAATATCCTTTCTTCGTCTGCCTTGTATTGGCGACAAAAGACTTGTTGCTGCCTGTGAGACTGATAGAGCCGCAATTAACAAACTCTCCGTCGGAATAGACTCTGTACTTCTGTCCGCTTACCTCATGCTTCTGTTTGATGCGCTCTCGCATCCACTTCTTGGCTGCGGTCAATGAGCAAAAGGTCTCGCTCTCCTTGGTCGTCTCGTCATATACGATGCACTGGGTCATACATGCTCCTACTTCATCCATGCACCTATACTCGACGTGACATAGTCCAACTGACCGCCAAATATGTCGCTTGGCTCTATGTCGTATTGTCCATCCCTCACTTCCTTGTCCTCTCCAAGAAGCGACAAGTTTCCGTCGGCATCCAAACGTGCTGCGTCTATGACGATGTCACGAGGCTCGTCAAAGAGATAACCTGCCACGATGGGCTGCTCTCCCTCGAAATGCACCTCAAAGCCTCCGTCCACCTCCGTGCCGTACTTGCGAAGAGCCGCTTTCAGCTCGTCCTGCTCCCGGTGCTGCAATGCCTGGAGTTGTCCGTGGATAGTAAGGTCTTGCAGTTCTGCCTCTCGTTTGGTGTGGGTTGCCTCGCCGGTCTTGCAGTCGATGTCATACTTGTGGTAAACCACTGGGATATGGTCTGCCGATGTGACAAGCCATGTGATGTTGTTCACTGAGAAGCCCTGTCTGGTGAGGAACTCCTCGATGTCTGAGCCGAGAAGGTGGTCGGCTACGTCAAGATACTCGATGCGTGCGTCAGCATCATGCAGGATGATAATCTTCATTGCCTTTCTATTTTTAGTGATACAAATAAGTTTGTCGCCCATGTCGCTGGACTTGTTTAACTACGTTGAAGAAACTTACGCTCAGCATAGTGAATAAATTCCCTCTGCGTTCGCTTAACCGTTTCTTTCTCTTCCCTCCTTTCGAGACCTTTCAGCCTGTGGAGGGATATTTTCTGCTCCCACAAGCCGCAAGAAAAGACATAAAGACAAATTATGTGTGAAGAATACTCTTTTCCGAGGAAAAGGAAGATTGTTCACAGTCACAAGACCTCAAGCAGAATTTGACGATTGTCTCAGACGCGGCTAACTTTGCAGGAAATATGCCTACCACTGCGCTGATTGGAAGAAGATTATTGATATTGGCTGCAAGAGGAATGATGTGTTATATATAAAGAGGTAAGAAGAAAGATTGAAACAGTAAGGGTGGGCAGTGAAGTGTTTGCAGGTCTGCTGTACCGACATAAAGCGAGTGTGTTGGCTGACCGGGATGCAAGTCATCAAAGCTTCAGCCTTGATAGCTTGTAGCACGGACAGACAATTCTCTCGCGTCGGTACTTCGGCATACTGTCAGCTTTGGCTAATAGCAACGTGTTGCCATCAGCCAAGGATGTCTGTATGACGACAGACCATGTAACGCTTCGCAAAGGCGTGGGGCAAAGCAGTATAATTTAGAAGTAGATAGTAACGTATATCAGGCAAGAAGAGACAGTTGCGCAACGGACAAATCGGGCACTCCTGTCAGCATGACAAATGTGCCTTGTCCTTGCCGCAGGACACTGAGGCAGATTGGACGTAGCAGACATGTCTGCCACATTCAATATGCCTGAGTGGACAAGAACTGCCTCTTGTATAGCAGAAGAGAAATTGTAAAACAGTTGATTAGTGGTAAAGGTGGTATGGGTGGGCAGAATGGCATTACACGGACATTGCCGAAGCCCGATAATGGGACAGCCAGACAGCAATAAAGGCAGTTATCAGAAGTGTCAGTTTCTGATAGTGACATTGTTGGCTGCCTGTCACATGGGATTCGTGCGGTGTCCGTACAGTAATGCCGTTCTGAAGGTGTGGGGCGAAGCGATACAACGCACTTGGACGAAACCACCGCTTATAACAGAAAATATTTTGCAGTCAAAGAGAAGAAGAATAGTAAAGCAGGTGTGGGTGGGTAGTGAAGCTGTCGCAAGATTGACGGTCTGAATATCAAGGCGAGTGGATAGCCAGTAAAGGACACAATTATCAGAAGCCTCGGCTTCGGCATCTTGTGGCATAGATGGCAGTCCTCTCGCGTTCAGACCTTGGCATACTGTCTTTCTTGGCTAATAGCGACTTTGTCGCCATCAGCCGGGAATATCTGTATGCCAACCATCTTGGTGACGTTTCGCAAATGGTGAGGGACGAAGTGGTTAGAATAAAGGAAGACGGCGTTGCCGTTATGGTTAATAAATGCACATGGTTGTTATTAGAGAAGATTATCACACGCTATAACAGCAGATTGATGTCCCTGAGCAAAACAAAAGCGACCCGAAGGTCGCCTTGTTATGGAGAGGAAAGGCTATTTCTTGCCTTTCTTGGTTGCTGGCTTGGCCGGCTCTTCCGCAGGAGTCTCCTCCTTGTCGGGACACTCGTAGAACTTGGTTGCAACCATGATGATTCTGGAGTGCTTCACGCCATCCTTGTCTGTCCACTCCTCTGGCTTGAAGAAACCCTCGACGGTGAGCAACGTGCCCTTGGTGAGCTTGTCGAATGATTCGGTGTGCTCGTTCTTGCGCCATGCCTCCATATTCATGAAAGCCGATACGCGGTTGGTTTCCTCGCCGTTCTTCTCCTGACGGCCTACTGCCAATGAGAAGCGTGCTACGCTGGCGTTTGCGAACTGACGGATTTCTGCATCCTTACCTACGAAACCTGAAACTGTGAAGTTGTTCTCGATCTTTTTCATTTTGAATTGAATTTAAAAGTGAAACTTAATTTTTACATGCATTCAAAAGCAGGGATGTGGCACCATGTGGGAAGCACCATGAAAATCGTTCGCAATACTCTTTTTGTCGTTGGCGGTAAGGGAGAAAAAGGAAGATTACGCACTATTTTATTGGTCACAGCGATAGCGGCCACACAAGAAGGAGGAAGTCCTTCGCAGCATCACGCTACCTTTGCATGGTAATTGCGACATGAAGTCGTACAGATAATTGTTCTTTGAAACTAATGAACCTCTTATTCCGTTAAGAGTAGCCTACCGAAGCGTGCGTAGTTGGCAACGACTGGGTGCGAAGCCTTCGGGACAATATGATGAAGTCTTGAACATCACAAGACGTAGTTGTTAGGCTGACCGACAAGAATAACGTAAAGTAA
>CAVBFA010000006.1:17578-44748 GCA_963594595.1 Oscillibacter sp. | reverse complement strand
TGAGTATGTTGTCTTTCCATCGGTTGAATGTCTGACGCGGAAGAGGTTCGCCATAGCTTATGCTTTCGTTACGCTCCCACTTGTCGCTGAGTTCCTTCAGCGACAATCCGTGGCTACCTGCACGATATAAAGCGTTGACCACCCAAATATATTTTTCCAGTGTTGTCATGCGTAACCCATGTAATTAGAATTAATGAAATGTTTAAGTGCCCAAAGTTACAAAAAATATTTTAGTCATTACATTCCTGCTGAATAATCACTCCTTATATGTTGCATAATCGTATTCTACAGAGATTCCTACATTAAAATCGCGCACCCATAAAAGGTCAAAGATTGAGAAGCATGTATGTTCATAGAGGTTGTGGAATGGATATATGTATCGCTATTATTTTTATCGTTATTTGCCGGCAAAGATATTGACGTGCTGACTCAATTATCAATACAGGTTAAATGTTTCTTATAAAAACTCATAAAAACAGACGTTTTTTCCAACCTGTGCTAATAATTGGCACACCTTCATAATACTTTTGCCGCAGACATTAAAGATACAGTTATGGAAAAGTCTACAAAATATGAAAGCGCTGTAAAGGATGCGAAGACATTGGAGTCCGTCATTCCGAAACAGCTTGCAGAATACACGACAAGGGCATTAAGTAAACTAAACGAAGCGCTTGGGGGCGATGCCGGAGGATATGTAGCAAACAGACTGCACATGAGCCATGAGGAATTGAGGGAAGCATTGGCCGCCGAGCAAATCGATGGTGTTGCATTGGCCATTTACAATATAGAGAAACGCGGACAGTCGGTAGTCATAGGCGACCAAACGGGTATAGGCAAAGGCCGACAGGCTGCTGCCATGATACGCTATGGACTGTTGTCTGGCTATCTGCCAATATTCTTCACCGACCGATATACCCTGTTCAGCGATATGTACCGCGACTGTAAAGCGCTTGGCATTAAGGAGGCACGACCACTGGTGGTGAATGCTGGTGTGTCGGTTGTCGACTTTGACCATGTGGTTGAGCAGAAAGCGACATGTACGCCCGACGAGATATGGTCTCCCGCAGACGAAGAAGATAACGAAAAGTATGAGGCGGAGCGCATGGCGCTCTACCAGAAACAGTATGAGGTGGTGTACAAAGCTCCCAAGAAATCTGTCCTTCAAGAAATATTCATAAAAGGTGAACTGCCGCAGGATGCCTTCGACTATCTCATGATTACCTACTCTCAACTGAAAGATGCCAAACGAGACATGACACGTCTTAACTTCCTCATGGCGTTGTGCGAGCAACATCGTGTGCTGTTCATCTTCGACGAAGCCCACAAAAGCAGCGGAGTGAACGCTGGCAAAGCATCGGTTATCACACAAGGCATAAACATGATTCTTGAAGAAACGCCTCAGACGCAATGCGTGTTTCTTTCTGCCACCTTTGCCAAGCGCCCGGAATGTCTGCTCACCTTCATGAGACGCACGACCCTGAGTGCATTGGCTACGGAAAACACGCTCAAGGATGCCTTGCACTGTGGTGGAGTGCCCATGCAAGAATACGTTTCGTCTTGTTTGGCTGCCGAAGGACAAATGATCAGGCGCGAGCACTCTGGCGAGGGTTTGCCTACTCCAGTCTATACATATCTTGATGAAGACCTCGACGTACATGGCGAGCAGTTTGACAAGGTGATGTTCTTCTTCCGTGAAATAGTAAAGCTCTCTGCAATGGTTCGCACAATGGTTAATCATGCCCTTATGTACAACGTGCTTCTACCCTTCAAATGCTATCCCACAAGAGCACAACTTTTCTATATCAACAAAGTGTTGTTGCTTTCCTTGAAAGCGAAAAAGGTGGCACAAGCCGCCATTGAGAATGTAAAGCAAGGAAGAAGTGTGGTGATTGGTATGAGCGACACGCTCGAGTGTATCGTACAGGACGTGACAGTGAACGAAGACGGATCCGTTCGTGGCGACATATCTGCGTTGTTGTTGCGTTTGTTGGAAAAGACGGTTTGTGGAAGCGCCCCTACCGACAGTGCCAATCGACCTGTTTTTGAAATGGTAGAAGAATTGGAAGAAATGTCGTTGAAGGCAGAAGCCAAAGAGATAAGCGACTACTACACAAGTATTAAGCAAGACATAACAGAAGAGGTGTTTCATCTCCCCGTGTCGCCTATCGACGTAATACGGCAGCTGATAACTGCCGAGAAGTTTGTTGCGCCCAATGGTGAATACCTAAACATCCGTTTTGAGGAATGTACGGGGCGAGCACACCAACTGGATTATCTCTCACCTGAGGGCGATGACGACTTCATCAACGCAGTCATCGGGTCAAGAAAGAAACGTCACTCTAACCTCATCTTCAATGATTTCCAAAACAACAAGTTAGACGTTATTCTCATCAATGCCTGCGGAGCTATAGGTGCAAGTGCGCACGCCATTTCCACCGCCGAGGTGCCAGAGGACCAAGTGCGCCAACGCAAGATGCTTATAGTGCAAAACGATCTTGACGTGAATATCGACTTGCAGAAGCGTGGCCGCATCAACCGAACTGGTCAACGTGTCGACTTGCCTCCATTGTATGAGTACATCATTACGGCCATTCCTTCGGAGAAGCGTCTCAACATGATGCTCCGGGCGAAGTTGCGGTCTCTTAGTGCCAACACTGCCGCATGGCAAGACCAAGACCGTGAACAAGCCGACTTCGTGGACATTGACAATAAGTATGGCAATGAGGTGGCAAAAGAGTATTTGTCTGAACACACAGAACAAGCTGTGGTCCTCGACCTTTCACGCAATGTGACAGCAAGCCGACTGCTCGCACGGAGTGCCATGCTAAGCGTGGCGGCACAACAGAGCATCGTAGATGACCTGATATCGGGCTACACCACGCTTGAGGCTGAGCTTCGCCGATTAAACCAATGGGACCTGGAACGTGAATTCCGTGATTTCGAGGCCGACTTTGTAAGGGAAGAACTTTTCACTACAGCCAAGGCGAAGACAAGGCTTGGAGGGTGCTCCTATCTTACAACCTATAAATGCAGGCAAAAGACGTTTCCATATAGTTATGAGACAGTGACTGAACTTTGCCAGAAAGCTAAGGCGGTTTACGGAAATCCATATAAGGAGAACCCTGCCTTACAAAAACAGGTAAAAGATTATTATGCCCACCGAGACAAAAATGCCCACCGCCGCTTCAAGGCACGCTGCAAACTGCTGCATGACGGTGCAAAACGCATATTGACAACATATTGTGGTGATGAGGAGTTGGTAGACACATGGTTGCAAAAAGCATGCACGCCTGTAGACAAATGGAGCTCAACAGAATTTGAAGATGTGAAAGAGCAGAAGCGTGCCAAGCGAATCATGCAGAAACTGGTTTCATTCTCTAACGAGTACAACCATCTGCTTGACGCAAAAAAACAAGAGATGAAAAAATACGCTGAAGAAAGGAAAAGACTTGTCAAGGTATTGTCAAAAGCGGAAATAGGAAACGGATACGTCATCACTGAGAATGTGGAGGGCGAGGTAATGCCACAAGAAAAAATTAAAAGTGTATTGACAGACATACGATTTGGTAAAGATGAGCAATCCAGATTCCTTCCCAGTAAAGTGGAGTTCGTATTTGCATTGACGGCTGTACACACAGAAATTCGCATCAATTTGGTTCACAATAGCAGTTGGAGCAATTACGATCGTCTTTGTGATATTTTATATTCAAGTTCTTGGCAGCCGCGCGCAAGCGTTTGGAACAAGGAGATTGCCCTCTACAACAACAAGATTGTGGAGCGCAAGATTATCACCGGCAACATTCTTGGAGCATACGTCCATCCTGCCATTGCCGAACTGAAGCCTCGCTTCATATCCTTCTCGCTGAAGGAAAAGAAAGGTGGCAAGGCTCAAACGCAAATCGGCTTACTCTTGCCTATGGACGAGTCGAAGATAAGAAAAGCGTTAGACACGGTTTCTATTCCTCTGCACGAAGGTTTCAAATATGCCACTAATACCAACACAAGTTATACGATAGCCGGCTTGGGGGTGAACTTCTCGCTAATGCCTTACAATGGTCCGATGTATGTGGTAAGCGTGAACGACAAACACTCCAAGGAGTTTGAAAAGGACAAGCGGTTTGACGGTATACGCTCTCTGTTCTTTGGCACTCCTATAAGCTCGATATACGACAAGGCAAAGGAAGACAAAGAACAGCCAGACAAGAAAAAACGCAAGACGCTTATGCACTATCAGACTGAACAGTTGCCTTTCGAGTCGGAACCATTGCAGACCATCATACAAACGCTTGCCCAGATGGATGCTGTGATTGTCGTGCCTCGCGAGCAGATAACTTACGGCGATGTGAAGGAACTCGAGTCGCGCTCCGAACGCGACGACAACGAGCCTTGGGAAGTTCTTGACTGGAAAAATGCGGACGAAGTACCTATGCCTCCAATAAGGGAGAGCCTCATGTTGCGTATATCTGCCCCTGTAGCCATGGGAGAACAGAAGGGCAAACCTGTGTTCAGACATTCCGAGCACTATTGTCTTGCGCAAGAAACAATGGCTCTCGAAGGGTTGCCACTGCCCCATATACAGCGCAGCACAATAGATGCCCTGCGACGATGCTACATGAAATGGAAAGAATACTTCCGCCTTTCTGCATCAAGGGTTAGTCAACAGCAAGAGGTGCAACCCTCGCTCGTAGAACAGCGTAAGGTGTGCCGTGATTTGCAGCGTGTGATAGGAAACAAGGCATCTGCCGTAGAGCTTGCCCCAAATGTCAAGACTCTGCTACAAGACATTCTCGACAGCGAGTATCTGGACGCCAACGGACTCTACTATGCCAAGTTCGAAGACGAGATGATGTTCATGTCGCCCGAAAAGTCTGTGGCACAGGCATTTCTTGATGCCTTGCCTTGCTCGGCTACACTGGATGGCATAAGAAAATGTATAGAAGACTATCTTAAAGACAAAACCGACATTATTAATTCACCAGACAAGTGGTAATATGAGCTATATAGGTATTATAGGTGCAAAAAGACTTGACGATAGCAATGCTTCGTTAGGTCTTATCGAAGCACAAAAGAAGGCAGTCCAACTGCTTCGCTGCAACACGGATATGCACATGCTGAAACAGCAGACGGGTTGGGAAATGGGTATAGACGGCAAATGGCGGTATGAAGTGGCAGACCCTTTCCACAATACAGTCGAAATAGAGGACCATCTGAAACGCCATTTTGGCGAGTCCATAAACATCAGCCTATGTATGCACGACATCAGCCTACTCATTGCATACCCAGCTTTCGAACGGCTCAGGCTATACGCCAGATACACACCAACCAACAAGTTCGCTGGGTATTTCAATCCTTTTAGTTACGGCATGATGATTTGCATGGGAACGCTAAATTCTCCTTTCCAATACCAGACCGAAGGTGTGTTGCTGCATGAGGTGCAGCATCTTATACAAGAGGAAGAGGATTTTGCCCGTGGTGGAAACCTATCACAAGGCAGAAGACGATATTTGAGAATGGCTGGCGAGGTGGAAGCGCGAAACGTGTGCATCAGGCACTCGATGAGTTCTGAACAACGCCGCTCGTCATTGCGGACAGACACGCAGGATGTGCCAGACGCAGAGCAAATAATAGTGTTCTGTTAGAATTTACTGATAGTGGATTTTTCATAAATACCCATTGGCGGAATTAATTCAGTGCACGCTTAATCCTAATGTCAATTTGTTCTAAATTGGGCACGGTGCTTGCCCAACTGGGGCACGGTGCTTGCCCATCATGGGTAACGTGCTTACCCCGGATGGGCAGATTTGCTGTCAGACGTCTGCCCAATAAGTGACTGTTGTAATACCCAGATTCCTGTTTTCTGGATTCTGCAAACGCATACAATTCCTATAGTCTTAATTCCTCACATCTGACAATTGTAAGCGTATCCGCGATGCTAGTGTATACGGTCAAAAAAAATGTCGCCCAAGTTTTTATTCCCTTTCATCAGCAAACCATCCAGACAATTGACTGACAATTACCAGGCAGTCAACTGTTTGTTTATCAGAATGTTATGACGAAAAACCAGACAGTCTGACAGTTTTTCGGAAATTCTCGCTTTTACTAAGAATCTGAGATATGGGCAACCATTTCGTCACCTTTTTTATCATTGCCTTTCCTTTCCTCTCATTTTCTTTCCGTCTCCTTTTCTCTTATCGCTTGTCATCTTCTTTTCTTGAAAAACTCCTGCATCAGCGTCCTGCATTCCTCTTCGAGCACTCCTCCGATGGCTGTCGCTTTGGGATGAAGTACGTTGGGTGCGAATCTGCGGTAGCCTCGCTTTTCGTCAGACGCTCCGTATACGACGCGTGGTATCTGTGCCCATCCGATGGCTCCGGCACACATGGGACATGGTTCCACGGTGACGTAGAGTGTGCAGTCGGTGAGATATTTACCGCCCAGAGCATTTGCGGCGGCCGTTATCGCCTGCATCTCGGCATGAGCGGTAACGTCGGTCAGGGTTTCCGTCAGGTTGTGGGCACGGGAGATGATGCGTCCGCGACACACCACGATGGCACCCACGGGAATCTCTCCCTCGTCGAAAGCAGCTTGTGCTTCAACGAGAGCCTTGCGCATGAATTGCTCGTCTTGGTTTTCAGTGTTCATTGTGGATAACGATTGTTTCCTTTGTCAGAACTTGACACTTCTCGTGCCGTCTTCGTTCTCTTTGATGTCCACGTGGATTGCGTTCTCAGGCAACAGGTCTTCTATCAGTTCCGGCCATTCTATAAGGCATATTCCGCCTCCATAGAAATAATCTTCATAGCCCATATCGTAGACCTCTTCCAGTTTCTTGATGCGATAGAAGTCGAAGTGGTAGATAGGGTAGTCCACGGTGTCAGACTGATATTCGTTCACGATGGCGAAGGTTGGCGACGTAACGGTGTCTACCACGCCGAGACAATCGCAGATTGCCTTGATGAATGTAGTCTTGCCGGCACCCATCTTGCCGTAGAAGGCGAACACCTTGGCGTTGCCCATGTTGTTTACAAACTCTTTGGCAGCTTCGTTGATGCTGTCGAGACCGTTTATTGTTATTTCTTTGTTCATTGTCGTTTGTTTTATCAAGGGAAATACGGAGTCCTCTGTCGGATTCTCCTTGTCTTTTCCTTGGTTTCTTTTCCTTTAATAGTAAGGCCGCTCTTCCCGTTTGTTTCAGTTTCTCTTTTTCTTTTTCATCGTGACGAGCGGTATTAGCATCTCCTCCATTGATATTCCTCCATGCTGGAAGGTGTCTTTGTAGTACGACACATAATAGTTGTAGTTGTTTGGATATGCAAAGAACGTGTCGTTTGTGGCAAACACATATGATGTGCTCAGGTTCGGCGATGGCAACTGTGCCTTCTGTGGGTCTTTTATGGCGAATACCTCCTTGGCGTTGTAGTTCAGGTTCTTGCCCAGTTTGTAGCGCAGGTTGGTGTTCGTGTTTCTATCTCCCACTATCTTGATCGGTCTTGATGCCCTCACGCTGCCGTGGTCTGTAGTCAGCACCACGGTGTAGTCGCTCTCTGACAGTCGGCGGAAGAGGTCGGAGAGCACGGTGTGTCTGAACCAGCTCAGCGTGATACTTCGGTATGCCGATTCGTTGTTTGCCAGTTCGCGCACCATCTTTGATTCAGTGCGGGCATGGCTGAGCATGTCGATGAAGTTTATCACAAGCACGTTGAGGTCATTGTCGCCAAGCTGACTGAACTGCTGCAGCAGCTTGTCGGCGCCCACCGAGTCGTTCACCTTGTGGTAAGAGAATTTCGTTCCCGTCCGGCGGTATCTTTCGAGCTGCGTCTGTATGAGTGGCGCTTCGTTGAGGTTTTTCCCCTCCTCTTCGTCTTCATCGACCCACAGTTCCGGAAACATCCTCGCTATCTGGTTTGGCATCAGTCCGCTGAAGATGGCGTTTCGTGCATACTGCGTCGCTGTCGGCAGAATGCTCATATATAGATTCTCGTCGATGTCGAACATGTCGCCCACCTCGTTTGCGAGCACCCTCCACTGGTCGTAGCGGAAGTTGTCAATCACAATCAGGAACACCTTCTCTCCCCTGTCGAGCAGCGGGAATATCTTCCGGCTGAAAATGTTGTTGCTCATCAGCGGCCTTGATGGCAGCTGTGCGTTGTTGGGGTCCACCCAGTCGAGGTAGTTGTTGCGTATGAACTTGGCGAATCCGTTGTTGGCTTCGCTCTTCTGCATCATGAGCATCTCAGTCATGTTGCTCTCGGTGCTGCTCAGTTCCAGTTCCCAATGCACGAGCAGTTTATACACGTCGATCCATTCCTCCACAGTCCGGCAGTTGTCAATCTTCGTCGATATGTTCATGAAGTTCTGCTGATATCCGGTCTGTGTCACTTCCGTCACTATTTCCTTCTGGTGTATGTTCTTTTTGAGCGTGAGCAGGATTTGACTTGGGTTGACAGGCTTTATCAGATAGTCGGCAATCTTCGATCCTATTGCCTGGTCCATGATGTTTTCCTCCTCGCTCTTTGTCACCATCACTACAGGTGTGGCAGGCAGAATCTCCTTTATCTTCTGCAGCGTTTCCAGTCCGCTTATTCCCGGCATCATTTCGTCGAGCAATACGAGGTCGAAATTGTGTCGTGAGCATTCGTCGATGGCGTCGGTGCCGTTGCTCACGGTGATGACCTCATATCCCTTCTTTTCCAGGAATATGATGTGGGCGTGCAAGAGCTCTATCTCGTCGTCCACCCATAATAGTAGTCCGTTGCTCATTGTCGGTTCGTGATTTATTATTCAATATACTTGATCCATGATGACATGCAGCAGTGGCTTAGAATCCGTCCAGCTCGTAGTAGTCGTCTTCGAGGTTGAATTCCTGCTGCTTCTTCTGCTTTTTGTCGTCCTGCTGGATATTGTAGTTGTTGTCGTCAGCGTCGTCGGTGAAGTGAATGCCGTTGTCTTGCTGTTGAGGCTTTTTCTCCTCCTTCTTCTTTGGCGCCGGCATCTCTGTCGTTGTCGCTTTCTCCGTCTTGGCTGTAGGCTCCGTCTTGGCAGTGGTATTTGTCTTTGCCGTTTTCTCAGTCATTGCAGGACTATCTGTCTTGACAGGTTCCTTTGCCGACTTTGGTACTTCCTTTTCCGCCGGCTGTTCCAACTCTATGTCTGGCAGATCGTCATTTGCGGTTTGCTGCTTTCTGTCGTTGGCAGACTGTCGTTCAGGAGTCATGTCGAATGTCTCCTGCTGGTCTGTCGTAGAGTCGTCAGCGTCAGGCAGAGAGAATGTGTTGTCGTCAACAGGTGTTTCAACCTTCTTGTCAGTCGGTGCTGTCACGTTGTTGTCCACCGGTATTGTCAGACCGTTGTCGGCAGGCGCGACTGTTGGGCTGTCGATAGGTATTATGGTGTCATCGTTCTCCTCGTTCTGCTTCTCGTCGTTTGTCGGTATTCCCAACTGCAGGAACGTGTTGTCGTCGATCACTCCGCCATTGTACAATTTGTTCTCCTCCTGCTTCTCGCTTTCCGGTTCCTTTTCGTATTCTATAGTTTCCGGTTCAGAGAGCAGTCGCATGGTACTGATGCGCAGCGGCACGAAGTGCTTCTCGTAGAACTTGTCATAGTCGTTATAACTGTATTGCGTTCCGAGCAGCTCCTTGTTGGAGTCGCTGATTATTATCGCTCTTGCCTTGCGTGTGAGTCGCAGTATGTTTTTGTTGGAGTATAGCTGTCGTGCGTATTGCAGTGCCTCGTCGTAGCTCTTGAATCCGCTTATCACCATTCTTTCCAGACCTTCCACTTCTTCTCTTGCTATCTCGAAGTTTCTGACGAGGAAGTTGCTGAAGTTGTATTTCGCCAATTCGAAGAGAAGCTGGTTCTCGTTTATGGAGTCAGTCTGATAGGCGATGATGAACGAGAAGTCCACATTGCGCTCCGCCGTGAATTTGCGTGTCTTTATAGAGTCACTGTCGCTCATCACTTCGGCACGTCTCTCCCACACATCGCTGATATCGAATTTTCCGCCGTGCAGTTTCCTTCCGGCGTTCACTCCGTTTACAATCATTCCTGCCAGTGTGCTCACTTCGCTCTTCGGGTATTTGTCCACCACGGTCTTCATGTCGTCTACGCAACCTTTGGCGTCACCGCTGTTCAGCTTTGCCATACCGTCGAAGAATATGAATTTGTCGCGGTTTGCACCCAATGGGAACCGTGTTGCCGATACCTGCACGTTGTTTTTCACCTCCATGAACTTGTCAGCCTTGAAGGCATCGTATGTGGCGGCATACAGAGAGTCTTCCAGATGCACACCATAGCGTGCGTTCTCCACGAAATTCGGGTCGGAGAGCAGCGTCGTCCATTCGCTGTCGGGGAATCCGCTTTTCAGTTTTTCGAGATATGATGCAGCCATCTGTGGCTGGTGCATTCTGCTGTAGAGCAGGAACAAATGATAGTATGCATTGTCCATGTGCTCGTATGTAGGGTAGTCGTCGGCAAGACGTCGCAGTTCCTTTTCGCTGAGCACGAGGTTGTCGAGCTTGTCTTTGAATATCACTCCGGCATTGTATAGTCCGTCCATAATCAGGAGGTTACTCGCCTCCACCTGTTCTTCGGTGAACGGAATCTGTGCGAGATAGTATTCCCGTTTGTGCGGATCGTTCTGTGCGCTGTCAGCCACATTTGCGAGCGAGTCCTCCATTTGTGCCACGTTTGCGAGTGAGTCTCTCATCTCGTCGGTCATTTCTTCCACGCCTTGTGCCTGTGCGACGACTGTCTTGTTCACTCGCTGCCAGTCGTCCACGTTCTCACGCTTTCCCCATAGTTTCTGGAAGGTAGCCTTGCCTTGACTCACTGCCATGGGGTTATAGAAATACCAGATTGCATTTTTCTGCTGCTGGTTGTTGTTTGTGATGTTGTTTTTCTGGTCAGCGTTAGCGCTGCCTCCGTTCTGTGCCTGAATGCGTTGTGCCTCGGCTTCGGCCTGTGCGTCGCGCTCTTCCTTTTCCTTCTTCTTCAGCGCTTCAATCACACGGTCGATGGCGGCATTGCGGTCTTTCTCCGACATCTTGGCGAGAGCCTGCAGAGAGTCCTGCAGGTGTACGGCGTCGGTATGTGGAACGAGGTCGTCGAGAATCTTCGAGCGGTCAGACAGTTGCTTGTAGTCCTTGCGGTCTTTGTCGAGCAGTCCGATGGCTTCCCCGTAGCAGCGTCGTGCATTGCTGAAGTCCTCCTTCGCCCAATATATGTCGCCGAGGGTTAACAGCAGCACACCTTTCTCTATACCGTTGCGCGTAGATTTGGTGTTTCCCTTCTCATATGCGGCAATAGCCTGCACGGTGTCCTTCTGGTTCATGTATATGTTGCCGATGGCATAATACACCTGGTCGAGATATTCCTTGTTGTTGTCATTTCTCGCCATTCGTTTCAGCCTGCCCACCATCTGTTTCCATTTTCCAGTTGCCATCACTTCCGTCATGGCTATGCGGGCATTGAATTCCAGTTCGTATGGCGGTTGCTGCCTTATCACGCTTCTGTATGCCTTGTATGCCGCCTGCCTGTTGCCTACAGCGGTTTGCAGCTGTCCCATCAGATACCATTCGCGGGCGCGCTGCTTGCGGCGTCCCTCGTGTTTGATCACCTTTCTCAGATATGGTATTGCCTCCTGGTATCTGCCGCTTCGGATATAGTAGTCGGCGTAGGTGTAGTCCCAGTCTTTCTGCGCCCTCCAGTTCAGCGAGTCTCGCTTTATTTTGGTTATCACATCCTCTGCGTCGTATAGCCAGTCCTGTTCCACGTAGCATCTTGCCAGCCATGCTCTTGCCTTGCCGTAGATAGCTGGTTGCGTGGCATACAGACGACTCATGTATGCGAAAGTGGAAGCCGCTTCGTCGAACGAGCCCTTCATGAATTGTGAGCGTCCCATCAGCAGCCATGCTTTCCAGAGGAACGGGTTGTATTCACGTCTGTTCAGCCATTCAATGTCTTTTGCGTTTTTCTTCCGCGATTTGTTCCATTCCGGTCGTTTCTTGATGCTGTGCAGCTTTATTGCCTTTTGGCATTTTTCTATTGCGCGGTCGAAGTTCCCCTTTCCCAGTTCGCGGCTTGCTTTGTTGCCCACGGTGTATAGGGGCAACATCTCGGTGAAGTTGTCCTTGTTGCCGTTCTCTTTTTCGAGAGAAGCGTCTATGTATGCGAGCGAACCGTTGTAGTAGGTGTTGTATCTTGCGTTGAATGAATGCCACCATCTGCTTGCCGACGTGTTCTTCTGTGTAGAGCAGCCGATTACGGTCATGACGGCAAGAAACGCCACGACTATTGATAATGTATGTTTGTCTATAATATTTTTCACTCTATAATAACTCAAAAAACCGCTTTTTATTGTATGTGCGGATGTTTTGTATTATCTTGCGTAATAACGATTGCCGGCAGATCGTTTTTTGCTCTTGTCCTGCTATTCTTCCGAAATTAGGAAACCTGCGTCTGCCAGGTCTTTCCAGAAATGCGGATATGATTTCGTCACCACTTGCGGATTGTTGATTCCCAGTCCTGGTATCTGTGATGCCGCAGGAGCGAAAGCCAATGCCATACGATGGTCCTCGTAGGTGTCGATTACGGGATTTTCTTCCGGTTCACAGCGCTCCCCGTCCCATATCAGTTCCGTTCCGTCGCCGTCGCTTATCACATATCCCAGCTTGCGCATTTCCGTTTTCAGCGCCACGATTCGGTCGGTCTCCTTGATGTGCAGTGTGGCGAGTCCTGTGAAGTGGAACGGCACTCCCATCAGAGCGCAGGTCACTACGAATGTCTGTGCCAGGTCAGGCTGGTTGATGAAGTTGTAGTCGAGTCGTGCCGACACAAGTCCGGTCTTGCGTAGTGTCACTGTTGTCGGCACGTTGCGTGTCCTGCTGCTGAACGAAGTCTTGATGCCCAGCATGCTGAAAAGGTATTTCACCACGGAGTCGCCCTGCAGCGAACCGTCCATCAGTCCGTTGAGTTTTATCTCTGCCTCGTTGTCTTTTGAGAGGGCGAGAATCTCATACCAGTATGACGCCGCACTCCAGTCGCTCTCGATGTAATAATCCTGTGGGGTGTATGGTTGAGGCTTCACTTCTATAGTGTCGTTGTCGGTCCATTCTGCATCAGCTCCGAAGTTGCGCATTGTGCAGAGTGTCAGGTCGATGTATGGTCTGGAGATGATGTCTCCGGTGAGATGCAGTGTCAGTCCCTTCTCCATACCCGGTGCTATCATGAGCAGTGCTGAGATGAACTGTGAGCTTACGTCGCCCTGCACTTCCAGCGAACCTCCCTGCAGTTGTCTTCCCTTGATGCGCAATGGCGGAAATCCCTCGTTCTCTTCGTATGCCACGTCGGCGCCGAGCCTTCGCAGTGCGTCGGCCAGGATGTTGATTGGGCGGTGTCTCATACGTTCCGTTCCCGTTATGGTGTGTTCTCCCGGTGTCACGGCAAGATAAGCTGTCAGGAATCTCATTGCCGTGCCGCCCGCCTTGATGTCGATGGTTTCGGGCATGTCTCTCAGAGCGTTGATCATTACCACTGTATCGTCGCAGTCTGACAGATGTTCTGGCATTGTCTTCCTTCCCGAGAGGGCATATATGATGAGCGCTCTGTTGCTGATGCTCTTCGATGCCGGCAGATTTATTTCCGTCTCGAGCTGTTGTGGTGCCGTTATTCTATATGTCATGTCTTATATCCTTTTTAATTGGTTTCGCTATGTGGTTTTTATTCCTGTTTCGTGTCAATAAGCCGCATTGTCGCCTTCGATGATATTTCTCACCGTGCGATACATTATATATAAGTCGAGACCTATCGACCAATGCTCTATATACCAGATGTCGCCTTCCACTCTGCCCTCCATCTGTGACAGTTGTTTCGTTTCGCCTCTGAATCCGGTCACTTGGCTCCACCCCGTTATTCCCGGTTTCACGAAATGGCGTATCATATATTTGTCGATGAGCTTTGAGTATTCCTCAGTGTGCTTGAGCATATGTGGGCGCGGTCCCACCACGCTCATATCTCCCTTCAGCACATTCCAGAACTGCGGCATTTCATCGATGTTCGTCTTTCTCATTATGTCGCCCCATTTCGTCTTTCTCGGGTCGTCTTTCGTTGCCTGCAGTTTGTCGGCATCAGCGTTCACCTTCATGCTGCGGAATTTGTAGCAATAGAACTCTTTGCCGTTCAGGCCGTTTCTTTTCTGCTTGAAGAAAATCGGCCCCGGCATTGTCAGTTTCGTTATTATCGCCACGATGATGAAAATGATAGGGAACAGCGTCACCATGAACACTCCCGACACCAAGATATCGAAGGCACGCTTCAGCGCACGGTTTTCGGGGTGGGAGAGAGGCTCACGGTAGAGACTCAGGTATGGCACGTTGCCGAGCATGTTGAAATAAACCCTGTGGTGCAGGTAGTTCGTCACGTTCGGCACGTTGTAGAAGTGTATGAAATTCTTTTCGCAGAAGTGAATGATGGGCAGGATTTCGTCGGCGCGGCTTGATGGCAGACAGCAGAACAGTTCATGTATTGAATGATTACCCTTGAGATAGTCTATCACTTCGCTCGTCTTGCCAAGGAATTTGCATTCTTTGGGGAAGTTCTGGTTAGGCTGGTCATCGAAATATCCCACCACTTGGTATCCCAAAGATGATATTGCTAGCATCTCTTTGTATAGCGAGATGTTGTTCTCCTTGCTGCCGACGAACACCACCCGGTTGATTGATTTGCCTCGTCTTCTGTAGCTTATCACCGCCCATCTCACGAAAATGCGGTATGCCGACACCATGAATATCAGCGAGAAGAGGAATAGCGGTAGGATTTTGTAGCTCATGTGGTTGAAATGGCCGAGCCTGAGCAGCGGCACAGACAGGACCACGAAGAGCAGTACGTTTCTTGTCACGAGCGTCACTATCTGAAATCTCTTCACGTTGCGTATGTATAATATCACTCCGCCGTTGAGTATGCAGGCGCAGTAGATCACTCCAATGAGTATCGATGTGTGTAGTTGCGTGTTGTCCAACGGCGTACCTATCACGGTGTTGAAGAGCCAGTATGTCAGCATGGCGATGATGAAGTCGCCAAGTATGGTGGCAGCTACTACGAGACCGTTGCTGTGCATGTTGTTCAGCTTCTGTCTCATCCATGTTCCGCCCATATTTACTTGTACCCATTCCATATATGTAGTTCAAAACTTGTTTTTATTAGAGTGCTTTGCTCTTTTTTCTTAAGTCGGTATAGTCTGATAGAGAGGATGTTTCTTTTTCTCATGGCGTCTCTTTCTCGTCTTTGTCAGGGGCAATGCAGGTTTTGACATGCATTGTCCCTGGATTGTCGGCGAGTCGGGGGTGTCTCTTCCCAGTCGTCATTTAGTCTTCTTTTCTTCCTTTTCCCAGAGTTGTTGCGCCTTTGTTGTCGCAGACTCGTAAGCGTTTGTCAGCTGATGCCGTCCTTATACCACTTGAACAGTTTCTCCACTCCGTCTTCTATCTCCACCTTGTGGGTCCATCCCAGACTGTGCAGCTTGCTCACATCGATGAGTTTGCGTGGTGTGCCGTCCGGCTTGCTTGCGTCGAATTCCACTGTTCCTTCGAATCCTACTGCTTTCACCACAAGTTCAGACAATTCCTTGATTGTCAGCTCTTTGCCTGTGCCCACGTTGATATGGCAGTTCCTTATTTCGCCGAGCTGTGGTATAGCACCTCCTCGTCCCTCGCTGTTGTTGCGGTCAACAGTTCCGTCAACCTTTGCTCCATAGAACACCGAGCTGTATTTCTCTATGCCTATGATGTCTTTGAAGTCCACGTTGAGCAGCACGTGTACACTGGCGTCGGCCATGTCTTCGCTCCACAAAAATTCGCGCAGCGGCTTGCCGGTACCCCAGAGCACCACTTTGTTGTCGTATATCCCGTAGTATTCCAGAGCCTTGAGTATGCGGTCCTTCGGGTTCTTTCCGTCCACGTTCCCTTCACCGATAGTCTGGCGCAGCTTGTCGTCTGGGTTGATCGGTCGTTTGTCCATATCCTTCTCAATCATGTCCCATGCTCCGTCGTGGATAAGCTTTGCCAGATATATCTTGCGCATCATCGCAGGCATCACGTGACTGTTCTCCAGATGGAAGTTGTCGTTCGGACCATACAGGTTCGTCGGCATCACGGCGATATAGTTCGTGCCATACTGCAGGTTGTAGCTCTCACACATTTTCAGTCCGGCAATCTTTGCTATTGCATATTCCTCGTTGGTGTATTCCAGTGGTGAGGTGAGCAGTGCGTCCTCCTTCATCGGTTGTGGTGCGTCTTTTGGGTAGATGCAAGTAGAACCGAGGAATAGCAGTTTCTTCACCCCGTGCGAATAAGCGTTGCTTATCACGTTGCACTGCATTTTCATGTTCTGCATGATGAAGTCGGCGCGGTATAGCGAGTTCGCCATTATTCCGCCTACGAAGGCGGCGGCGAGCACCACTGCGTCCGGTTTCTCCTCGTCGAAGAATTTCTCCACTGCGTATTGGTCTGTGAGGTCCAGCTCTTTGTGTGAGCGTCCCACCAGGTTTTCGTATCCCCTTGCCTTAAGATTGTTCCATATCGCCGACCCCACGAGTCCGCGGTGACCGGCGATGTAGATTTTACTGCTTTTGTCTAATGACATGTTTTATTAGTGTTTTGTATTCCTATATCGGTGTTGTTATTTCACGATACCCTTCTCAAGATATTCGGCGAGGTTTGTCTTCACCTTCTCTCCGGCGCGCTCCACTGCCACCTTTGCCATATCGGCGTCAACCATTATTTTGACGAGCTTCTCAAACGATGTCTTACCCGGGTCCCATCCCAGCTTTGCCTTTGCCTTGGTAGGGTCACCCCAGAGGTTCACCACGTCGGTAGGGCGATAGAAATCCTTTGACACCTCGATGATTACCTTGCCCGTCTTCTTGTCGATGCCCTTCTCATTTTCGCCTTCGCCCTTGAATTCCAGTTCTATGCCTACATGCTTGAATGCCAGATAGCAGAAGTCACGCACAGAGTGCTGCACTCCGGTAGCGATCACGAAGTCCTCCGGTTTGTCGTGCTGCAGGATGAGCCACATACACTCCACGTAGTCCTTGGCATATCCCCAGTCGCGCAGCGAAGAAAGGTTGCCAAGGTAAAGCTTTTCCTGTTTTCCCTGTGCGATGCGTGCTGCTGCGAGTGTTATCTTACGTGTCACAAAGGTCTCGCCTCTGCGCTCGCTCTCATGGTTGAAGAGGATTCCCGAGCAGCAGAACATGTTGTAAGCCTCGCGGTATTCCTTCACGATCCAGTATCCGTAGAGCTTTGCCACGGCGTATGGGCTATATGGATGGAACGGGGTGTTCTCGTTCTGTGGCACTTCCTCCACTTTTCCGTATAGCTCCGATGTCGATGCCTGATATATTCGGCATGTGTCGGCGAGTCCGCACTGGCGCACAGCCTCGAGCACTCTGAGCACTCCGGTTGCGTCAACGTCGGCTGTAAACTCCGGTGAGTCGAAGCTCACCTGCACGTGGCTCTGTGCCGCGAGGTTGTATATCTCCGTGGGTCGCACCTTGTTCACCACCTGTATGAGGCTCATCGAATCTCCCATGTCGGCATAATGCAGATGGAAGTGTGGCTGTCCCTCGAGATGAGCGATGCGCTCACGGAAGTCAACCGATGAACGGCGTATCGTGCCGTGTACTTCATATCCTTTACCGAGCAGGAATTCTGCCAAAAACGAGCCGTCCTGGCCCGTGATGCCTGTAATAAGAGCTATATTCTTCATAATAATTGTTTGTTCTATTGTATTTCCTCTTTATTTTTATGTTGAAACCCGCTATAGCATTTAATAAGCGTTCAGCCCACAAAATTACAAATCTAAATTTAAATGAGCAACTTATTTGGTGGTTTAAATGACGTTATTATTATAATATGTTGCATTTTTTGCATGATTTCTCTGTTCAACTGGTAATTTTGGTATTTTTTCCTGTCTGATATTGCATTTTGAAGAGTGCTGGCATAATTGTCTTATAACCCCCAAAACTGTCTGATGAACATTTGGATCAAGTCCCAAAAGATTATTGGATTTCGGACAGAATCGGTGTGTCGTACAAATTCCCCTCCAACAACCGTCAGATCGTCTGGTTTCTGTTGCAACTTCTTGATATGTAGATGGTTGCCGGTCAGATGGTCGTTTTTAGTCATTTGGATGGCTCGTGTTTGTGAGAGTTGTTTTCAGAACTTTTATTATACTTGTTCCGACTGGGATAAGGAAAGGACAAATTGAAATCAAACCGCTTTTGTTTTGCATTGCTCTTGAATTTGCATTATCTTTGTCCGCAAAAAACAAGAAGAAATGAGAAAGATAATTTGCTTTGCCGTGGCGCTGGCTCTGTTTTCGGCATGTGCCGACAATGGCAAGGAAGATGCCCGGCGCATTCTGACGGAAGCTCAGGGACAATATGACAAAGGAAACTATAAGGAGTCGTTGCGGCTTGTTGACTCCCTCCGCCGCTCTCATCCCGAAGCAGTGGAAGAGAGACGCCAGGCGCTGACACTCTATCAGGACGCATCCGAAAAACTCGCACAGTCGGAGATTGCCCGTCTCGACATGCAGCTGCAGGCTGCACAGTGCCGCCTCGACAGTATGGCGGCAGTGATAGACTCTCATTCCGGAAGCAACGGCGATGCTGCCCTCGACAAGCTCGCCAGACTGCGTCAGGAGAGAGACTCCCTGCAAGTGGCGTTCGACACCCAGTGTGCCATGGTCAGACTGATAAGAGAGAAGCGCAAGGGATAGTCTGTATGCGGAAACGAAAAGGTGGCGAAAATGCCGTGGCAATGACAAATGGAAATTGCTTATAGTAGCTCAAATCGCCGATTTGGGTTAAAAAACTTTCCAAATCACTTGATTGTCAATATTAATGTGTAACTTTGCCCCAATATTGACTCCCGGTAAGTCATAAAAAATAAATAAGACCCATAAACAGAGCATCATACAATGGCTAAGGAAAACCCAGAAACGGAAAAGCAGTTCAAGGAAACTCTCGAAGGCTGCCGCACGCTCTTTGCGAAGAAGCTGCACGACTACAATGCGTCATGGCGAATGCTCCGACCATCGTCGCTCACCGACCAGCTCCTCATCAAGGCGCGCCGCATACGCAGCATCGAGGTGAAAGGCAAGGCTATGGTTGAAGACGACATACGCTCGGAATTCGTGGCGCTGATAAACTATGGCATCGTAGGACTGATACAGCTCGAGAAAGGATTTGCCGACAGTGTGGACATCACCAACGATGAGGCCCTGGCGCTATACGACAAATATGCCACCGAGGCCCTGCAGCTCATGCTACGCAAAAACCACGACTACGACGAGGCGTGGCGCATGATGCGCGTGAGCAGCTATACCGACTTCATCCTGACAAAGATAGAACGAGTGAAAGAGATAGAGAACCTTGGCGGAGGAACCCTCGTTTCTGAAGGAATCGACGCCAACTATATGGACATCATAAACTACTCCGTGTTCGGAGTGATAAAACTGACATACGGGGAGTGACAAAGAGGCTGATGAACAAGGAGACGATAAGAAACATCGGAGTCAACGTGTGCCGCTTCCTTGTGGCGCTGACATTCGTGTTCTCAGGCTACGTGAAGGCGGTAGACCCCATCGGCACGCAATATAAACTGAACGACTATCTTGCCGCCGTGAATCTCGAAGGGGCCGTTCCCGACTATCTCACACTTAGCGCCTCGGTGTTGCTGGCTGCCGTGGAACTGTCGCTCGGAATCCTCCTGCTCTTTGCCATCCGCCGCAGACTGGTGTCCAAGCTGATACTGGCCTTCATGACGGTGATGACCGCCATAACGGTATGGATAGCTATAGCCAATCCGGTGAAAGACTGCGGATGTTTCGGCGATGCACTGAAACTCACCAACGGCGAGACGCTCCTCAAGAACATCGTGCTGCTCGCCGCCTCCATCGTCGTGAGTAAATGGCCGTGCGCCATGGTGAGGTTCATCGGCAAGGCAAACCAGTGGATAGCCATCAACTATACCATACTGTATAGCATAGCCACAAGCTCATACTGCCTGTATGCGCTGCCGATATTCGACTTCCGTCCATACCACATCGGCGCCGACATACGCAAGGGGATGGAAATACCGCCCGGAGCGGAGCAGCCACAGTTTGAAACCACCTTCATACTGAAGAAAAACGGACAGACAAAGGAGTTCACCCTCGAAAACTATCCCGACTCCACGTGGACCTTCGTAGACAGCAAGACCGTGCAGACGAGCGAGGGATATGTTCCGCCGATACATGACTTCAGCATGGAAGACATGACGACGGGCGACGACATGACCGACGACGTGATATCCTCCAAGGGATACACCTTCCTGCTCGTGTCGCCACATCTGGAGAATGCCAACGACTCATACTTCGGCAACATGAACCAGCTCTACGACTATGCCCAGGCGCATAAATACCGCTTCTTCTGCCTCACGGCAAGCAACGCCAAGGCGATAGACCGCTGGCGGGACATGACGGGAGCCGAATACCCGTTCCTCTTCACCGACGAGACCACGCTGAAGACAATCGTCAGAAGCAATCCCGGACTGCTGCTGCTGAAAGACGGAGTGGTGATTGGCAAATGGAGCCACAACCAACTGCCGCAGCTCGACGACGAGTCGGCACCGCTCGACAAGCTGCCCGAGGGCAAGCTCTCAGCCACATCGCTGGGCAAGAAGATATGCCTGTCGCTGCTATGGTTCTTCCTTCCGCTGTTCATCCTGTCGCTTGCCGACAGGACGTGGGCGTGGACGCGCCGCTTCAGAAAACAGAAGTCGGCGGCAGAACAGACAGGCGGAAGCGATTCTACTGACAAAGACAACAACACCCCCGTCGCTGACGAGGGATAACATCATTTTAATTATTAGCAAAAGTAAAAGGAAATGAGAAAGAAAATTGTAGCAGGAAACTGGAAGATGAACATGAACCTGCAAGACGGAGTAGCTCTGGCAAAGGAGCTTAACGACACACTGACAGCACAGAAGCCTAACTGCGGAGTGATCATCTGCACTCCATTCATCCATCTGGCAAGCATCGCACAGTTCCTCGATCAGAGCGTAATCGGTCTTGGAGCCGAAAACTGCGCCGACAAGGAGAAGGGTGCATACACCGGCGAGGTGTCAGCAGAGATGGTGAAGAGCACCGGTGCACAGTATGTCATCATCGGTCACTCAGAGCGCAGAGGCTATTATAATGAAACTCCGGAGGTGCTGAAGGAGAAAGTGCTCCTGGCGCTGAAAAACGGTCTGAAGGTAATCTTCTGCATCGGCGAGAGCCTTGAGGAGCGTGAGGCAAACAAGCAGAACGAGGTTGTGAAGGCAGAACTCGAAGGAAGCGTGTTCAACCTCACAGCAGAGGAGTTCAAGAACATCATCGTTGCCTACGAGCCAATCTGGGCTATCGGTACAGGCAAGACCGCCACTGCCGACCAGGCAGAGGAGATCCACGCATACATCCGCAGCGTGATTGCCGACAAGTATGGCAAGGAAGTAGCCGACGACACTACCATCCTCTATGGTGGAAGCTGCAAGGCAAGCAACGCTCCAGAGCTGTTCGCAAAGCCTGACATCGACGGTGGACTCATCGGTGGAGCTTCTCTGAAGGCTGCCGACTTCAAGGGTATCATCGACGCACGATAATAACTGAATACGAGAGCATCCCCTGCTGCAGAATGCCTGCTAACGGCATTGGCGGCAGAGGACTCTCCTTTTTATATTTAAGCAAAAAGACAAACATGAAACAGTTCATCGCTATATTAGTATTCACGGTATGCCTCGCCACCAGCGCCAAGGCACAGACATTCCTCAACGACCTGCAGAAATCCAAGCCGGGAGAGGGAAAGATTACCGTGACGCAAAGTGCCGATATAGACAACTTGGTGAACAACGCCAAACTGAAATACGCACAGGAGCAGGCCTCTAAGCAGAAGGCTGGTCTGGACGTCGTGCCTCAGGACGACAAATACAAGAAAAACAAGACCAATGCCCCTGTCGACAAGAAAGACCACCACACGGCTGCCACGGAAAAGAAAGAAAACCACACCGCGGCTCCCAACAAGAATACAGCAGGAGAGCATCACCGTGGAGACTCCACGGAGCACAAGAACCCTTCTGCCGAAGCAAACAACACACACAGAAGCCAGGACCGCCAGCCTGTTGACAGTCAGCAGCCTGTAGATACCAGCAAGAAGATGATGCGCAACAGCCGCAAGGTTACCGGCTATCGCATCCAGGCATATTCAGGAGGAAATTCCAGAGCCGACCGCGAGAAGGCAAATCGCATAGGCAACGACATAAAGATGAAATACCCCGACCAGCCAGTCTACGTGCATTTCTATTCCCCGCGATGGATATGCCGGGTGGGCAACTTCCGGTCATACGGAGAGGCGGAACATGTCCTCAGAGGCATCAAAGCGATGGGCTACAAACAGGCTTGCATCGTGAAGGGAAAGATTTCAGTGGCATACTGATCTGTCCCGTCGGCTGAGAAAAGTCAGTTCCCGTCTTTACTCCCCACAAGGAAGGGTATGACACATCGTTAATCAGTAAACTAAAAAAACAATATAATGAATCCCGAAACAGAATTCCGCCCCGGGCTCGACCAGCTGGCGGAGAACTACAAGAGCATTCTGAACCTGCTCGGTGAAGACACGGAGCGAGAGGGACTGCTCAAGACGCCGATGCGCGTAGCCAAGGCGATGCAAGTGCTGACACGCGGATATACGCAGGACGCACACAAAGTGCTTACCGACGCACTCTTCAAGGAAGAATACAACCAGATGGTAATCGTGAAGGACATCGATTTCTTCTCACTCTGCGAGCACCACATGCTGCCGTTCTATGGAAAGGTGCACGTGGCGTATATCCCCAACGGATACATCACCGGACTGAGCAAGATAGCGCGCGTGGTAGACATCTTCAGCCATCGTCTGCAGGTGCAGGAGAGAATGACGCAGCAGATAAAAGACTGCATCAACGAGACCCTGCATCCACAGGGCGTAATCGTGGTGGTTGAGGCAAAACACATGTGTATGCAGATGAGAGGTGTGGAGAAACAGAACTCCATCACCACAACCAGCGACTTCTGCGGTGCCTTCGAACAGGCAAAGACCCGTCAGGAGTTCATGAACCTCATCCATAAGTGATGCCTCGCAGCCGGTGCCGGCAGTGAGGCTCGGAGGAATATACTCTCTGCCGGACTGAAAAAATATACCGTTGCCATGCAATGAAAAGACATCATCGGAGTTTTACAGGTAAAAATGACATAAAAATTATTTGTAAGATGAAGAAACTAAGAAAACTACTGCCATTGATGCTTATGGCATTGATGGTCTCTATGACAATGGTGTCATGTCTCGACAGCAACGACGATGAGCAGCTTTCTGACAAGGAGAAGCAGAACTGGCTCATGAACGCAGCCGGAACATACAGCGGAAAGATGTATTGGTTTGACAAGAACATCGACAAGACGAAATACCCCAAGCAGGTTGACTCGCTCGTTGTCACCACAAAGATGTCGCTCGACAACACCATCACCATCTACGACTTCCCTGTGAAGCTCTTCTTCAAGTCATTGCCTGTGACGAAGGACTATACCGAGCAGCAGCTCGCAGAACTCTCTGCCGAAGAGCTCGCCAAGCTGAAGCGCAACGACGAAATCGTGAAGTCTGCTGAGGAAGTGGGAACGATGGATCTGAAGATGAACTTCAGCATCTTCACCGCCAAGAACAGCTTCATGTATTACTACGTGGCTCCAAACCCCGTAAGAATGACGCTCAACTTCGATGGTGGAACTCACGATATTGCCATCGCCTTCATCAGCATGACAAGAGGTATCTACAGTTCAAACAAGAACTATATCCAGATCTACGAGGCTGCCATCTACGACGGTAAGGACGAGAACGGCAAGGACAAGCTCCTCGACGGAAAGACCCTCTTCGACAACAACACTACTGGAACAGAACTCCAGGATCTCATCTTTGAGTTCAACGGAGAGAAATAAAAGCATAAGCAGACATGAGATATACTGCCGCAGCAGGTTGGCTACATGGATAGTCACCGGCTGCGGCAGTTTTTTTGTTTCCCTTTTCGCTTGCCTTTGAGACTCCTGAATAATCAGAATCCAAGCAAGCCCTAATGACCGATTTGGGTTAAAATGCCACCTGCCTGTATTTTGTCATTGGCTAAATTTCATAATCTTATACAAAATCATTAACTTTGCAGCCGCTTTTATTTATATACAGTATATGAGACTATTGAGTGACGCCGAACTGGCACAATTACTTGACAAAGAAATATTCCATAAAATTTCAGATGCAGCCGACTCCCTCGGACTGGAGTGCTATGTGGTGGGAGGCTACGTGCGCGACCTCTTTCTTGAGCGTCCGTCAAACGACATCGACGTCGTGGTGGTGGGCAGCGGAATAAAGGTGGCCGACGCACTGAGGCGGTCGCTCGGCAGGAAGGCTCATATCTCCGTGTTCCGCAATTTCGGAACGGCACAGGTGAAATACAAGGGAACGGAAGTGGAGTTCGTAGGCGCCCGCCGTGAGAGCTACACCCGTGGGTCACGAAAGCCGATTGTTGAAGACGGCACGCTCGAAGACGACCAGAACCGTCGCGACTTCACCATCAACGCACTTGCCGTATGTCTGAACAAAGACCGTTTCGGTGAGCTGGTGGATCCCTTCGACGGAGTATACGATATGGAAGACGGCATCATACGCACACCCCTCGATCCCGACATCACATTCTCCGACGACCCGCTGCGCATGCTGCGCTGCATACGTTTCGCCACACAGCTCAACTTCTTTATAGAAGAAGAGACCTTCGACGCGCTGCAGCGCAATGCCGACAGGATAAAGATTATCAGCGGAGAGAGAGTGGAGGAGGAACTGAACAAGATAATGATGACCAAGACGCCGAGCAAGGGATTCGTTGACCTGCAGCGTTGCGGACTGCTGCCGCTGATAATGCCGGAGCTTAGCGCTCTCGATATCATAGAGACCAGAAACGGCAGGGCACACAAGAATAATTTTTATCACACACTTGAAGTGCTCGACAATGTTAGCCGCCGGAGCGACAATCTGTGGCTTCGCTGGGCTGCCCTCATGCACGACATCGGAAAGACGCGCAGCAAGCGCTGGGACCCCCTTGCCGGATGGACATTCCACAACCATAACTTCATCGGTGCCAAGATGGTGCCGGAGATATTCCGCAGGATGAAGCTCCCGATGGATGCCAAGATGAAATACGTGCAGAAACTCGTCGACCTGCACATGCGCCCCATCGCCATCGCCGACGATGTGGTGACCGACAGCGCCGTACGCCGACTCATCAATGATGCCGGCGACGACATCGACGACTTGATGATTCTCTGCGAGGCTGACATCACGAGCAAGAACCAGGTGCGCAAACAGCAGTTCCTTGAGAATTTCCGTATGGTGCGCGAGAAACTCACTGATCTCAAGGAGAAGGACTTCAAACGCCTGCTGCAGCCGGTAATCGACGGCAACGAGATAATGGAGATGTTCCATCTCAAACCATCAAGAGAGGTGGGCACTCTGAAGCAGACGCTGAAGAATGCCGTACTCGACAACAAAGTGGCTAACGAGCGAGAACCGCTGATGCAGCTGCTGATGGAAAAAGCGAAGGCTATGGGACTGTGCTGAGTCCTTTTCTTGCTACATTGAGTGGTATCAGATTATAAACTCTCGACACATTTTTTCAAAATCGGTCATTAGAATGAATGGCGCATATAAAATGCCGTTAAACGTTCTAATGACCGATTTTTGTTTAAGTGAAACCATGAGGTTTTGTCTTTTCAAAAATCAACTGGAAACAGCGAATTTGTTGTATAGGTTTCCTAAAACTTCATGAAATCCAAAGTTTATTGTATTGGTTTCCTAAAACTTTGCTAAAATCAGAAGTTTATAGGATTGGTTTCCTAAAACTTTTGCTATCTTTGCGTTGTTGAATAAAATGGAGTCTATGAAAAGGATAAAGCGCGAAGCATACCTTAATAAGCTGATAGAGTTTAAGGATAAGGATGTTATAAAGATAATAACCGGTATCCGTCGATGTGGTAAGTCCACGATGATGGAGATCTATCGTGATTGGTTGTTGGCAAATGGTGTAGCTGACGACCGGATTGTGTATGTCAACTTTGAGGACTTCGACAATTATGAATTGAGAAATCCCCATGCACTTTATTCTTATGTCAAGCCGTTGTTGCGTGATGATTCGATGCTTTATGTCTTTTTTGATGAGATACAGCATGTGCAGGAATTTCCTGATGTGATAAATAGCCTTAACATCAAGCCCCTTGTCGACATTTATGTGACGGGTTCAAATGCTTATATGCTTTCTACCGAGATTGCCACTTTGCTTTCAGGCAGATATGTTGAGATACCGATGTTGCCATTGTCATTTCGTGAGTATGTAGATGCCACCGGCTATGGCGACAACCTTCAGAAAGCCTATAATAATTATGTGACGCGTAGCAGTTTCCCGTATTCCCTCGAATTCGACAATGAAAGTGCTGTCCGTGATTATCTCAGTGGCATTTACGACACGATTGTCGTGAAGGACATTATGATCAGAAAGAAGTTCGGAGATGTGATGATGCTTGAGAGCGTTATTCGTTTCGTTGCCGACAATATAGGTAATATACTGTCCACCAAACGTATTGCCGACTTGATGACTGCCGGTGGTCGCAAGATAGACCAGAAGACCGTGGAGAATTATCTTTCGTCGCTCTGTGAGTCCTTTTTCGTTTATGAAGCAAAACGCTATAATATAAAAGGCAAGCAACTTCTGAAAACCCTTGGCAAGTATTATCTCGTGGATGTGGGTCTGCGTAGGATGCTTCTTGGGTCGCGTTCCTATGATGTGGAGCGTGTGCTTGAAAACGTGGTCTATATCGAATTGCTACATCGCCGTAACCAGGTGTATGTCGGCAAGACTGACGACCAGGAGGTTGATTTCGTGGCAATTGGTGAACGGGGAATTACATATTATCAGGTTGCGGCGACCGTGCGTGATGAGGCTACGCTGGCTCGTGAACTTGCTTCGCTGAAGAAAATAAACGACCAGTATCCTAAATATGTCCTTACGCTCGACGAC